>CAYQYG010000127.1:0-19175 GCA_964421485.1 uncultured Polyangiaceae bacterium | reverse complement strand
CGATGAACAGGATGTCCCCGCCCACCGGCGTCCAGGCCAGCCCGGTCGCCACGCCGGGCACGCTCGTCCGCTCGGCCACCTCGCTGAAGAACCGCACCTTGCCGAGGTACTTCCCGAGATCGCCCGCGTCGACGCGGAGGTGAGGCACCTTCGCGTCGGCCGCGCGCACCACCTCCAGGGCCACCGCGCGGCACAGCTTCGTCAGCTCGCGCCCGAGCTGCCGCACGCCCGCCTCCCGCGTGTAGTCGCGGATGATCGCCGCGAGCGCCGCGTCCGTGATCGTCAGCGCCTCCGGCTCGATAGCGTGCTCCTTGAGGTGCTTCGGGATGAGGTGCGACCGCGCGATCGCGGCCTTCTCGTCGGGCGTGTAGCCCGACAGCTCGATCACCTCCAGCCTGTCCCGGAGCGGCGGCGACAGCGCGCTCAGATCGTTCGCCGTGCAGATGAACAGCACCTCCGACAGATCGAACGGCAGCTCGAGGTAATGGTCCACGAACGTCCGGTTCTGCTCCGGATCGAGGATCTCGAGCAGCGCCGCCTCGGGGTTCCCGCGCCAGGTGCTCCCGAGCTTGTCGATCTCGTCGAGCAGCATCACCGGGTTCTTCGCCTTGGCCTTCTTCATCGCGTGCACGATCCGGCCCGGCAGCGCGCCCACGTACGTGCGCCGGTGGCCGCGCAGCTCCGCCTCGTCGTGCACCCCGCCCAGCGAGATGCGCACGAACGGGCGGCCCGTCGCGTCCGCGATCGACTGGCCCAGCGACGTCTTGCCCACGCCCGGCGGGCCGGCGAAGCAGAGGATCGTCGCGCGCGTCCGGCCGGCGAGCTTCAGCACGGCCATGTGCTCCAGGATCCTGCGCTTCACGTCCTCCAGCCCGCGGTGGTCCTCGTCGAGCTTCCTCGCCACCGCGTCCAGATCGATGGCCGGCGCCTCCCCCGTGTCGACATCCGGGGCTCCGGGTCGCGCTCCACGTGATGGCGCGCCCTCCGCCCCGGGCCCCGCGCCCGCCCCCGCGCGCTTGCTCCACGGCAGATCCGCGATCCACTCCAGGTAGGTGCGGATCACCGCGTGCTCGGCCTGCTGCGGCGAGATCGCCTCCAGCCGCCGGAGCTCGCGATCCGCGACCGCGCGCGCCTCCTCGGGCAGCCCCGCGTCGTCGAGGCGCCTGCGCAGGAGCGACAGCTCGTCGCCCTCGTCCCCGTCGCCGAGCTGCCGCTGCAGCGCCCGGATCTGCTCGCGCAGGATCGCGTCGCGCTGCGCCTTGCCGACCTCGCGGCGCACATCGGCGTCGGCCTTGCGCTTCATGTCGGCGAGCACGACGGCCTCCTTCAGCAGCTCGGCCACGAGCCGCAGCCGGTCGGGCACGCGCAGCTCCGCGAGCACCATCATCTCCTTCTCGGTGCTCAGGCCGAGCGCCGAGGCGACCTGATCCGCGAACGGGCCAGGCTCGGCCTTCGACCCCGCGACGTCCGCGAGGGCGCCGCCCGTGCGCGCGCCGAGCTCGCGCGCCCGGTCCCGCAGCGCGGTCGCGAGCACGCGCGCCTCGTCGGGATCGCCCGGGTACTCGGGCGCGAGCGCGCCCTCGGCGAGCCAGTACGGGTCGTGCTGCACGAGGGCGGTCAGCGCGAAGCGCGACAGCCCCTCGAGGGTCAGCCGGTAGCCGCCGCTCGAGACCCGCGCCACGTCCACGACGCGCGCGAACGTCCCGATGTCCTGCAGGTCGGCGCGGCGCGGCTCCTCGATCTTGGCGTCCCGCTGGGCCACGACGCCCACGAGATCCCCCGCGCGGACCGCGTTCAGGAGGGCGACCGATCGGCTGCGCCCGACCGGCAGCGTGATGGACGTACCGGGGAAGAGCACGCCGGTGCGGAGTGGGAGCAGCGGGAACGGGGAAAGGGGCGCGGTGGCGCCGCCACGCGACTGGCTCATGGGCACCTTCGGTCGAGGTCGGTCGGGGAGCCCGCAGCCCCGCGCCGCATGCGCGGGAGGCCGGCCCCGTGAACCGGTGAACGGAAACTAGATTCGTTCACCGGACCGTCAACCCGACGGGCGGCATCAGGCGCGCTTGCCGGGCCGTGCCCACCCGACCTCCGGCCGGCAAGTGCGCCCGGCCAGCACGGCCGACCGCCGAGGGGGGGCTTCGCCCCCTGCGCGCCCTGGGGGGAGCGGCGACGTCTGGGCGAGCGACAGCGTCCGGCCGAGGGGGCAGCGGCCAGGCTTGTTGAGCTGCGGCGCGGTTTCCGCGTACCATCGCGCCCATGCGCGCTTGTCTTGCAGCGATCGGGGCCATTTCCATTCTCCTCCTCGGCGGCGCCGCCATCGGCTGCGGCGACGACACGGACGTCCCCATCGGCGGGACGACCTCGACCTCCGGCACCGGCGGCAGCGGCGGCGACGGGGCCGGCGGCGCCTCGACCACCACGTCGTCCTCCGGCGGCGGCGGCGGCCAGGGCGGCGGCGGCCAGGGCGGCGGCGGCCAGGGCGGCGGCGGGGGCGGCGGGCCGGTCTGCACGCCGGAGGGGCCTTTCGACGGCCAGCCCGTGGCAGCCGACCCCGGCCAGTGGACCTGGGTCCCCGTCCCCGAGACGCATTGCCGCAACGGGTCGACGACCGGATTCGGCGTGCGGCTCAATCCGAGCTCCGACAAGCTCGTCATCTTCCTGCAAGGCGGGGGCGCCTGCTTCAACTCCCTGTCGTGCGGCACCAACCCGAGCTCGTTCAGCCAGAACAACTTCAACAACTTCGCCGGCGGCGGGGGCCAGCAGGGCATCTTCGATCCGAACAATGTCGACAACCCCGTCCGCGACTGGAACTTCGTCTTCATCCCCTATTGCACGGGCGACGTCCACGCCGGGAACGCCACGGGCGTCGACGTCCCGGGCTTCGGGTCGCCGAGCAACCAGTCCTTCGTCGGCTACGCGAACGTTGGATTCGACCTCAAGCGGATCGTCCCCACGTTCCCGAACGTCACCGAGGTGCTGCTCACGGGCACGAGCGCCGGCGGCTTCGGCGCCGCCTTCAACTACGACCGCATCGCCCAGGCCTTCTGCCCGCGACCCGTCCGGCTCATCGACGACTCCGGACCGATCATGGCCGACTCGACCCTCGCGCCCTGCCTCCAGGATCGCTGGCGGCAGCTCTGGGACCTGAACTCCACGTTCCCGGCCGACTGCCTCGATTGCTCGCCTCCGGGCGGCGGCGGCATGATCAATTACATCACGTTCCTCGCGAACAAGTACCCGGCCGGCCGCCTGGGCCTGATCTCCTCGGATCAGGACAGCACCATCCGGATGTTCTTCGGCTTCGGCGAGAACAGCTGCGCCCAGATCGACTCGGTGATCCCTCCGAACATGCCCGGGGCCACGTACGCTGCCGGGCTCCTCGATCTCCGGGACAATTACATCGGCGCGTCGCCGGCCTGGGCGACGTATCTCCGGGCGAGCACGCAGCACACGTACCTCGGCGACGACTCGTATTACAGCACGACGGTCGACGGCGTGCCGTTGACCGACTGGGTCGCCGCGATGGTCGGCCCCGGCGGGGCGGGCCACGTCGGCCCTTGATTTCGAGGCCGTTCCAGCCATGAGCGCCAGCCAGCCCACGCTCGCCGACGAGGTCGCCGGGGTGGTGCGGGTGGGCGAGGTGCTCGCGGACAAGTACCGCGTCGAGCGCGTGCTGGGCGCGGGCGGGATGGGCGTGGTCGTGGCGGCCACGCATATCCACCTCGACGAGAGGGTCGCGATCAAGCTCATGCTGCCGGAGGCCGCACGGCAGCGGCAGGCCGCCGAGCGCTTCCTCCGCGAGGCGAAGGCCGCGGTGAAGATCCAGAGCGAGCACGTCGCGCGGGTGCGGGACGTCGGCACGCTGCCGAACGGCACGCCCTACATGGTGATGGAGCACCTGACCGGCAGCGACCTCGCCGGCGTGATCGAGGCGGGCCGGCTGCCGCCGCTCGCCGTCGTCGAATACGTCCTCCAGGCCTGCGAGGCGCTCGCCGAGGCGCACGCGGCCGGGATCGTGCACCGCGACATCAAGCCCGCGAACCTCTTCCTCACGCGGCGCGCGGACGGGTCGCCGTGCGTGAAGGTGCTCGATTTCGGCATCTCGAAGATCACGACGGGCGCGAACGATCCGCGGATGACGAAGACGTCGGCGGTGATGGGCTCGCCGCTCTACATGTCCCCCGAGCAGCTCCGCTCGTCGCGCGACGTCGACGCGCGCTCCGACATCTGGGCGCTCGGCGCCGTGATGCACGAGCTGCTCAGCGGCTCGCCGCCGTTCGACGGGGAGACCATCCCAGAGCTCTGCATGAGGATCGTCGAGGCCCCCGCGCCCCGGATCACGGCCGAGCGGCAGGACGTGCCCCCCGCGCTCGAGGCGGTGATCCTGCGCTGCCTGGAGAAGGACCCGGCGCAGCGCTTCCAGCACGTGGGCGAGCTCGCCGAGGCGCTCGCGCCCTTCGTGTCCGGGAGGGCGCGGATGAGCGCCGAGCGGGTCGCCGGCGTGGCGCGCACGACCGGCCTCGCGAGCCGGTTCTCGGCGGCCGCCGGGACGCCGCCCTCCGGGACGTCGGCGGGCGCGGCCATGGGCGCGGGCCCGGCCACGGGCGCGGGCCCGGTCACGGATGCGGGCGCGGGCTCGGCAATGGGCGCGGGCTCGGTCATGGGCGCGGGCATCTCGCGGAGCACCGCCGCCTCGTGGAGCGGCCCGGCCCCGGCCAGGCGGCGCGCCTCGGTCGTCACCGCGATCGTCGCCGCCCTCGCCCTGATCGCGGGCGTCGCGATCGCCCTCTCGGCCCTGCGGGCGCGCCGCAAGGCCAGGCTGGACGCGAGGCAGCGCGACGTCCCCGCGCTCGAGCAGCCCGCCCCCGCCGCGGATCCCGCGCCCGGCGCGCTCCCGGTCCTGCCCGCGGGCCCCGCGCCCTCGCCCTCGGCGGACGCGCCGCCCGCGGCCGCCGCGACCCTCCCCACGGCGGCCCCCACCGCCACGGCGGCCCCCATTTCCACGTCGACGAGGCGCCCGCCTCCCCCGAGGTCGACGGGCGGCTCGGACCTCTTCAATGATCGCAAGTGAGGACCCCCGGATGACCCAGCGCACAGCGCGGCGGGCGCGCGGCATCGCGCTCGCGATCTCCCTCGCCCTCGCGGCCGGCGCCGCGGACGCGCGCGCCAACCCCGCGGCCGCGCAGGCCCTCTTCGACGAGGCCAAGAAGCTCATGGCCGCCGGCAAGCTCGCCGAGGCCTGCCCCAAATTCGAGGAGAGCCAGAAGCTCGACCCCGGCATCGGCACCCAGTTCAACCTCGCGAGCTGCTATGAGCAGCTCGGAAAGACCGCCTCCGCCTGGTCGCTCTTCCTCGAGGTCGCGGGCGCCGCGAAGGCGGCGGGCCAGGCCGAGCGCGAGAAGGTCGCCCGCCAGCGCGCCGCCGCGCTCGAGCCCAAGCTCGCCCGCCTCTCCATTGCAGTTCCTCCCGAGGGCATGCCCCCGGATCTCGCGATCGCCCGCGACGGCGTGCCCGTCGGCATGGCGCAATGGGGCACCCCCGTGCCCATCGACCCCGGCAGGCACGAGGTCACGGCCACCGCCGCCGGCAAGCCCCCGTTCCGCATGGAGATCGACATCACCGAGCCCGGCGAATCGCGCGCGGTCACCATTGAATTCCGCAATGCGCCTCCCGCCGCGGGCCCGCGCAAGGACGGCGGCGAGGCGGGGCCCCCGGACGAGCCGACCTCGAAGACCCGGCGGAACAGCACCGGGATGATGGTGACAGGCATCGTGCTGACGAGCGTCGGCACGCTCGCGCTCGTCGGCGGCATCGCGGTCGTGGCGGTCTGCAACAACAAGAGCGGGACCATCCCCGAGGCTTGCAATGACAACTCCACGGCGGGCGGCCTGGCCCTCGGCGGGCTCGGCCTCATCGGCGCGGGCGTGGGCATCCCGCTCATGATCGTCGGCGCCCGCCGGGTCCCCGTCGAGGGCGCGACCGCCTCGCCGACGCTGCTCGTCAGCCCGCAATCCCTGGGCGTCCGCTGGTCGATGTGATCTGCCCGGAGCGGCCGCCGGCTCCGTCCGCATCCCGTGGACCTTCGCCGTGGCCCGAGTAGAATGCCGGCCGTGCACGCCCGCAGACCGCGCTTCCCCATCGGCTTGTCCGACTTCCGTCAGCTGCGGGAGGGGGGCAATCGCTACGTCGACAAGAGCCTCCTGATCGAGGACGTCCTGGCGGCCAGCGGCGGGGTCCTGCTCTTCCCGAGGCCCCGGCGCTTCGGAAAGACGGTCAACCTGTCGATGCTCCGGTACTTCCTCGAGAAGAGCGACGTGGACCGATCCCCCCTCTTCGCCGGTCTCGCCGTCGAGGCGTCCGAGATCGCGCGGCCGCACCGCCAGCGCTATCCGGTCATCTTCCTGACTTTCAAGGACGTGAAGGCGGATTCCTGGGACCAGTGCTTCGCGGCCATGACCGGTGTGCTCGCGGGAGCGTACAGAGAGCACGAGTATCTTCTGACGGAAGGCGCGCTCAGGCCGTACGATGCCGACGCATTCACCGCGATCCTGAACCGCCGTGCCACGGAGGTGCAGTGCTGGGATGCGCTCGCCGACCTGTCCCGTCACCTGGAGCGCTATCACCGCGAGCGCGTGGTGATCCTCATCGACGAATACGACACCCCCATCCACGCCGGCTACAGCAACCATTACTACAGCCAGACCGTGACGTTCTTCCGCAACCTCCTCTCCGGGGGACTCAAGGACAATGCTTCCCTCTTCAAGGGCGTCCTCACCGGGATCCTGCGCGTGGCCAAGGAGAGCGTCTTCTCGGGCCTCAACAACCTCAGCGTCTATTCCATCCTCCGGACCGAGTTCGCGACGCGCTTCGGCTTCACGGAGCGGGAGGTCCAGGCGCTCGCGGAAGGCGTCGGCGAGCCGGAGCTCATGAGCGGCATCCGCGCGTGGTACGACGGATACCTGTTCGGCGGCGAGGTCATCTACAACCCCTGGTCGGTGCTGAGCTTCCTCGACAGCGCGGACAAGCAGCTCCGGCCCTACTGGGTCTCGACCGGCTCCGCCGACCTCGTGCGCGACCTCCTCTTCGCCGGCCCGGAGGGCCTGCACGAGGAGATGGAGGAGCTGCTCCGCGGCGGCGACGTGGACAAGCGGATCGAGGAGGCCATCGCCCTGCGCGACGTCGCGCAGGATCCCGACGCGATCTGGAGCTTCCTCCTGTTCTCGGGCTATCTGACCGCCGCGGCGGTGCGCGTCGAGGAGGGCAGGACTTGGGCGCGCCTCCGGGTGCCGAACAAGGAGGTGCTCGGGGAGCTCCGCGGCATGGTGGAAGCCTGGCTAGAGGCCCGCGTGGGCGGCTCCGCAGAGGTGGAGCGGATGCTCGCGGCGCTCCTCGGCGGCGACGCGCGCGCGGTGGAGCACTATCTCTCCCGGATCGTGAAGACCACCCTCTCCTATCACGACACCGGCGGCGACCACCCCGAGCGCGTGTTCCACGCCTTCATCGTCGGCCTCCTCGTGAGCCTGGGGCCTCGGTACGAGGTGAGATCAAACCGCGAGTCCGGCTTCGGCCGCTACGATGTGATGGTGCTCCCCAGGGCGGCCGGGCAGCCCGGCGTCGTGCTCGAGCTCAAGACCATCGACGTGGAAGAGGGCGAGACGAGGGAGACCGCGCTCGGCGCCGCCCTGCAACAGATCCGCGCCCGCGATTACGCGACGGAGCTCCGCGCGCGGGGGGCCGACCCGATCCACGAGATGGCCGCCGTCTTCGACGGCAAGCGCGCCTGGGTCAAGAGGGCGGAGCCGCCTCCGGGAAGCTGAGCAGGCGCCCGGAACGCTGGAGCGCCCACATCAGGACCTGCTCGTAGAAAATGAGAGATGCACAGGGAGGCGGGGAGGCAGGGAGGAGAGATTTTTCTGAGATTCTGATCTCCCCGCCTCCCCGCCTCCCTGTGAATCCTCTCTTCTCCTCTCGCTCCTGCGTGCAACACGCCGAGATCACAGTGGAACGCCATTGTCCCAGAGAAGCCGCACCCTTTTCCGGAACCTACATCGGCGGTCACGACCAGGTGTGCGGCCTCAAACCCAGCCATGCCGCGGCGCCTGGACGGAGTTTCTCGACACGGTCCGTCCTTACCTCTTCGCCTTGTCTCGTTCCTGCAGCGTCGCGATCAAGATCGGCAGCATTATCCTGTCCTTCGGCCGTCCCGCTTTCGCCTTCACCGCGATCAAGGTCGGCAGATCGAGCACGCGCAGTGGACGCCCTTCATCGATCACCGACTGGCTGTGCGCGAGCAACTCCTCGTAGCCATTCCCCTCATCGAGCTCACAGAGCGGATCGATCGGGCCCAGCGACGTGGAGAGGTTGATCTGTCCCTTCCCGGCCAGCATCTCCGCCGTCGGACGCAGGCCTCGGTTGGCGAGGTCGTAGCGCATCGTCGCGTCGAGCTGCAGCAGGACCTCGAGCAGACGCGCCACGTTCTCCGGCGTCCTCCGATGGACGATATCGAGGTCATTGGTCGTGATGGGCACTCCCTGAACCACCGCCGCAGCGCCCCCGACGATGATGAACTCGACTCCGGCGTCGCAGAGCTTGGCGAGCAGCGCCGGAAGATCAGCCGCGCTGGGATGCCGCTGCATCGCGTATCCTGGCGAGCGTCTGCGCCATCCGGGAGGCCGACCGGAGCCGATCCCATGGTGACTGCTGGAGGGAGAGCTGGATCAGCGTACGGTCCACATCGCCGATGGCTTCGCGGACCTCTGGATCCAGGTTCTCGATAAGGGCGGCAAGCGATGGCACCTCGGTCGAGCTCGCCGGTACGCCTGCTTCCTGGGCTGCCATGGTCCGATCCTACCACCGCAGCGCGCCCTCATGGGCGCCAAAGAACCGGAGCGTTCCGGATCCGCTCCCTCCTTGGGGGAAGAGGACCGGGAGCGTCCCAGGCCCGCTTCTCCTCGAGGAGAGAGGCATGGCTCCGGTCCCACGACCGCTCCGGCGGAGCGGCGCCCCGGCTCCGCAACCCACATCCTCGACCTCCTCGGCGCCGGCAGCTCGGCTCGGCCCGATCGATCGGCCACGCCCTCGAACCGGACCATTACCTGACGTACCTCGATCCCCGCGCGTAGCTCGCCCCCGGATCGCGTCGAGCGCTGCACGCGTCACGACCGGGAGATCGCCGGCGAACCCGCGCACGATCCTCCCGCCGGGATCGGGGCAGGAGCGCGGGCGGCCCCTCCTCCCCATCTCTCCCTCGCCGCTTCCCGGTATCGGACGGAGCGACCTCTGATATCGTGTGCACCGTGGACGATCGACCGCTCCCGCAGGTTCGGATCATCGCGCTGGAGCCGACGGCGTGCGGCGCCCTGCCCTGGCGCGTGCGCGGAGAGCTCTCCGTCGCGATCGTCGTCAAGGCCAGCTTCACGCTGGTCCAGGACGGGGAGATGCGGCTCGCCCCGGCCGAGCCCCTCTTCCGCTCGGAGGTCCACCACGGCGACAACCCCACGTGGAGCGTGCGGGCGACGAGCGATCTCGTGCCGTACCTGCCGCAGGCCGACGTGGTCCTCACGGGGCACGCGTGCGCGCCGGGGGGGCGCTTCGTGCCGCGGCAGGTGGTGCGGCTCGCCCTCCACCGCGGGCAGGCGCTGATCGACAAGACCCTCCACGTCTACGGGGACCGCTCCGGGGGCAACCCGGCGCCGTTCCAGCGGCTGCCGCTCATGTACGAGCGGGCGTTCGGGGGCATCGGGTGGGACGCGAACCCGCTCGGGGTGGGGGCGGAGCCGGGGAGCCGCGGGAAGGTGCTCCCGAACATCGAGCGGCCCGGGGCGCCGGAGCAGTCGGACGGATTCGGGCCGATCTCGCGCGCCTGGCCCGCGCGGCGGCGGCTGCTCGGCGGCCTGGACCGCAAGGCGCTCGACCGGGCGGTCCTGGACCTCCCGGACGCGTTCGACTGGACGTACTTCCAGGCCGCGCCGGCGGATCAGCGGGCGCCCTACCTCGTCGGAGACGAGTGGGTGGTGCTCCAGGGGGTCCACCCGGACCTGCCCTACCTCCAGTCCTGTCTGCCCGGCGCGCGGGCGGAGGCGCGCGTGTACGCGCTCGGCGCGGGCGCGGGGGAGAGCCCGGCGCCCCTCCGGTTCCGCGCGGATATGCTGCGGATCGACGCGGACGCGCTGAGGTGCTCGGTCACGTGGCGGGCGAGCGTCCCGGTGGCGAGCGAGGCGGCGCTGGGGCGGATGCTGGTGGTCGCGGGCGTGGGGGTGCGCGGGCAGCCGATCGCTTGGCCCTCGCTGGAGGATCTCGCCGCCCACGAGGGGCTCAAGGCCGCCGCCCCCGGCGCGCCGGACGACGCCGTCGACTGGGCGACCACGCTGGTGCTGGCCGGGCGGGGGGAGCAGGAGGTCTCGGTCCACACGCTGACGATCGACGACGCCGCCGCCGCAGGGCCGCCGCCGAGCATGCCGTTCCCGCGCGGCGCGCCGCCGCTCGACGCGGAGGATGCGCCGGCGCCGATCCCGGGCGCGCCCTGGTCCGGGGTGCCGGCGCCGCGCGCGCCCGCGGCCATCCTGGCCGGCGAGACGCTGACCCTCGGGCCGAGCGCCCCGGCGGAGCCCGTGGCGCCGGCCGCGGCGTTCTTCCACGCCGCGCCCCGCGCGGCCGCGGAGGCGGCCGCGGAGGTGATCCCGCGCCGGCGCGCGCGGCTCGTCCCCTTCGCCTTCGACGCGCCGCTCTCGGGGCTCACCGTCGCGTGGCAGGTGCAGCCGCCGCGCGACGCGATCGCGGTGGTGATCAAGGGCTCGTTCGATCTCGTGCACGGCGGCCGCGCCCGCCTCCGCGCGGAGCCCGACGCGCCGGCGGGCGACGTCCACCTGGGCGACGATCCGCGCGCGAGCGTGCTCTACCCGTCGGACTTCGCGATCCTGAAGCCGAGGGCCGACGTGACGCTGGCGGGGCACGCCTACCCGCCCGCGGGCGGCGGCCGCACGGCGCACGCGCGCTTCCGCTTCGGGCGCGAGGGCGCCGGCTTCGATCGCAGCGTGGCGGTGATCGGCGATCGGTCCTTCCGCGACGGCCGGGCCAGCCCGCCGCGACCCTTCTCGCGCATGCCGCTGGTCTACGAGCGCGCGTACGGCGGACCGGATTTCGATCGGAACCCGGTGGGCCTGGGCCGGCTCGCGGCTGCGGACGGGAGCGTCCGCCTCCCGAACCTCGAGGATCCGCGGCACCTGCTCCGGAGCCCGGCCGACGCGCCCCCGCCGCTCTGCTTCTGCGGGGTCCCGATGCTGTGGCGCGCCCGCTGGTCGAAGATCGGCACGTACGACGAGGCCTGGGTCCGGCGCCGCTGGCCCTGGTTCCCCGAGGACTTCGACTGGAGCTTCTTCCAGGCGGCGCCGCCGGAGCAGCAGGTCGATCGCATCGCCGGGGACGAGCCCTTCCTCCTCGCGGGCATGCACCCGGAGCTGCCGGTGATCGAGGGCGAGCTGCCGCACCTCGACGTGCGGTGCTTCGCCCAGCGCACGACGGAGGGCGGCGGCGCCTTCCACGAGATCCCCGTCCGGCTGGACACGGTCGCCTTCGACGCCGACGCGATGAAGATCGGCCTGGTCTGGCGGGGGCTGATCGAGGTCCGCGACGACGACGCGCCCGAGATCGCGGAGCTGTTCGTGATGACGGGGGAGCTCGGGGGGCCGCGGGCGACGCTGGAGGAGGCGCGCGACCGGCTCGCGGCGATCAAGGCCGCGAGGGCCCCGGTGGTGGATCCGGTCGCGGCGCCCGAGGCGCCGGCCAACGACGCGGCGCCTGCGGGGGGCGAGGGCGAGGGCGAGGGCGAGGGCGGCCGGGTGGACGCGCTCGACGCGGAGATCGAGGCGCACGCGGCGCGGGTGCGGGCGCAGCTCGCGGCCGCGGGGGTGGCGCTGCCGGCGGAGGGGGATCCGGATCCGGCGCCGCCGCCGATGGATCCGCGGAAGCTCGTGGAGCAGATGCGGGCAGCGGGCGCGAGCGCGGAGGACGTGGCCGCGATGGAGGACGCGCTGCGGCCCGAGCCCGAGGAGGGGGCCGGGGCCGGGGCCGCGACCGGGGCCGGGAGCGGCGGGCCGGGGCCGGCGGTGCTGCGCGCGGAGGTCGTCGCGCGGCTCGAGGCCGGGGAGCCGCTCGCGGGGATGGATCTCGCGGGCGCGGATCTCTCGGGCCTCGATCTCTCGGGGCGGTCGCTCGCGGGCGCGAACCTCAAGGAGGCGCGGCTCGCGGGGTGCCGGCTCGCGCGCGCCGATCTCGCGGGGGCGCAGATCGGCCGGGCCGATCTGACGGACGCGATCCTCGACGCCGCCGACCTGACCGGGGCCGACCTGTACGGCGCCACGCTGGCGGGCGCGCGCTTCGCCGGGGCGAAGGTGGGCGGCGCCGATTTCAGCCAGGCCGCGGGGCAGGGCGCCGACTTCAAGGACGCCGCCGGCGCGCAGGCCCGCTTCGCGGGCGGCGACTGGGCGCGCGCGGGGTTCGTGGGCGCGCGGCTCCCGGCCGCCGATTTCACGGGCGCCAGGCTCGACGACGTCCTCTTCGACGGCGCCGATCTGCCCGAGGTCCGCCTCTTCGACGCGCGCGGGGCGCGGGCGTCGTTCGCGGGGGCCCGGATGGAGGCGGCGCGCGCCGACGGGGCGTGCTTCACCCGCAGCTCCTTCAAGGGCGCGGTCGCCCCGCGATCGCTCTGGGAGCAGGCGGTCCTCGACGGATCGAGCTTCCTCGGCGCGACGCTCACCGGGGCCGGGTTCGTGCGCGCGTCGTGCCGCGAGGCGAGCTTCGCGGGCGCCGATCTCGTGGAGGGGCGCTTCCGGAAGGCCGATCTCGCGGGCGCCTCGCTCCTCAAGGCGAACCTCATGAAGGCCTCGCTGGAGGCCGCCGATCTCTCGGGCGCCGATCTGCGCGCCGCGAACCTCCACGGCGCCGAGCTATGGAAAGCCCGCCTGTCGGGGGCGCAGCGCGAGCTCGCGATCCTGACCCGCACGAAGCTGGAGCGACGGTCATGATCCGCACACGGGAGGAATTGCTCGCGCGGCTCGCCTCGGGCCGCAGCCTGCGGGGCGAGACGATCGAGGGGATCGACCTCGACGACCTCGCGGTCGAGGCCGGACCGCCGCCCGCGCCGCCCGGTCTGGAGGCGCGCGCGGGGGAGCTGCCGCGGGCGGGGGTCGATCTGCGCGAGACCACCTGGCGCGGCGGATCGGCGCGGCGGGCGCGGCTGGCAGGCGCGGATCTCTCGGGCGCCCGGCTGATCGGCGTCGACCTCTCCGGCGCGGACCTCACGGATCTGCGCGCCGCGGGCCTCGACGCCTCCGGCGCGGGTTCGGGGCGCGGGGCGCGCCACGTGGAGCGCGACCCGGAGCCCCGAGCGCCGGCCGGCGGCGGGGCGATCACGTCGCTGGCCGGCGCGACGCTCACGGGCGCGTTCCTCGCGGGCGCGAACCTCTCCGGCGCGGTCCTCACCGGCGCGCGGCTCGACGACGCGCACCTCCCGGACGCCGTCCTCACGGGCGCGCGCGCGGAGGGCGCCCGGCTCACCGACGCCTTCCTCGCGGGCGCGAAGCTCGACGGCGCGGACCTCGCCGGGGCCGACCTCGACGACGCCACGCTCGACGGCGCGCTCCTCGCCGGGGCCAACCTGCGCGGGGCCACGCTCCGGCGCGTGGACCTCTCGACCGCGGACGCGCCCTCCGCGTGCTTCGCGGACAGCGTGCTCGAGGACGCCGTCGCGCTCGGCCTCGACCTGCGCGCGGGCGGCGCGCCGCGCGACCTCCGCGGCGCCCGCATGGCGGGCGCGATCCTCGACGGGGCCGACCTCCGCGCGACGGCCCTCCGCGGCGCCTCGCTGCGCGCGGCCTCCCTCGCGGGCGCCGATCTCTCGGGCGTGGACCTCGAGGGCGCCGATCTCGAGGGCGCCCGCCTCGAGGGCGCCCGCCTCGAGGGGGCCGCCCTGCGCGGCGCGCGCCTCCGCGGCGCCCTGCTCGGCGGCGCGCTGCTGGCCCGCGCCGATCTGACGCGCGCCGACCTCACCGACGCCCGCGCCGAGAGCGCGAGCTTCGCCGGCGCGGTGATCCGCGACGCCGTCTGGACCGGGGCCCGCCTCGCCGGCGCGAGCTTCGCCGGGGTGGATCTCGCCGGCGCGAGCTTCGCCGGCGCGGCGCTCGGCCCGGTCTCCTTCGCCGACCAGGACCTCACCGGCGTGGATCTCTCGGGCTGCGATCTCACGGGCGCCTCGTTCCAGCGCGCCCAGCTGGCGCGCACCGCCCTCCGCCGCGCCGTCCTCCGCGGCTGCGACTTCACCGGCGCCCGCTTCGTCCAGGCGGACCTCGAGGGCGCCGACCTCGGCGGCGCGATCCTGCGCGGGGCCGACCTGACCGGCGCGCGCGTGCTCGACTGCGCGCTCGAGGGCGCCGATCTGCGCGAGGCCCGCCTCTTCAAGGCCCGCCTCCTCGGCGCCGATCTCACCCGGGCGCGGATCACGGGCGCCGCGATCGTCCAGTCCCTGCTCGACGGCCTGCGCGCCGCCGGCGTGGATTTCACCGGCTGCGACCTCGGCGACTCCCTGCTCGCCGGCGCGGACCTGCGCGGCGCCCGCCTCGCCGGGGTCGCCGCCGATCAGGCCGGCTTCGCCGGCGCGGACCTCTCGGGCGCGGATCTCCGCCGCCTCCGGGCCAAGGCGGCGAATTTCGCGGGGGCCTGCCTCGACCAGGCGGACCTCCGCGAGGCCGCGCTCGACGCCGCGAGCTTCGAGGGCGCGAAGCTCCGCAAGGCGCGCGCGGACGGGCTCCGCTGCCCCAAGGGCCAGCTCGTCCGGGCGGACCTCTCCGGCGCCGGCCTGCGCCGCGCCGCGCTCCGGCACGCCGACCTCTCCCACGCGGTCCTGACCGGCTGCGATCTGCGCGACGCCGACCTGACGGGCGCCGACCTGCACCGGGCCGCGCGCGCGGGCGCGGACCTCACGGGGGCCTGCCTGGATCACGCGCAGGGCACCGACCCCGATCGCGCCCGCGCGGAGGATTTCGTGCCCGGCCGCTGAGGCCGCGGCGAGGACGGAGAAGCCATGCTCCCTGCGACCACCAAGAAAGGCGGCGTCTGCTTCGCGATGCCGGACACGTGCAACACCCCCGCGGCGCCGAGCCCGGTGCCCGTGCCCTATCCGAACACGGGGCAGGTGAGCACCGCGACCGGCGTCGTGATGAAGGTCCTCGTCGAGAACAAGGAGACGGTCGTCGAGGATTCGAAGATCCCGATGAGCAGCGGCGACGAGGCGGGCACGGCGGGCGGCGTCGTCTCCGGCACCTTCGGCAAGGACGTCACCTTCAAATCGTACAGCTCGAAGGTGTACTTCGGGGGCCGCAAGGCGGTGATGGTGACCGCGATGACGGCCCACAATGGCTCGAACCCCAATGCGCCTGCGGGGGCCCAGATCGCCCCGTCGCAGGCGAAGGTCTTCGTGGCGCCGTGAGGGCCGCGGCGCGGCTACTCGTCGTCGGCGGTGCGGCGCGGCACGCCGTCGAGCTGCGCGTCGCCCGCGTCGAGCAGCTTGAAGCGCGGCCGGCGCAACCGCGGATCGATGAGCTCGTTGGCGAAGCGGTTCCAGTTCGAGGCGAGCACGCAGAGCATCTGGAAATAGACGTCGGGCGTCATCCGGAGCGAGGCCACGACCGCGGCGCGCTCGCGCCCCGCCTTGCCGTCGGGGGCGAGGCGCCCGGGGAAGCCGGCGAGGTCGGTGAAGATCATCGCGAACTCGCGCGGCGTGTGGACCACGTGGGCGCCGTTCGCGTAGGCGGGGCGGGGCTCGGTGGACCAGTCGATCGGCAGCCCGTCGGGGGCCTCGGGGGCCGCCTCGGCGGCGGGGGCGGGCGCCGGGGCGGTCGGTTCGCGGGGGTCGCTCATGCGGCGGACGGTATCAGAGGGCCCGGGCGCGCGGAACCGCCGCGCGCGCGGCGATGCGAGGGGCTCCCCGGGAGCCTGGAAGGAGAGGAGCGAGCATGACGGTCACCTTCAACCCGGCGAGCCTGGCCTTCGGCGACAAGATGGTCGGCGACTCCGAGACCCGCTCCGTGACGATCACGAACAGCGGGCCCGGCAGCGCCTCCATCTCGCCGTCGGCCTCGGGGACCGGCTATACGGTCGTCGGGACGTACGGCGGCGACGGCAATGCGGTCACCCCGCCGGTGACGCTCGCGGCGAACGCCGCCGTGACCGTCAAGGTCAAGTTCTCTCCGCCGTCGGTCGGATCCTTCCCCGGCACGCTGAGCGCGGGGGGCGGCGAGGCAGCGCTCACGGGCGCGGGGGTGGCCGCGGCCATCGATACCCCCATCAATGAGGAGATCGACGCCGGCGGCACGCCGACCCGCTTCCAGATCGCGGTGCCGACGTTCTCGACCACCCTGAGCATGGGGAAGGGGATCGGCGGATCGACCTACAACGGCTTCAGCGCCACCACCACGAAGAACGTCTACCTCAACGCGGGCAACGTCTTCTGGGCGCAGTCGAGCGGCGACGCCCTGCTCCAGTCCATCGACAACAACATCGTCACGGCCGCGAAGAAGAACACCATCCACGTCAGCGCAGGGTCCATGTCGGTCCTCGGCAAGGGCGGCATCCTGATCGCGTCGGGGCAGGGCAAGGACCCCGTCGCCGCGAACCCGGCCGACCCGGAGAGCGATCCCGCGACGGGGGCCTTCGACTCGCTCTCCACCGCGTCGGGGGTGGCCACCATCATGGCGACCGCCTTCGACGCCGGCCTCGCCGTCGCGGTCACGGCGCTGGGGATCTACCGCGCATTCGACTCGACGTGGAAGGGCGCCCCGGCGAACAAGCTCGCGAACAACGTGCTCAGCCTGTTCGGGGTCGCCGGGGCCGGCACCGCGGCCCTGCTCGGCGCCTGCAGCATCGCCGCCACGGCGGGCGCCCCGGGCATCAACCTGCCCGGGGTCACCGTGTTCGGCCAGGCGGGCGTCCTCGTGGGCACGCCCGCGTTCTGCAGCATCTATGGCACCGCGGGCCTGGTGCTCGGATCGCTCTACCCCTTCATCTTCGGGTTCGACGCGGAGATGCTCGGCCTGAAGTCCGCCACGATCTCCGCCATCCGCGACTCCACGCTGCAGGCCATGAAGAAGGCCACCGTGAAGTCCTCGAAGAAGGTCGACATCGCCGCCAAGGACACGATCACGATCGGCGTGGGCCCGCAGTACCTCGACAACCCGCCCTACAAGATCGAGATGACGCCGCTCGGCGGCGTGGTGGTCTCGGGGGCGGTGAACCAGAGCATGACCCTGAACGCGCAGCACCTGCGCCTGCAGCATTCCGCGGCCATCGAGCTGGAGGTCGTACCGTACGTGGTCGAGATGGCGCCCGGCAGCGTGATGCTCGCCAACCAGCCCAGGAACCAGCTGTTCCTGATGGATTCCATGGGGATCATGATAAACCATACCGGCAGCATCAGCTTGAGCGGAAACACGGGCCAGGCAGGGGTCGCCCTCAACGCGGCCGGCGCCGCCATCACCGGCAACCGCATCCAGCTCGGCTGAGCCCTGGAGGACATCGCCATGACCCTCGACGCCGACGACACCCTGGTCTTCCGCGCGAAGCCCCTCCCGCCCGGGGCCCTGCGCGTCCGCCGCCTCCGCTCCCGCGAGGGCATCTCCCGCCTCTATCGCGCGGAGCTCCTCGTCGAGACGAGCTCCCGCGATCACCTCGATCCGGAGGTGATCGACGCCCTCGTCGGCGCCCCCGCCTATTACGCGTTCGGCGAGGACGAAGCGCTCCCCGTCCACGGGATCCTCCGCGAGGTCGCCCTCGCCGGCGCCTCCGCCGGCGGCGTCCTCTACCGCGTCACCCTGGTCCCCCGGCTCTGGACGCTCACCCGCGCCTTCCGCTCCCGCGTCTTCCAGGACCTCACCGTCCCCCGGATCGTCGAGCAGGTCCTCCTCGGCGCCGGCCTCGAGCGGGACGATTTCGCCCTCCGGATCGCCGCGAAGCACCCCGCGCGCGAATACACGGTCCAGTACCAGGAGAGCGACCTCGACTTCATCTCGCGCCTGATGGAGTACGAGGGCATGTTCTTCTTCTTCGAGCAGGCCGCGCACGGCGAGGTCGCCGTCGTCGCCGACGGCAACCAGGGCGCGCCGGCGCTCGATCCCGCCCTCGTCCCTTTCCTCCCGCCCGGCGGCGCGCGCCTCGCCGGGGCGCGCGGCGTGACCGATCTCTCGTTCCGCCGCCGCCTCGTCGAGCAGCGGATCCGCCTGCTCGATTACAACTACCGCACCCCCGCGGTGCACCTCCAGGCCGAGGCCGAGGCCGATCCGGCCGGCGCCGGCGAGCGCGTCGTCTATGGAGAGCATTTCAAGACCCCCGACGACGGCGCGCGCCTCGCGGCGATCCGCGCGGAGGAGCGGCTCGCCCGCCGCGAGGTCTACGCCGGGCGCGCCGACCACCCCGGCCTCCACGCGGGCTGCCGCTTCACCCTGGAGGGCCACGAGCACGCGCCGCTCGACCAGGAGTACCTCGTCACCGATCTGCGCCGCGCGGCCGACCTCGCGGGCCGCGAGGGCGACGCCGCGGCGCCGCGCCCCTACCGCGCCCGCTTCACCGCCGTCCCCTCCCGCGTCGCCTACCGCCCGCCCCGCGACACGCCCTGGCCGCGCATCGCCGGCCTCCTCCACGCCCGCGTCGACGGCGTCCAGCGCACGTCCATCGACGAGCACGGCCGATACAAGATCCTCCTCCCCTTCGATTCGGCCACGCCCGGCACCGGCCGCGCGTCCCGCTGGATGCGCATGGCGCAGCCGCTGAGCGGCCCCTCGGGCAAGATGCATTTCCCGCTGGAGGTCGGCGCCGAGGTCCTCCTCGGCCACATCGACGGCGACCCCGATCGGCCGATCCTCGTCGCGTCCGTCCCCAACCACGAGACCCCGAGCCCGGTGGTCGCCCGCAATGCAATGCAGAGCATCATCCACACGCGCAATGGTATCCAGATGATCTTCGACGACGAGGCAGGGTCCACATGAGCGCCGGGCGGATCAGCGCGGCGGCGCGCGCCCCGCGGCGCGCCGAGCCGGACGGAGAGGCGCCGGCGCCGGCCGGCCTGACGCCGGCGGCGGTCCACGCCCGATCGGAAGAGCACCCGTCGGAACACCACTCACCTGACTGAA
>CAYQYG010000126.1:9198-19232 GCA_964421485.1 uncultured Polyangiaceae bacterium | reverse complement strand
AGGGCGCGCAGACCGCCGCCCCTGCGACGGCGAGCGCGAGGGCCGCCGCGCCGCCGAGCGCGCCCGCGGGCGGCGGGGCCGGCGCGCAGCCGAGGCCGACGACGTACAGCAAGGAGATCGACACGCCGGATTTCATCGGGCCGGCGCGCAAGGGGGGGCCGTGACGGCGCGGCGCCGCATTGCGAGGGATCGGCCGGCGCGGGGCCCCGGCCCGGCTCGAGCGAGGGCCGTCCGGCGGGCGCTCGCGGGCGCGGGGCTCACCATGGCTTCCCTGATGGCGTGCGTGGACCTCCCGCTCATCGACGCGGACACGTGCGGCAACCGGGTCGTCGAGCCCGGAGAGGACTGCGACGAACAGGCCAACTGCGGCCGAGCCGGGACGCCGGAGGCGTGCAGGCTGCTCTGCTCGGCGGCCATCGAGTGCCCCGGGGGCTATGATTGCGGGCTCGACGGCCTCTGCAGGAGGCCCACGGGCGCGTTCGAGGGGCTCGTCGCGCGCACCTCGTCGACGACGACCGACATGACCGCCGGCGACATCAACGCGGACGGCTGCGCGGAGATCGTGCGCACCGGGCGCCGCGGCACGATCTCGATCACGGCGTTCGACGGGCGCGTCTCGAACACCTGCGGGGCGTCGGAGCAGCGGCTCGTCACGAGCCGGCCCGCGCTCGGGCAGGTCCTGCCGAGCCCGCTGCTCATCCAGCTCGCGGGCTACGACGCCGGGGCCGCGGCGCCGCTGGGGCTCGTCACGCCGGGGGACGGGCCGCTCGGCTCCGGGGTGCTCGTGTACCTCCCCGGCTCCGCGCCCGCGTTCTCGCCGGTGCTCTTCCCGAGCTTCGAGTACGATTTCCCCGCCGAGAGGGGCTTGCCGGTCCGCGCCTCGGGCGCGGACGCGCTGCTGCTCTTCAGCGAATCCGGCGAGATCCAGCTCATCACCGACGCGCAGAGCGGGCCCGCGGCGGCCGGGGCGCTGGGCGGCCCGCTCGCCGACGTCGTCGCGCTCGCGGCCGGGGACCTCGTCCCCGGCGCCGGCGGCGCGTGTGACGAGATCGCCGTGGCCCGCCGCGGGGCGCCCGGGATCCGGCTCTACGGCCTCTGCCAGCCGGACGGCGCGACGGCCTTCGCCCCGCTCCCGAGCGCGGACGTCCTCCTGGCCGGCGGCGCCCGCGTGCGCGATCGCAACGCGTCGCTCCTGATCGCCGATCATAACGGCGACGGCGCCCGCGACCTCGTCACGATCGCCGGCGACGACCCCGCGGAGGTCCACGTCGCGTACGGCCTCGGCGACGGGCGGTTCGACTCCCACGACCCGCCGGCCGCCTCGCCCGATCAGCATACGAGCGCGATCGCGCTCCCGTCGCCCGCCCCCCTCAATCGAGACACCTGGATCGTCACAGGGGATTTCGACAGCACCGCGCCGGGGGAGGAGATCCATCTGGTCCAGTGCCCCGGGGCGCAGGAGTTCTCGTCGCCGCTCTGCGACCCCATCCCCGGCGGGTGCGAGGCCGTGGTCGCCGACTTCAACGCTGACGGATACCTGGATATCGCGGTGGCGGAGGAGCAGCAGGCCGACCTGGCCCTGTACCGCGGCGGCCCGGAGGGCGTCGGCGCGCCCATCTTCCTGGAGACGCAGTGCCCGCCGCACGATCTCACCGCGGGAGACATCGACAGTGACGGCGTGACGGACCTCGCCTTCTCCGATCAGGCCCCCAGCCCCACCGGGCCGATCACCACGGTCTCGGTGGCGTTCGGCAACGCGTTCGCCGCGCCGGACGCGGCGGCGCCGCTCGGCCTCTTCAAGGGGGCGGCGGGGCTCGCCGCGGGCCGCTTCCTCCCCGGCGCGCCGGGCGCGCAGATCCTCGCGGCGCGCCGGGAGGAGAGCGGGATCGCGGCCGCCCTGATCGAGGGGCTGAGCGAGCGGCTGCTGCGCGCGCCGTTCTATTTCCAGGATGGATCGCAGCTCCGCGCCACGGCCGCGGGCCGGCTCCTCGGCGGCGAGGGCGCGGCGCAGCAGCCCGCGATGGCCGCGATCACGGACGGGGGGCAGCTCGTGCTCGTCACGCCCGACGTGAGCGCCGGCGATCTGCGGGAGGCGGGAGGCGCCGCGCAGATCCCCGGCGATTGCGTGGGGTGCGTGCTCGCGCCGCTGCGCATCGCCTCCAGCGATCGGGACGATCTCCTGCTGCTCATCGACGGTCAGGCGTGCGCGTACGAGGCCTCGGAGGGCGGGCTCACCCCGCTCGGCGATTGCTGGAATACCGAGCACACCTTCCGCTCGACGGAGGACACGAGCCCGCCGAAATACGTGCCCCGCCCGATCGTGGCCGATCTCGACGGCGACGGGCGCGACGACGTCGTCGCGCGGGACGTGGAGCGCTCGCTCGTCGCGCTGTGGGGCCGGGCGGACGGCGGGTTCGACGAGGCGGTGCTCGCCGCGGCCCCGGAGTGCGAGGAGGCGTCCTGCCCCGGCCTGTCGATGGCCCTGCTCAACGCCGACGCCGACGCCGACAAGGAGATCGCCGTCGTCGGACCGGAGCAGCTCGCCCTCTATGACATCGACCGGGCCGCGCGGGCGCTCGTCCTGAAGCGCGATCTGACGGATCCCGCCCTGTTCGACGACCTCTCCGATTTCGTCGCGATCAGCGCCGCCGACATGGACGGCGACGGGGTGGACGATCTCGCGGTGATGCCCAGCTCGTCCTTCTATTACGTCCTCCGGGGCGTGCCGGAGATCGAATGACGCGATCCGCCCGGGCCCCCGGCCCGCTCGCCCTCTCTGCCCTCCTCGCGCTCGGCGCGGCGCCCGCGCGGGCGGACGAGGCGGAGGGCGCCCGCGCGCAGGCGGCGAACTACTTCGACGCGGGCGCGCAGGCGTACGACGCGGGGAAGTACCTCGCCGCGGCCGAGGCGTTCATGAAGGCCCACGCGCTCGTGCCGAGCCCGTCGCTGCTGTTCTCGGCCGCGCAGGCGTACCGGCGGCAATACCTCGCCGATCCCGCGCCCGACACCTTGCGGCGCGCCGTGTCGCTGTATCGCGAGTACCTGAAGGTCGATCCGGCCGGGCGCCGGCGCGACGAGGCGATGAAGGCGCTGGAGGCGCTCGCGCCGATCGAGGCGCGCCTCGCCCCGCCGGAGGCGGCCCCCGCCGCGGCGAAGCGGCCCGCGCGCATCCTGCTCACGGCCCCGCCGGCCGGCGCGCAGGCGTCCATCGACGGCGGCGCGTTCGTCGCGATCCCGCACGAGGCCGAGGTGGCGCCGGGGCCGCACGTCGTGCGCGTGCGCGCGCCGGGTCACGTCGAGGAGCAGGTCACGGTGGTCGCCGTGGCGAGCGACCTCGTGGCGCGCCACGTCCCCCTGCGCCCGAAGCCCGCGAAGCTCGTCATCCGCGGCACCTCCGGCGCGCGCGTCGAGATCGACGGCCGGGCCCGCGCGCTCGTGCCCACGGAGGCGCCGCTGTCGCTCGAGCCCGGCGCCCATTTCATCTCCGTCACGCTCGCCGGCCACAAGCCGTGGGGCCAGACGATGGATTTCCGGCCGGATCAATCGACGGAGCTGACGCTCGAATTGCCGCAGACGTCGCAGCGCGTCGCCGCGTGGGCGGTGCTCTCGGCGGGGGCGGCGGGCGCCGTGGCGAGCGGCGTGCTCGCCGGGCTCGCGATCGCGCGGCAGAGCGAGGCGTCGGACCTGCGCGACAAGCTCGAGTCGAGCGGGCTCACGCCCGCGGAGCGCGATCGATACAACGACGCCGCGGCGGCCCGCGACGATCTCGCGCTGGCCTCCGGCCTGGTCGGCGGCTTCGCGGCGTTGACGATCGGCGCGGGCGCCGGGCTGTTCGCGTTCGATGACGCGCAGGTGCTCCCGCCGGGGGACGCGCGGCCTGCGGCGCAGCCGGGCGCGCACACGGAGGTCACGCTGGGCTTCCTGTCCCTCGGCGTGCGGGGCCGATTCTGATGCCTTGAATCGGCCGGGGACTACCTGCAGCAGATCCTGGTGTCGCCGGTGGGGTCGACCTGGCCCGAGGGCTGGGGCTGGGTGCAGGTGCCGCCCTCGGGCGTGCCAGGCACGGGCTGGAGCGAGAACGTATTGTTATCGACGTAGAACGAGAGGTCCTGGCAGCTCGTGCCGAGGCTCGTCGAGTTGGCGCCGCAGTTGTCGCCGTCATAGACGGTATAGGAGCCGTCGGTGCAGTCGACCGTGGCCGTGTCGCAGCCGCAGGCCGTGCACATGCGGTTGTCCGTGCCGCCCGAGTAAGCCTGGACGTCCACGTCCGTCCAGCCGGACGGGCAATCCGCGCCGCCGCTGTGCGTGATGCAGATCTCCGGGGAGAAGTTTCCGGGGGATCTCGGGACGCAGATCCGATCGCCCGCGCAGCCGCCGCCGGCCGGTCCGGCAGGGCAGGCGCGGATCTCCTCCGCCCACATCGCCGGACCGCTCACATTGCCGCCGTCGAATGTGCAACTGCCAGGGTCGGCCACCTGCGATGCGGTGGTCACCATGCAGGAGCCGGTCGAGAGGGATGCCGGCGGGTCACCGATGCAATTCGTGTCGCTCGCCTGGGTCGTGTAGTTCGCGCTGCCTGTGCACGTGATGGTGGGCCAGTAGCAGGAGGCCTGGGGGATGGTGCACGTGGCCCCCGTGAACGTGCAGGTGCAAGGGTCGCACTGCGCCGCGCCGGCCGGGCCTTCGTAAAACACCAGCGGGGCGGAGCCGTCCGGGCACGGCGACGGAGGATCGGCCGCGGGGTACGGGACGCGCTGTATCCGGAAACCGCCCTCCCAGCCGGCGGCGGCCGGGTCGACGCACTCCACGGCGGTGCAATCGGAGTCGGCGCAGTCGGCGGCGCCGTCGTCGTCGTCGTCCGCGCCGTTGGTGCAGTCGGACTCGGGCGCCGAGCCGCCCTGCCCTCCGCCGCTCGTCGTCGACGTCGTGGTCGTCGTGGTATCGCCGCCCGCGCCGCCGCCGGTGCCCGGCGGGTTCCCGGCGGTGCCCTCCGCGTCGAGGGTGCACGATGCGTGCGCCAGGGCCGCCAGGGCCCCCACCGCGGCGACGAGCGCGAGCCAGCGCGGCCTTTCCGGGGAATTCTGCGCGTTCATCGCTCTATCGTATGCCAGCGCCCGCGCCGGGTGAAGCGGCTGGACGCAGCTCCGAGACATTCGGACCGCCAGGCCGGGTGGAGAAGTCCACTCTGGCTCCACGGGACAGGAGCAGCGACGCTCCCGCATCCGACCCCGTGTCCGCTCCCGCCGCCGTGTCCGCGCCCGTTCCCGCTTCCGCTCCCGCTGCCGTGTCCGCGCCCGTTCCCGCTGCCGTGTCCGCTCCCGTGCCCGTGTCCGTTTCCGTTTCAGGGGCTCAGGTCGCCTCGTCGCCGAAGAGGGCGCCCACGTCCAGCTCGATGTCGCCGAACGGCATCCGCTCGCGCCGCCAGCCGGCGACGTCGGGCCGGTAGGTCTCGTGCTCCTCGAGCTGGATCTCGACCTCCGTCACGATCCACCATCCCCCGGGCCCCCGCCCGCC
Source organism: uncultured Polyangiaceae bacterium (assembly GCA_964421485.1). Classification (GTDB taxonomy): domain Bacteria; phylum Myxococcota_A; class Polyangia; order Polyangiales; family Polyangiaceae; genus CAYQYG01. Next base: position 13,718 of record CAYQYG010000126.1, on the reverse strand, counting down.
GGCGCGCCTGTTGTACGCGCCGCCGATCTGCGAGACGACCTGCGACTGGCCGAGGCCGTGCAGGCCGCTGGGCATGGCCTTGCGCACGAGCTCGCCGCCGAGGATCTCGTGGAAGCGGTCGCTCTCGGGGATCGCGAGCAGATCCGCGGCGGTGGCGAGGCGGGCAAGCTTGCCGGCGACGGACATGGCGGCAGCATACCGCGACGCACGCGATCAGCGAGGAGAGAAGAGAAGGGCACTGGAACGCGAAAGCCGCCGCCGGAATTTCTCCGGGGATTCCAGAGAGCCGACGGAGATCGCAGGGAAGCCGGGGGGGGGCGCGAACGAGGGGCAGGGAATAGCCCCGACAGGGGATGGCGTTCGACCGGCGCCGCGGCCCCGGTCCACGTCCAGGGCTCCGGCGCGGACTGGCCGCGCCGTGACCCGGGCCCTTCGCCGCCGGTCCAAGGAGTCTTTTCCATGGCTCGAAAGCCCTCCACGGGCGCTCGCCGGCCTGCGCGGGCCCCCTCGCCTCGGTCCACCCGGAGCCTCGCGCCCCGCGCCGCGTGGCTCCGCGTCGCCGTCCTCTTCACCGCGCCGTTCGGGCTCGTCTGCGGCGGCGCCGCCTCGAGCATCCCGGGCGGCGCGCCGCCCGCCGAGGCGCCCGCCGAGCTCCTCGTCCGCAGCACCCCCTCCGCGCCGGGCGCGCTCGTGTTCCCGCCCGAGGACGAGGGCGCCCGCGAGCCGAGGCCCGCGCTCGACGAATACCTCCGCGGCAACGCCCGTCAGGGGGTCGCCGTCGCCTATCCGTCCCTCGACGACTCGGGCGCATTCGCCATCGTGGGCAAGACCGTGCGCATCGTCTTCAATCAGGAGATGGCGCTCCCGGAGAGGACCGAGGGCGTCCAGCCCGCCGCGCCGGGCACCGTCAAGATCACCCCGGAGGTGAATGGCGATGCCGTCTGGATCGACTCCCGCACCCTCGAGCTCACCGCGGCGGCCCAGCTCGAGAAGGGGACGAGCTACACGGTCGAGATCCCCGCGCTCGAGTCGGCTTCGGGCAAGGCCCTCGAGGGCGGATGGAAGGCCTCGTTCACGGCCACGCCGAGCGTCACGATCGCGGGCAAGGAGCTCGGGTACGTGCCCGAGCCGGGGAAGCTCCGCACCATCGCCGCGCACCCCTCCTGGGACGCCACCGTCGGCCGCTCGCCCGAGATGTCGGTCCTCTATGACCAGCCCATCGATCTGCCGGTCGCGCGCCGCCTCATCGCGCTCACCGGCAAGGACGGCAAGCCCGTCCCCTTCGTGGTCGACAGGCCGCGCGGCAAGAGCTTCCAGGGGGTCAAGGTCGACCCGCGCTACGTGGTCCTCATCCGGCCGGCCGCCCCGCTCCGGCACGGGCAGGGCGTCACGCTCGACGCGAGCGACCTCGTCGACGGGGCGCCGATCGTATCCCGGACGGCGACCTATACGGTCGCCGACGCGCTCGAGGAGACCTCCGTCGGGTGCGGCTACGACTGGGACTCCACGCCCTGCCCGTTCGACAAGGGGCGCCTCCTCGTCGGCAACCGCGAGATCCACGTCAGGTTCAACAACCCCGTCGAGATGGAGGACCGCGCCCTCCAGCGCGCCGTGCAGGTGTCGCCGCGGCCCCGCAACCTCGCCGTGCGCAGCGAGTCCTGGGACGGCGGCCGCATCGTGCTCTCGGGCGGGTTCGAGCCTTCGAAAACTTATGAGGTCGCGATCGGCGCCATTGCGGATCGTTATGGCAACCGCCTCGCGGCGCCGGTCCGGTTCCGGGTGGAGACGCTGCCGCTGCCCGCCAGCGCCACCATGCCGGAGGGGCTGATCCTGCTCGACGGGGCCACGGCGAAGCGGTTCCCGATCACGACGCGCAACGTCGCGGAGGCCGAGATCCTCGCCTGGCCGGTGCCCGCGGGGGACGCGGCCGCGTTCGACGCGGCGCTCTCCAGGGCGCGATCGCATCAGGTGCCCGACGGGGACCCGCCGGTGCGGATCCCCGTCGCGATCAAGGCGCGGCGCGACCAGACGGGCGTGACCGAGGTCGATCTGACGGGCAAGCTCGCGGCGGGGACGAGCTACGTGGCGACATTGCGGGCGGCGCGGCTCGCGGGCAACGCGGAGCCGGGGCGGTTCCCGGGCGGGAGCGAGGCGGAGCGGCCGAGCGTGGCGCTCCTCGGCGCGGCGAGCGCGACGTCGCTCGCGGTGCACGCGCGGGAGCTGCCGGGGGCCACGCTGGTGCACGTCGCGCGGCTCGCGAGCGGCGAGCCGGTCGCGGGCGCCGGCGTGCGGTTCGGCGACGGCGCCGCGGCGACCACCGACGCGGACGGCGTGGCGCTCCTCGGGGTCTCCCACGGCGACAAGCTGCGCGTCGACGCGGGCGGCGAGAGCGCGTGGGTGCCGCTCGACGAGGGGGGCGTCACGGCGCGGCAGCTCTTCCCGGAGCTCGCGGGCGGGCGCGGCGAGAGCGAGGACGACGGGGACCTGCCCGCGGCGCCGGGCGACGGCGCGCGGCGGGCGATGGTGCTCACGGACCGGGGCATCTACAGGCCGGGATCCACGGTGTGGATCAAGGCGAGCGTGCGCGAGCTGCGCGGCGACGCGCTCTCGCCGGTCGCGAACGAGCGGGTGCGGCTCCACGTCGTCGGGCCGACGGGGGAGGACGTGCACACCGAGGAGGCGACGACCAATGACCTCGGGAGCGCGGCGCTGAAGTTCGACATCCCCGCGGACGAGAAGCTCGGGCGGCACCGGCTGGTGGTCGAGGAGGCGGAGGAGGGGGGCGACGAGCTGGCGGCCGCGATCGTGCAGGTGGCGGAGTTCGAGCCGCCGCGGTTCGCGGTCGACGTGGACGCGGGCGAGAAGGGCGCGGGCATCCGGGCCGTGGTCCGCGGGCGATACCTGTTCGGCGCGCCGATGGACGGCGCGGCGGTGAGCTGGACCCTGACGCGGAGGCCGGCGGCATTGCCGGCCGGGCCGCTCGCCGACGCGGGGCTCGTGTTCCGGCGGCCCTCGCGCTGGTATGACGAGGGCGAGGAGCGGGCGTGGAGCCGCGCCGGCGAGGCGAGGCTCGCCGCCGACGGGACGCTCGCCGTGGAGCAGGCGGTGCCGCTGGAAGGGGCGCGCGGGCCGCAGCAGATCGAGCTCGAGGCCGACGTGACGGACGGGTCGCACCGCCACATCGCGGGGCGCGGGAGCGTGGTGAAGCACACGGCCCGCCGCTATGCCGGCGTGAAGGTGGGCAGGTCCTGGGTGGCCGTCGGGGAGCCCGTCGCGGTCGATCTCGGGGTGGCCGACACGGCGGGCCGGTCGGTGATCGGCGCCGACGTGATCGCGAGGATGGAGCGGGTCGAGTGGCATTACGCGCGGAAGCGCGCGGCCGGCGGCGCGACGCGCTGGACGTGGTGGCCTTCGAGGACCGAGGTGGGCCGCTGCGCGGTGAAGAGCGCCTCCGGGCCGGCGCGCTGCGCGCTCACGCCGCCGCGCTCGGGCGATTACGAGATCACCGCCGAGGTCGACGGCCAGCGCGGCGGCGCGGCGTCGCTCTGGGCCTGGCGCGAGGGCGACAGCGACCGGGCCGCGATGCCCGAGCGCGGGCGCAAGGTGGAGCTCGCGACCGACAAGGCGCGCTATGCGCCGGGCGAGAAGGCGAAGATCTTCGTGCGCAGCCCCTACAGGGAGGCGACGGCCATATTGACCGTGGAGCAGGGCGGGCTGATCGAGAAGCGGGCGCAGCGGTTGACGTCCGGCGCGGCGGTGATGGAGGTGCCGCTCACGGCCGCGAGCGCGCCGTACGTGCACGCGGCGGTGACGCTCCTGCCGATCGGCGAGCGCGGCGAGGCCGCGGCCGAGTACCGGATGGGCGCGGTGCGCCTGCCGGTGTCGCTGGACGCGTCGCGGCTCGACGTGGCCATTCACAGCGACAGGCCGACGTACGAGCCGGGCGAGGAGGCGGAGATCACGATCGACGTGAAGGGCGCGGGCGCGCCCGTGGAGGGCGCCGAGGTGGCGCTCGCCGTGGTCGACGAGGGGATCCTGCGATTGACGAATTTCCACGCCCCCGATCCCGTGGCGGCGCTGCACCCCGGCCGCCCGCTCTGGTTCCACGCGCGCGACAGCCGCGAGGGCCTCGCGGAGCTCTACGAGCGGAGCCACGTGGCCGGCGACGGCGGCGGGGCCGAGCGGGCGACGATCGACCGGGCGCGCAAGGACTTCGTCGAGACCGCGCTGTGGCGGCCGGATCTCCGGACCGACGCCGGCGGCCGGGCGACGGTGAAATTCAAGCTGCCCGACAACCTGACGCAGTTCCGGGTGATGGCCGTGGCGCTCGACAAGGAGGGCAAGGGCGCCTCGGCGGAGAGCGATTTCACGGTGCGGAAGCCGCTCATGCTGGTGCCCGTCGTGCCCCGGTTCGCCGCGCGCGGGGACCATTTCGAGGTGGCGGCGATGCTGCACAACAACACGAGCGAGGCGGTGCAGGCGACGGTGAGCTTCGAGGCGGCGGGGCCGGGCGCGCAGGG
>CAYQYG010000126.1:0-9098 GCA_964421485.1 uncultured Polyangiaceae bacterium | reverse complement strand
TGAAGACCACGTCGGTCACGGTGTCGGCGGGCGGTCATAGCCGCGTGGGCTTTCCCATGACGCCCGACGCGCCGGGGGACTCGGTCCTGAAATTCGCCGTGGCCGACGGGAGCGGGAAGGTGCGCGATCGCGTGGAGTCGAGGCTGCGCGTGCAGGAGCCGGGGCTCTCGGAGCGGCCGGAGCTCTCGGGCGCGTTCGCGGGGACGCAGGAGATCGCGCTGGCGGTGCCGGCGAGCGTCGATATCGGCCCGGGCGACTCGCTGCGGGTGCAGGTCGGCCAGCACCTCTGGCCGGAGCTCGGGTCGCGGCTCGAATACCTGCTCGGGTACCCGCACGGGTGCGTGGAGCAGACGACGTCGAGCACGCTGCCGCTGATCGCGGCGAAGGACATCCTGCCGAGGATCGGGCTCTCGAAGATGAGCGACAGGGACCTCGCCGTGCGCATCCGCGCGGGGCTGGACCGGCTGGCGTCGATGCGGACCGAGAGCGGCGGGCTCGCGTACTGGCCCGGCGGGGACGAGCCGAACGTGTACGGGACGGCGTATGCGATCCGCGCGGTGGTGCTGGCGAAGGCGGCCGGCGTGGAGGCGCCGCACGGGCTCCTGGACGGGATGAAGCGGTACCTCGGGGCGCAGCTCCTGTCGGGCGGGGTGGAGCCGGAGGTGAAGGCGGCGATCGCGCAGAGCCTGGCGGAGCTCGGCGAGCTGCCGGCGAGCGCCGCGGACGCGCTCCACGACACGCGGAAGGACCAGAGCGTGTTCGGCAAGGCGAGCCTGGCGATCGCGCTGTCCACGCTGAAGGGTCAGGACGATCGGGTGGCGGCGCTGCTCGACGACGTGGAGGGGAGCTTCGACGGAGGCGGCAAGCTGACCGCGCCCCCGAGATCGAACGATTTCTATTACTATGGCTCCCCGACGCGCTCGCGGGCGCAGGCGGCGATGGCGCTGTCGCGGCTCAGGAGGTCGGCGAGGGTGCTGCCGACCTTGCTCCGGGAGCTGGCGACGGAGACGGACGCGTACACGACGCAGGCGACCTCGTATGCCTTGCTGGCGGTGGCGGCGCAGCTCCGGGCGTCGACGAGCGAGGGGGCGGCCGTGCGCCTCGAATTGGACGGGCGCGTGGTGGAGGCGGCGCGGGACCTCGGGTTCGGCAGCAAGGAGTACCGGATCCCGCTCTCGGCGGTGCGCGGAAAGAAGGCCACGCTGAAGCTGTCGAGCGAGGGGGGCGCGGGGATCGCATTCCAGGTGAGCGGGAGCTGGCGGCGGCCGCTCTCGGGCGCCGGCGGGCTCGTGGAGACCAGCGCGGCGGACGGGCCGAGCGTGTACCGCGTGTACACGGACGCGAAGGGCGCGCCCATCGATCTGGCGAAGGTGCAGGCCGGGGACGTCGTGCGGGTGGCCCTGCTCGTGAAATTGCCGGCTGACGGGGATCCGGAGCGCAGGGGCTACCTGGCGGTCACGGATCGATTGCCGGCGGGGTTCGAGCCGGTCCAGCCGGATCTCGCGACCGTGGCGAGCGCGCCGGGCCTGGACGAGCGGCACCCGTTCGCGTCGGTGCTCGAGTACGGCGGGAGCGAGGCCAGCCACGTCGAGCTGCGCGACGACCGGGTGAACCTGTATTTCGATCGGATCTGGGGTGATACGGTGGCGGCGACGTACCTGGCCCGGGCGTCGACCCCCGGGGAGTTCGTGCTGCCGCCGGCGGCGGCTGAATTGATGTACCAGGGCGGCAGCACGGGGTATTCCGAGAGCGGGCGGGTGGTCATCCGGTAGCGTGCGTCACGCGATGTCGCTCAGCAGCGCATCGGCCGCGTCCGGCTTGCGCACCTCCCGCGTCTTCCCATCCAGGACGCAGCTCACGTTCATGTCCCCCATGACGTTGATCGTGGTCCGGCAGCGATCGAGGAACCAGTCCACCGGCAGGAGCAGCGCGATGTACCCGGTGGGCAGGTTCACCGCCGAGAACACCAGCGTCATCGTGACGAGGCCCGCCTCGGGGATGCCTGCGGCCCCGACCGAGGCGATGACGCTGGTCAGCACCACCATGGCCTGCTGCGCCAGCGTCAGATCGGTGCCCGTCATCTGCGCGATGAACAGCGCGGCCATGGCCTCGTAGAGCGCGGTGCCGTCGTTGTTGAAGTTGCTTCCGACCAGCGCGCCGAGGCTCGCCGACTCCTCGCGCAGCCCGACCTTCTCCCGCAGGCTCGCATAGGTGACGGGCATCGTCACCGTCGAGCTGGCCGTCGAGAAGGCCATCGCCAGCGCGTCCCTCGTGCCGGCGAGCAGCCGCCGCGGCGATACCCACGACGACATCCAGATGCGCACGAGGTAATAGGTCGCCTGCGCTCCGAGCGCGATCAGCACCGCGACGATGAACCAGCCCAGCGCGAGGAACGGCTTGAACCCCTGCGTGCCGACGACATACGTCACCTTGCAGAACACGGCCAGCGGGACGGCCGCGATGATCCAGTGGAGGACGATCAGGATCAGATCGAATCCAATCTCGAGCGCGCCGAGCACCTTGCCCTTCCTCGCGTCGTCGAGCCGCCGCGCGGCCATGGCGAAGGCGACGGCGACGAGGATGACGCCGATGACGTTGTTGTCCACGAGCGGGCGCACGAGGCTCGCGGGGATGTTGTCGAGGAGCTGCGCCAGCATGTTGCCGCCGACCTTGGGCGGCGCGCCGGGCGGCAGGCTCGCGTGCCGGCCCGGGCCGACGGCGTTCGCGACGAGCAGGCCGATGAGGATGGCGACGAGCGTGTTCAGCGCCAGGAGGGAGAACATCTTGCCGGCCAGCCGGCCGCGGACGTTCGCGCCGATCAGCGCCCGCATGACCGCCAGCAGGATCAGCGGCGGCGCGATCGCGCCGAGCAGCCGCAGGATGATCTGCGCCGGGACGTTGAAATCCTCCGCGATGCGCGGCGGCAGCGCGAGGCCGGTGAGCACGCCGAGCGCGAGCGCGACGACGATCTGCAAGTACAGCGGCGCCCGCCGCCACCAGGGTCTCCTCGCCGCCGGTGCCGCCGCTTCCATTTATCAACCGCTCTCCAGCTCGGGGGTGGGGGTGCTGCCGCCGCACGTTCGCCGCGCGCGCCCGGCGTGTCAAGGGAGCCTCGCCGCGGCTCAGCGGGCGCCCGGCCGGAGCGTGAGGGCGAAGCGCGCCGTGGCCGTGGGCACGAGGAGCGCGGACGCGGCGAGCAGCGAGGCGTGGGCGAGGAGCGAGGCGACCTGGGGCGCGATCCAGCCCCTCGCGGCGCGCGCGGCGAGCAGCGCGCCGGAGGAGGCTCGGAGCGGGGCGCGCGAGGCCATGGCGTAGGGCGAGGACACGCGACGGCGCGGGAGGTTCCCCGGCGCCCGGCGGGCGGGGCGCGAGGGCGCGAACGAAACGACATTGGTAAAGAGGGTTTCCCCTGCCCGTCGCGTCCACATTGGATGGAGGGCGGCGCTTCGTGATCGAGCCCAGGGGATCGGCCGAGCCATGAGCCCGGGAATACGCTGCTCCCGAGCCGGCGTTGGCCGCCGCATGCTGCTCTCGGCCATCGCCCCCGCCCTCCCCTCCCCGCGCCGCCTGGTCTGGGGGACGCTGAGGATCGGCCTCCTCGTGGCGCTGGGCGCCGGGGTCTGGGGCGTCTACCGGGCGCGTGTCGGGGACCCGGCGCCTGGCCTCGCCGCGGGCTGGCACGAGGGCAGGCGCGTCCTCGATCGCCGCGGGCGAGAGCTGCGCGATATCCCCTCGGAGGCGGGGAACCGGGGCAGGAGCCTCGGGCTCGAGGAGATGGGGGACCGGATCGTGCTCGCCACGCTGGCCGCGGAGGACAAGCGGTTCTTCGAGCACGAGGGGGTGGATGGGGCGGCGATCGTCCGGGCGATCGGGCAGAACATCCGGCACGGGAGGCTCGTGTCGGGGGCGAGCACCATCACGCAGCAGCTCGTGAAGCTGATCGATTCGGAGGGGGCGCCGGGGCCGCGGACCGTCGGGGTGAAGGTCCGGGAGGCGGCGCGGGCCGAGAACCTCGAGGCGCGCGTCGGGAAGCGGGAGATCCTCGAGGCCTATCTGAACCGGCTGCCTTACGGGCACGGGCTCGCGGGGCCGGAGGCGGCGGCGCGCGGGTATTTCGGGGTGGCGGCGCGGGACCTGAGCTGGGCGCAGGCGGCGTTCCTCGCGGTATTGCCGCGGGCGCCCTCGATGCTGGATCCTTACGAGCACGGGGATCGGGCGCGGGCGCGGCAGCGGGCGCTCCTGGACGAGCTCCGCGAGGAGGGGGTGCTCGCGGAGGCCGACTATTCGCGCGCGATCGACGAGGAGATCTCGCCGCGGAGGATCGAGCGGATGTTCCGCGCGCCGCATTTCGTGGACGCGCTGATCCAGGAGGGAGGCGCCGCCGGGGGCGCGACGGCGACGTCGCTCGACGCGGAGCTGCAAGAGGACGTGGAGGGGCTGGCGCGGACGCACCTCGCGGCGCTCGCGGGCCTCGAGGCGACGAGCGCGGCCGTGATGGTGGTCGATAACGCGACCGGAGAGGTGCTGGCGCACCTCGGGAGCGTCGATTACTGGGACGCAGGGATCGACGGGCAGGTCGACATGGTGCGGGCGCGGCGGCAGCCGGGGTCGGCGCTGAAGCCGTTCGTTTATGCAATGGCGTTCGCGCGGGGGCATTCGGCGGCGGAGATGCTGGCGGACGTGCCGACGAGCTTCGCGGAGGACGGCGGGGTGTACGCGCCGGGCAACTTCGACGGGACGTTCGAGGGGCCGATCAGCGCGCGGGAGGCGCTCGCGGGGAGCCTGAACGTGCCGGCGGTGCGGCTCGCGGCGGAGGTGACGCCGGAGAGGCTCCTCGAGGCGCTGCATTCGCTGGGGTTCGCGAGCCTCGACAGGGAGGCCGGGCATTACGGGCTGGCGCTCTCGCTGGGGAGCGGCGAGGTGACGCTGCGGGAGCTCGCGGGGGCGTACGTGGCGCTCGCGCGGGGGGGGACGCGGATCCCGCTCAGGACCGCGCCGGTGGCCGGGGGGGAGGCGGCGCCGGAGGGGGCGCGGGTGATCGACGCGGCCGTGGCGGCGCTCCTTTCGGACGCGCTCTCGGATCCGCTGGCGCGGGTGCGGGGGCTGCACGGGAAGGGGCCGTTCGATATCGGGTTCCCGGTGGCCGTGAAGACGGGGACGAGCTCGGGGTTCAGGGACACCTGGGCGATCGGGTTCACCCGGGAGCGGACGGTGGCGGTCTGGGTGGGCAATCCGGGCGGGCAGCCGACGGTGGGGCTGACCGGGGCGAGCGGGGCGGGGCCGCTGTTCGCGGACGTGATGCGAAGGGCCATGGCCGACGTCCCGGGGCGGGCGCCGCTGTGGGACGAGGGGCTGCTCGACGAGGTGGAGGTCTGCCCGCTCTCGGGGAAGATCGCGGGGCCGGCTTGCCCGGAGCGCGCGACCCGGCGGTTCGTGCACGGGCACGCGCCGGGGCAGGAGGGGGCCGGGGCGTGCGACGTGCACGCGCTCGCGAGCGCGCGGGAGGCAGGGCCGGGCGAGGCGCCGTTCCGGTGCGACCCGGGGGGGACGCGGAGGATCGTCGTGCTGCCGGAGGCGTTCGACGGGTGGCTCGCGCGGCTGCCGCCGGGCGCGCCGGGGCAGGACGCGTTCGGGATGCCCTGGTACCCGCGGGACGCGGTGGAGGGGTGCCGGCGGGCAGGGGAGCGCGCGCGGGCGCCGGAGCTCCGGATCGAGAGCCCTGCGGCGGGGAGCGTGTTCGCGCGGTCGCAGCGGAGCGACGCGGACGCGCAGGGAATCGAGATCGCGGCGTCGTTCTCGGGGGACGCGGCGACGGCGCGCAGGGTGGCGGCGGTCGAGCTCGTGGTCGATGGGGTGGTGGCAGCGCGGTCGAGGGCGCCGTTCAGGGTGACCATCCCGGCGACGCCGGGGGACCACGACGTGGTGGTGCGGCCGGTCGACCCGGCGGTCGCGGTGCGGCTGGGGGCAACGCGGTTCAGCGTGCGGTGAGGAGCCCAATCATGGCCCCGGCGACCGATCCGTTGCCGGGTGTTTGGGGGCGCGCGCCCGTCTCCGGTAGGATCGGTCGCAGATGTTTCCCCAGGAGCCCGTCCCCGACACCATCGGCGCCTACAAGGTCATCCGGCGCCTGGCCGGTACCGGGGGCGTGCGCGTGTACCTGGCGCGCATGGAAGGGCCGCTCGGGTTCCAGCGGACCTGCGCGCTGAAGCTCGTGCCGAACACCGCGGAGGGCGACGCGCGGCTCGCCCAGGAGCTCGCGCGCGAGGCGACGATCTGCGCGCAGCTCAACCATCCGGTGATCGTGCGGATGTTCGACTTCTTCGAGCGCGGCGACAAGCTCGTGCTGGTGCTCGAGCACGTGGAGGGGGCGAGCCTGGACCGGCTGCTGCGGCACCTGGCGAAGCGGGGCCAGCGGCTCGGGGACGCGGCGGCGTACCACGTGGTGCAGCGGATCGCGGGGGCGCTCGTGCACGCGCACGCGACGCGGGACGAGCACGGGGCGCTCACGCCGGTGATCCACCGGAACCTGCACCCGGAGAGCATCCTGATCGGGTGGGACGGGCAGGTGCGGCTCACCGGGTTCGGGATGGCCAAGATCCTCGGGCGCACGCCGGACACGGTCATGGGCGCGGACCGGGGGGCCGCGGGCTACGTGGCGCCCGAGATCGTGCGCGGGGAGCGGCCGACGCCGAAGGCGGACGTGTACGGCCTCGGGATCTTGCTGTGGTCGCTGCTCACGGGGAAGCGGCCGCCGTTCGACAAGACGCGGCCGGCGCCGCTCGCGACGCTGCGGCCGGACGTGGCGCGGCCGATCGCGGCGATGGTGGACGCGGCGCTCGCGTCGTTCCCCGAAGCGCGCGCGATGACCTGCCAGGAGATCGAGGAGACGATCGCGAAGCTCGGGCGCGCGGACGAGGGCAAGGCAGAGCTCGTGCTGCGCATCCAGTCGGCGCACTCGAGCCTGGAGCTCGAGGAGACGGACGTCGCCGAGGTGAAGCGGCCCACGGTGCGGATCGCGGCGCAGTCGCATCCCTCGCTGCCGGACGACGCGGAAGACGAGGGGCCCGCGGGCGAGGCGGGCCGGAGCCCCGAACATCCAGACAGGGCTCCCGTGACGATGCCGCCGGAGGAGGTCGTCCTCGAGGATGCGCCGCCGAGCGGGGCGGAGGCGGGCGCCGCGAGGCGGCTCGCTGCCGCAGGGAGTGACGACGAGGTGTCCTTCAGCGGGCTCGCGGACGCCGGGTTCCGCGTGCCCTCGCCGCCGGGGCTGCCGGGCGGCGTGCCGACGTCGGTGCCGCGCTTCGGGACGGCGCCGCCGCTGCCGGGGCCTGCGCCGGAGATCGTGGTGGGCCCGTGGGAGGACCCGCTCGGGACGCCCACGCCGGGGGCGGCGTCGATCACTTTCGGTGCGCCGCCCGCGCTGCCGGGGACGCCGCCGGGCGTGGTGAGGCCGGCCGGCGCGCGGGAGGCGCGCGGGGCGCAGCGCTACCTGACGCCGCTGACGGTGATCGTGATCTCGGCGAGCACGGCGACGGTCGTCGCGGCAGTGTGGCTCTACCTCGCCTATCGCGATCCCGCGACGCCGGCCCCCGCGGCGGCGAGCGCGGAGCCGGTCGCGCCGCCCTCCGCGGCCCCGCCGCCCGCGCCGCCCGAGCTCCCGACCGCGGCGCCCGACGCGAGCGCGCCCCCGGCCGCGGTGGATCCGGCGACGCTGCCCGCCGGCTTCGGCTACCTGACGGTGACCTCGCAGGGGCCCGCCAACGTGCACGTCAACGGGAAGCTCGCCGGGCCCGCCAACCAGCCGCTCCAGGTGCGCTGCGGCCGCTGGTTCGTGCGCCTCGCCCGCCCCGGCGAGTCGCGGTACCCCGACTGGGTGAGCGCCGGCTCGACCGTCACCGTGCCCTGTCAGGGCGCGACGACCGTGGACATGAAGGCGGCGCCGGGTCGATGAGGATTCACGGGCAGGGGGCGCTCGAGATCACGACGTCGTCGACGCTCCACGAGGCGACGATGAAGGCGCCCTGGCTGTCGATCGAGTAGCCGAAGCGGACGCGCGTCGAGGCGCTCTTGTGCGGGGTGATGTCGAGCACGACCTGTTGCCAGGCCGCGTCCAGGACGCCGGGCGGGCCGCCGCTCTGCCACAGCGTCACCCAGGTCGATCCGTCGTGGACCTGGACCACGTTGTTCATGAACGGCTGGTAATCGGAGTTCAGATATCGCCAGTACTGGAGATAGACCGATCCTGGGCCGCTCGTGTCGAAGGGCGGGCTCGTGAGGTAATAGGGCGGGTGCGGGCTCGTGGGCGCGTTGCCGCCGAGGACGACGCCGGCGACGCCGTTGTCGGACGACGCGGTGTGATCGAGCGCGGGGTCCGGGTTGCCGTAGACCTGGCCGCTCGACGCCGACGTGGGGCCGATCTGCCAGGTGCTGTCGAGCGTCCAGCCCGCGGCGTTGCTCGCGAAGGTGTCCTGGAAGTAGACCGTGGGGCCGCCGCCGCAGACGAGCTGGCCGCCCACGCACGTCGCGACGCCGCAGGCGCACGGGGCGGCGTCGACCAGGCCGTCGCAGTCGTTGTCGAGGCCGTCGCAGATCTCCGGCTGCGGGGGCTGGCTGGCCACGCACGCGAGCGCGCCGGCATTGCAATGGAGAACGCCGGGGCCGCAGACGCCGGGCAGGCCGGTCGAGCAGGCGCCGCCGCCGCCGGGGTCGCCCTCGTCCGGCTGACCATTGCAGTCATTATCGATCCCGTCGCACACCTCGGGGACCGGCGCCTGCGATTGCACGCACTGGAGGGCGCCGCCCGCGCACTCGTGGACGCCCGCGTCGCAGGCGCCGGGCAGGCCGGTCGAGCAGCCGGTGCCCACGACGGGATCGGACTCGTCGACGAGGCCGTCGCAGTCGTCGTCGATGCCGTCGCAGACCTCCAGGCCGGGCGGGCCCGGCACGCACGGGGCCGGGGCGCCGCCCTGGCAGGCCGGGACGGTGACCTGACAGGGGCCGATGCCGCAGGTCTGCACGCCGAGATCCTCATCGATCTGGCCGTCGCAGTCGTTGTCGAGCCCGTCGCACACCTCGGGGCCGGGCGCGCACGGGGCGCC
>CAYQYG010000125.1:9327-19397 GCA_964421485.1 uncultured Polyangiaceae bacterium | reverse complement strand
GGCGGGGGCGGGACGCCGGCGGGGTGCATCCCGAGCGAGAACGCGGATCCGGTGGGGGATTGCGGGGTGTTCGTGTCGTCCTCGCTGGGGGACGACGAGAACGACGGGAGCAAGACGACGCCGGTCAGGACGCTGGGGAAGGCGCTGACGCTGGCGGGCTTCGGGGACCGCCGGGTGTACGCGTGCGCGGAGCAGTTCGACGAGGCGATCCAGGTGCTGCCGGGGATCGCGATCTACGGGGGGCTGGACTGCGCGAACGGGTGGGTGTGGGTCGGGGCGACGACGAGCACGGTGGTGGCGGCGCCGGCGGACAGGATCGCGGTGACGCTGCTGGGCGGCGGAGAGGGGACGACGCGGCTGGAGGACGTGAGGGCGCAGGCGGCGGACGCGACGGTGCCGGGAGGGTCGTCGATCGCGCTGCTGGCGAGCGAGGTGACGGCGGAGCTGAACCGGTGCGCGCTGTTCGCGGGGAACGGGGCGGACGGGGCGCCGGGGGCGCCGGGGGCGGAGCCGGCTGCGCCGGGGGATCCGGTGCCGGCGGCGGCGGCGGGGGCGAACGGGAGCCCGGGGACGAACGCGTGTCTGATGACGGGGGCAGGCGCGGTGGCAGCCGGCGGAGCGGCGGTGGAGAGCAGCTGCGAGGGGGATAGCTCGACGGGGGGGAAGGGCGAGGATGGGGGGGTGACGACGGGGTCGGATGGGGAAGCGGGGCTGACGGGGACGCTCGGTCAACCGGGCACCGGCGAGCCGGCGAGCGGGAGCGGGTGGCTGTGCGCACCGGGATCTGGCCTGGGCAATGTTGGGTCGCCTGGAGAGGACGGGACGCCCGGCGCCGGAGCGACGGGGTTCGGGACGCTGTCGCCCACCGAAGGCTACGTGGGCGTCGCGGGTCTCGCAGGCACACCTGGGAAGGCCGGTCAAGGGGGAGGCGGCGGGGGCGGGGCGAAAGGGCTCGCGAACTGCGGCAACAATACGCCCGGCGCCGGGGCGAGCGGGGGCAGCGGCGGCTCGGGCGGGTGCGGCGGCAAGCCGGGGCAGGGCGGCGGGCCCGGCGGGTCGTCGATCGCGCTGGTGAGCATCGATGCGAACGTGACGGTGAGGGATGGGTGGTTCCAGACGGGCAACGGCGGCCGCGGCGGCGCGGGCGGGGATCTGCAGTTCGGTGGCTTGGGTGGGGCACCTGGCGCCGGAGGCCTCGGCGCGGGCCTGGCGAAGTCCGGCTGCGCCGGCGGTCAGGGCGGTCAGGGCGGCATCGGCGGCCCCGGCGGCGGCGGGCTCGGCGGCCACGCGCTCGACATCGCCTTCCGCGGGCAGTCCGTGACGAGGAGCGGCAGCACCAAGATCACCCAGGGCGAAGCCGGCGAGGGAGGGCCCGGAGGCAACGGCGATCAGGCCGCGAACTCGGGTCAGCCCGGCGTGAAGGCTGAGGAACAGGAGATGCCGTGACGTCTCACCGCCCACCCCGCGCGAAGCCGGCGCCCGAGGGTCGGGGGCGAAAGTTGGGTTCCGGGTAAGAAGAGAGAGGGAGCTCCCCGGAACAACAGATGAGGCCGTCTTCTACGGACGGCTCGGCGGGTCGACCGGCGTAGCCCATCCCCACCGGGAGGTGGATGGTACAAACCGGGCGGGAAGGCCGAGGGTGCCGGATGAAACTTCGACTCGCGTTCGCAGGTACCGGCGGGCGCGACCCGGGACCGGCGACCCCTCATCTATGTCGTGGAGGAGAAGAAGAACATGATGACGCGCGAGCCGGTGTCGCTCCTGGTCCCCGGCACCGCTTCCTGCTTCGAGCTGTGGCTCGCGAGCGGCGAGCCGCTGAGGGTGCACCGCATCTCGGTGTGGGAAGATCCGCCGGCGCCGGCGCGCGTCCGGGTGATCGCGCGCTCGCCCGAGCCCGGCGCCGATCTCGATGCGATCGTCGGGCACCCGGCCGCGGTGCGGCTCGCGTCCGGCCACCGCTTCGCGTCCGGCGGCCCGCACACCTGGACCGGGATCTGCCGCGACGTGCGGCGCGCCGAGGCCGCGGAGCTCGCGGCCGGCGAGACGGGGATGTCGGTGTACGAGCTGGCGATCCTGCCGCTGCGCTTCCAGCCCACCCCCGTCACGCCCGACCCGCCGGTCCCGGAGCTTCCGCCAAAGATCTCGCCGGAGATCTGCGGAGAAGAGTGAGCGGCTCGGACGATTCCGGGCGCGGAAGCGGACGGCCGCTCAGCCCCCGGTCGTGCCCTGGCCGCCGCCCTCGGCGTCGCCCTTCTTGCCCGACTTCGACGCGCGCGACGGCGCGGAGCGGCCGGCGGTGAAGAGCGACGGGAACAGGCTCGCCCCGCCCTCACGGCGGAACAGCCACGCTCCGGGCATCGCGACCTCTTCATAGGTCGACAGGAGCAGCGTCCAGGCCCGGCTGAAGAGATCCGCCAGGGACTTCTGGTCCTGGTTCCGCTGCTCCCCGAGCTGGCGCATGATCTCGTGCGCGAGCCGCCCTGCGTCCGCCTCGTCCGTCGCGACATAGTTCTTCGGATCGCGCTGCACCTCGTCGCGGCGCTTCTTGTAGAGCTTCGCGAGGCGGATCAGATCGCCCGCGAGGTCCTCGTAGCCGGCGCCGAGCTTGATGGCGGCGATCTCCTTCGCGTCGTCGGGATCGTCGCCGAAGTTGTACTCGCAGAGCGCGATCATGCGGGTCTTGATCTTCATCGCGCCGTCGACGAGCGCGATCGGCAGCTTCGCCTCGCTCCTGCCCGCGGCGGCCGATTGCAGCGCCACCGCGAGGTGCCACGTCGCCAGGGCGAGCGTCTCCAGATCGTCGACGTGCTTCATGTCGAAGCGGTCCTCGGGGAGGCTCGCGAAGGCCGCCCGCACGTCCTTCCGCTTGACGTGGCGCCCGATCGCGGCGGCCTTGACCGCAGCCTTCACGCGGTCCGTGCTCACGGACGCGAGCCCGTCGCCGGGCATGGCCAGGAGGCGGGCACGGACGGCCTCGAATGCCTTCTCCGCCGCCTCCGGGTCGAGGGAGGCGGCGCCTTCGACAGGCGCCGGCTCGGCGGCGGGCGGCGTGACCTCGGGCGGCGCCGCGGGGGCGGCGGTCTTCTTCCTCGGCATGACGCGACCGAAGGTCGCATGTCGCGGGCGAGCTCATCAACAAAAAATCGCGCCTTCATGGCAAGATGGACGCGGGTTCACCAACGCTCGACGCGGTGGCCGCGGAGCGCGCGGCCGGCGGAGCTCCGGAGGCCACCCATGACGGTCATACCCGGCGACGACATCGAAGACTCCATCACGCTCGAGGATCCCGTGGTGGCGGCGCACATCGAGCGCGCGGTGGCCCCTTACCGCGCGCTGCTCTCCGGCGAGGCCTTGGCCGCGCTCGAAGAGACGCTGTGGATGACGCTGACGACGCACCCGGACGTGCGACCGATGATTGACCGCCTCCGGCGGGACGCGGCGGCGCAGCGGAGCGGGACGCGCTCGGCGGGCCGGGCGGAGCCGCGAAAGCGGGGGGCGCGATGAGCGCCGGGGAGGGAGGCCCGCGGCCGCCGCTCACGCCGGAGCAGCGGGCGCTGATCGAGGGGGCAATGCCCATGATCCTCCGGATGGTGGCGGCGATGCTGATCAAACGGCCGGACGCGGACCAGGCGAGGCTCCTGTCGGCGGCGACCGAAGGGCTGATCCGCGCCGCGGTGACCTATGATCCCGCGAGGTGCGATCGATTCGAGCCTTATGCGTGGGAGCTCGCATTCCTGTCGATGGCCAGCGCGCTGTCGCCCGAGCGGTCCTCCGCGAGCAGCGCGCTCGAGGCCCTGCGGCGGGCGGGGATCGCGACGGCGGCGATGCAGCGCGACGAGACGCGGCCTTTCGGCGCGACCTCGGCCGCGGTCGACAGGCAGGTCGCGCTCGGCTGCGACGAGATCGCGCTGGCCTCGGCGCTCGGCATGGGCGGCGCGGGCCTGGCGAGGTCGCCCGAAGAGGCGCTGATCGCCTGCGAGGAGCTGAGTGCGGCGCTCCCGGCCCTGCGCCGGGAGCTCGCGAAGCTGCCCGAGGAGGACCGCTCGCTGATCGAGCGGCGGCTCGCCGGTCGTCTGTCCTATCGAAAGCTCGGCGCGGAGCTCGGCGTGAGCAAGGACACGGTGGCCCGCCGCGTGCGAATGCTGTTCGCCCGCCTGCGCGCCGGGCTGGAGGCGCAGGGGGTGACGTGCGCGCCCCGATCGGACGCGGGCGCTACGGTCTGGCCGGGAGGGTATAGCGCGCCGTGATGGCGTCAGCGATGAGCGCGCGGCTCTCCCGCGGCGAGAGGCCGGCGCTCGCCTCCACCTCCGCGGCCCTGGCCGAGAGGGCCGGGTCCTTGATCGCCTCCAGGAACCACCGGGAGTAATCGCCCTGCGCGAGGTGGTGCAGCCACGTCGCGTCGTCGACGCCCTCGGCGATCTCGATGAAGAGCGCCAGGTTGCGGGCCCGGAGGTTCAAGCGGCCGTCGGCCCCACGGAAATAGAAGCTCTTGTCGCGCAGGTTGCCCTCGGCGTACTTCCGGAGGTGCCGGAGGTGCTCGGCGCGCCCGCGCGCGGGCGTGACCCGCTGGGGAGGGGCGCCGGCGCCGCGATTCCACACGAGCACCCCTCCGGGGCGCTGCGGCGCTGGCATCCTGGGCGGCGGCTCTCCGATCGCGGCGCTGAACGCGATGAGCGCCGGCTCGGGGATCGGCCCCACCGAGATGACGATATCGATGCGACTCAGGATGGCAGGCGAGATCTCGTCCGGGTGAATGGTGACCAGCACGAGCTCGCCGACCTCCGCGGAGAGGGTGAGCGAGACCGGCCCCCAGGCCGCGGGCCACAGGTGGTGCGCCTCGTCGATGAGGATCCAGTGGGGGCGACCCGCGCGGGCGCGCATCGACTGGAGCCGGGGGAGGAGCTGCTCGAGGAACGCCGGCCGGTCGCCGAGCGGGATCCCGAGGAGGTTGACCGAGACGTCCGTGTCCGGGTTCTCGAGCACGTGCAGGATCTCCTCCACGCGCGGGGGCCGGTGGATGTCGCCGAGCTCGATGGCGTCGGCGAATATCGAGTAATCACCCTCGGGATCGATGATCACGAACTGGTAGGATTGCTCGGCCAGCTGCTCGAGCACCGCCATCGCGAGCGTCGTCTTGCCGCAGCCCGAGGGCCCCACGACGAGGACGTTGCCCCCATAAGGCGGGATACGGAGCGGCCGCCCGTCATCGGTCGTCCCGACGAGCACGTGCCACCGGCTCAGGCGCGGCTCGACGCTGCGCAGGTCGTCCGCGATCAGCGCCTGCACCACCTCGACGACCCCCGCGCCGTCGTCTCCGTGGGTGACGAGGTCGACGCGCTCCTTCAGCGACGGCACGGCGCCGGCCACCGCCGCCGAGCACTCGCACAGCGCGAGGAGGGCCTGATCGTTCTCGGCGTCGCCGATCCCGACGACCTCGTGCGGGGACATCCCGAGCTCGCGCAGCGCCGCGCGGAGGCCGCTCCCCTTTCCGATCTCCGCAGGCAGCACCATGAGCGACTCTTTGTTGAACGCGATGCGGAGATCGAGGCCGCTCGCCCTGATCGCGTCGAGCACCGCGTGCTGGTTCGCCGCGGTCGTCGCCACGAGCACGCGGCCGACCGAGAGCGGCTGCACCCCGCGCTCGCGCAGCCGATCGGCGAGCGACGCCGGCAGCGCCTCCGCGAGCAGTCGCTCCTCGCGGCCGGTGGGCCGGTAGAGGACGGCCCCGTTCTCCGCGACGATGCGGTCGAAAAGGTCGTGGCGCGGGAGGATCGCGAGCAGATCATCGAGCACGCGGCCGGTCACGAGCACGACCCTGCGGCCGGTGTCGCGCAGCCGCTCGAGCGCGGCGAGGGTGCCCTCGGCGACGACGCCGCGTCCGGCGAGCGTGCCGTCGTAATCGCACGCGAGCGTGAGGTAGCGCACGCCGGCGTCGTCGAGCCGCGCGCTCGATCCGTCAAGGATGGGGCCTCGGGCACGCCGGGCGCCCGAGCACCGCTGCCATTGCCGTTTTCGTCTCCGGATCCGAATCCGTTTCCGTTTCCGAGTCCGTTTCCGTTTCCGAGTCCGTTTCCGTTTCCGAGCCCGTTTCCGTTTCCGAGCCCGTTTCCGTTTCCGTCTCCGGAATCCGTGCCCGTGCCCGTCTCCGGCCTCACCCCAGCATCGCCTCGATCGCCCCCTCCTCGGCGAGGTCACGGACCGCGTGGGTCGCCCCGCACGCCGCGAGCTCCTCGCGCCGGTGCGGACCGGTCGCCACACCGATCGACTCCGCCCCGATCGCCTGCGCCGCGGCCACGTCCCGCGGCGTGTCGCCGATCACCACCACGCGGCAATGCGCCCTCGGCGCCCCGAGCAGCGCGGCCCCGCGCTCCGCGCCGATGCGCAGGAGCTCGTCGCGGCGCTCGTGATCGCACCCGAAACCGCCGAACGCGAAGCGATCGAACAGGCCGGCGCGCCCCAGCTTGAGGCGCGCGCCCTCGCGGATGTTGCCGGTGCCCAGGCCGATCGCGACGCCGGCGCGCCCCTTCGCCGCGTCGAGCGCCGCCTCCACGCCCTCGTGGATCACGCACGCGGCGCTCGCCATCTCCTCCTCGAGCAGCGACACGTAGAGCGCCAGCACCGCGTCGATCTCGTCCTCGCCGCTCGGGCCGCCGAGGGCCGCGAGGCCGGCGCGCACGATCGCCCGGTCGGTCATCCCGGCGAAGGGGAACGCGCACGCGTCGCCGCGGCCGGACGTCAATCCAGCGCGGCGCGCGAATGCCCGCTCGATCGCGCGGCGACCAGCGCCGCCCGTGGAGATCAGCGTCCCGTCGATATCGAAGAGGAGGACCGTCGGCCGCATGCGGGCCCATCCTAACCCAGCCCCGCACCGGCAGCCCGCGCGCTTGCCGGCCGGGGCGAGAAGATGAGAACATCGGGGAATCCCTGGAGGCGTTCGGGGACGGGGAGGGAGACATCATGGGCAAGAGTGGGATCGCGGTAGCCTCGATAGTTCACGACGACGCGTTCGCGGCGGCCCAGGAGGTGGCCGGCGAGCTCTTGGACGAGCTCGGCGGCGCGCCGGACCTCGTGCTCGTCTTCTCCTCGGCCGAGCTCTCCGCCGAGCGGGTGGCCGGGGGCCTCCGCGGCCGCCTGCCCGGGGCCACGCGGGTCGTCGGCTGCTCGAGCTACGCGGAGATCAACCGCGAGGAGGCCCTCACCCGCTCGGTGACCGCGCTCGGCCTGCGCCTCGGGCGCATCGAGCAGCGGTCGTTCGCGATCGCGCCGGGCGGCGGGACGAGCTTCGAAGCGGGGCGCCGCGCGGGCCTGGAGCTCCGGGATTTCAAGCCCGACCTCGTGATCGCGCTGCCCGACGTGCTCCAGCTCAACGCCACGCAGCTCCTGCTCGGCCTGCAGGACGCGCTCGGCAAGGGCGTGCCCGTCATCGGCGGCGCGCCGGCCGATCGCGGCGGGTTCCAGCGCACCTACCAGATCCGGGACGGCGAGGTGCTGAGCGGCGGCGCCGTGGGCGTCGCGCTGAAGGGGCCCATCCGGCTCGTCACCGGCGCGCGCTCCGGGTACCAGCCGATCGGGCTGCCCCACACCTGCACCCGCGTCGAGGGCGGCAACGTGATCCGCGAGATCGACGGCCGCCCCGCGCTCCGGCTCTACAAGGGCCTGCTCGGCCCGCTCGCGGCGGGCATGCCCGCGATCAGCATCGAGTTCCCCATCGGCGTGGTCGGCGGCGTGCGCGGCACCCAGCGCCAGCCCGACGACGGCCTGCTGCTCGTGCGCGCGATCTTCCGCGTCGACGAGGAGCACGAGGCCCTCGTGCTCGGCGGCGACATCCCCGAGGGCGCCCAGGTC
The DNA here is from genome assembly GCA_964421485.1 of uncultured Polyangiaceae bacterium. Lineage (GTDB taxonomy): Bacteria > Myxococcota_A > Polyangia > Polyangiales > Polyangiaceae > CAYQYG01. The sequence continues at coordinate 11,552 of CAYQYG010000125.1, read as the reverse complement.
CAGGTCACGCGCGCGACGCGCGACGACATCATCCGCGGCGCCGAGGAGGCGACCGCGCGCGCGCTCGAGGCGATGCCCGAGCCCGATCTGGCCCTGATCTTCAGCTGTATGTCGCGCAAGAACGTGCTCGGGCCGCGCTACAAGGACGAGTGCGCCGCCGCGTTCTCGCGCCTCCCGCCCGGCCTCCCCAAGATGGGCTTCTACACCTTCGGCGAGCTCTCGCCGGTCCAGGGTGTGACCATGCACCACGAGTCCACGTTCACCCTCGGCCTCCTCCAGCTCGGGGCGTAGCCGGGTGCGGTGCGCGAGCTGCCTCCTCCTGGATCCCGCGAGCGACGCGCTCACGGCGGAGGAGCACGCGGCGCGCCTCGCGGGCTGCGACGAGTGCCCGATCGAGCGGGGCGACGCCCCCTGCCCCCCCGAGGCGGCGGCGCGGCTCATGCGGCGGCAGCGCGAGCTCGACCGGGCCCTCCGCCGGAGCCAGAGCAAGCTCCGGCAGGCCAGGAACGAGCTCGAGGAGATGCGCGCCGAGATGCTCCGCTCCGAGCAGCGCGTCGCCGCGCTGGAGGCGCTCCAGCAGGCGAACAGCCGCGAGATCGCCGGGGCGCTGCGCGCCCAGATCGAGCTGGTCCAGCGCCAGCAGGACGCGATCCTCTCGCTCTCCACGCCGATCATCCAGGTCTGGAGCGGCATCCTGGTGCTGCCGCTCGTCGGCGCGCTCGACGCCGCGCGCGCGGACGCCCTGATGAGCGGCCTGCTCGAGAGCGTCGTGGCCCGCGGCGCGCGCCACGCGATCCTGGATCTCACCGGCGTCTCCGAGGTCGACGGGCCCCGCGCCGACCACCTGCTCCGCGTCGTGCGCGCGGCGCGCCTGCTCGGCGCCGAGGTCCTGCTCTCCGGCATGCGCCCCCAGGTCGCGCGCGCCGTCGCCGATCTCGATCTGCGCTTCGAGGGCCTGCGCACCGCCTCCAGCCTGGAGGAGGCCCTGCGCGCGTGCGGCGTCGGCCGCGCCCCGCGCGCCGCCGCCCGCTCCGCCTGACCTCACCGCGCGCACATGTCGACGAGCATCGTCTCGAGCACCGCCTGCGCGGGCCGCCGCGAGCTCTTCAGCGCGAGGTCGGTCTCCGCGAGCAGCCGCATCCACCGCGGCAGGGCCCCGTGCGGCAGCGCGCGCAGCGTCTGCGAGAGCTCGCCGGCCTTGAACGGCGGCACGCCCGCGCGCTGGGCCGCCTCGGCGCTGCCGAGCCCCGACGCGAGGGCCGACTCGAACTTCACGAGCTGCCGCACCGACCACGACACCGCACCGAGCAGCTTCAGCCCGCCGTCGCGCGGGTCATAGACGTCGGCGAGCGCCGCGAGCGCGCGATCCAGCCGCCGCTGGCCGATCGCGCCGATCAGCTCCCAGACGGTGCTCTGCCGCACCCGGATCACCACCTGCGCGATCGCCTCCTCGGTGATGGGCTGCTTCGGCCCGACATAAAGCGACAGCCGCTCGAGCGCGTCGACCACGTACCCGAGCTCCGGCCCCGCGATCTCCGCGAGCTGCTCGGCCGCCTCCGCGTCGATCGGGTTCCCCTTCTCCTTCGCCGCGGCCTTGATGAACCCCGGCAGCGCCCGCCGCTGGAGCGGCTCGCACGCCACGAGGAAGTCCTGCTTCTTGGCGGCCGCCACGATGCGCCGCTGCGCGTGCAGCTTGGTCGCGACGAGCACGAGCACCGCGGTCGGCGCCGGCGCCTTCGCGTACTCCGCGAGCGCGTCGAGCGGCCCGAGCGCCTTCGACGCGCCCCTCTTCCCCCCCGCCGCCTCGGCCGGCGCCTCGTCCTCGCCCTCCTCCCCCTTCTTCTCCCAGCGCTCGACGCCGCGGACCATCACGAACCGGCGCGGCGCCATCATCGGCAGCATCTTCGCGGCCCCGATCACCGCGTCCGCCGAGGCCTCCCCCGCCGTGAACTTGTCCTCGTTGAACCCCGCGATCCCCCCCTTCGCCACCGCCTCCCGCAGCGCCGCGACGACGCGGTCGACGTACCAGCGCTCCTCGCCCATGACGAGGTACACCGGCCTGAGCGAGCCGGAGCTCGCCTCCTTGAGGGCCTGCTCGGGGGTCACGGCCCCGGGCATCGGGCGATCCGGCGGGTGCGTCAAGGGGCACGTGGACGCACGCGGAAACGGTGGACAGGAACGGGAACGGGAACGGGAACGGGAACGGGAGCGGAAACGGACACGGA
>CAYQYG010000125.1:0-9227 GCA_964421485.1 uncultured Polyangiaceae bacterium | reverse complement strand
ACACGGAAACGGACACGGAAACGGACACGGAAACGGCAGCGGACACGGACACGGAAACGGCAGCGGACACGGACACGGACACGGAAATGGGGACGGGAGCGATTCGGATCTATCGATTGACCGCTATCCCAAAATTCTTGTGAGCGCCGGCGCAACGATGCATCCTCCCGGCCATCCGGAGCCGAGGGGACGCGAGCGCGCGCCCCCGGCGGCTCCACACGAACGAGGAGGTCCCGTCATGATCAAGCGATACGCTCCGACCGCCGCCCGCATCCTGCTCGGGCTGATCTTCCTGGTGTTCGGGGTCAACGGCTTCCTGCACTTCCTGCCGATGCCGCCCCTGGAGGAGCCGGCGAAGGCGTTCGGGGGCGCGCTCATCGCGACGGGCTACATGTTCCCGCTCATCAAGGTGACCGAGATCGTGGCCGCGGTGATGCTGCTCACGGGCCGCTTCGTGCCGCTCGGGCTCACGCTGCTCGCGCCCATCGTGGTGAACATCGCCGCGTTCCACCTCGTGCTCAACCACATGGTCGGGATGTCGCCGCTCCTCATCGGGCTGCTGGGCTACCTCGCCTGGGCCTACCGCGACAGCTTCCGCGGCGTGCTCGCGGCGAAGGCCACCCCTGCGGGCGCCGGCGAGGCGGCCGCGCCGCGCGCGCCGGCCGGCGCCGCACCCGGGCAGGAGTGACGCCGGCAGAGAGAGAATAGAGAGGGATCACGGCAGGCGGCCTGGCAAGCGCCGGGCCTCACTTCCCGAAGAGGCCCCGCAGCGCGCCGAGCGCGCGCCCGAGCACCGAGCCGCTGTCGTCCGGGGGCGAGACCGTCACCTCGAGCCAGCCGGGATTGCCGCCGCGCTCCTCCTCGAACATGTTGCGGACGCAGACGGCGAAGCGGGCGGGGGCGGCCTCGCCGTTCGGGCCGACGGTGATGTTCGTGGCGGCGAGCGGGATCTTCACCTCGTCCTTGCCGCGGAAATCGACGGCGAAGCGCTTCACCTGGCCGCCGCCCTCGACCCGGGAGAGGGCGTCGGGGAGGCAGACCCAGAGCAGATCGCCGCCCTTGTAACCATTCTCGAGCTTGACCTTCAGATCGACGGAATCGAGCGCGCGGAGCCGGCGGACAGGGCCGCCGTTCTTCTCGAGCGCGACGTAGAGCGGGAGCGCGGCGTCGAACGCGGACCAGTCCTCCTCGACGGACCGGGTGACCTCGACCGCGACGGTGCCCTCCACGGCCGCGATCGTGCGGGCGGGGGCGGGGCGGGCGACGGCGACGGCGATCGACATGCGCTCGCCGTCGAGCTCGACGGCGCCGGCGCCGGCGCCGGAGACGATGCGGGCGGCGCGGAGCTCGGCCATCAGGGCAATGGCGGCGACCGAGTCGACCGTGGAGTAGAGGCGGCCATTGTCGCCGAGCTGGCGCACGACCGCGTTCGCGAGGCCGAGGGCGCGGCCGCGATCGGCCGGCGCGCCGCCGCGGAACAGGCCCGCGGCGTAATAGGCTGCGTCGGCGCGCATCGCGACGCCGCCGGTGTAACAAGGGCTGGGGGGCACGCCCGGGAGGGCGCCCTCGGCGAGGCCGGCGGTGCGCTGGCGAATGAAATGGAGCGCGCCGGCGGCGTCACCCCCGAACCGGATGGCCTGGTAGGCCTCCCCGGCGCCGCTCGTCGGCGTCGGGGGCCACTTGAATCCATACGCGCTCGTGGCGTCGGCCGCCATGTCGAGGCCCTCCGCGATCGCGCGCGAGAGCGCCGGGCCGGGGGCGGCGGGGCCGTCGAGATCGCGCAGGAGCGACAGGTTCCAGAGGTGGCGCGCCGCGAGCGGGCCCCAGTATCTATCCGGGCTCGCCGCGGACTCGGGATACATTCGAAAACCCTTGCCGCGGAGCCACATCGAGGCCTCGCGGCGGACGCCGGCGAGGATGATGGATTCGGCGCGCTCGCGGCGGGAGCGGTCCTTGTCGGCGAACGCGTACATCGAGCACGCGGCGAGCAGCTTGGCAGCGGTCTGCTCGCAGCAGGCGTGGCCATAATCGGCCGTGGCGTCGGTGAGCGCGCGGAAGGGCTTCTCGAGGCCGGGGAGGACCTTGAGGCCGAGGATGGAAGGGTCCTCGTCGCGCGAGACGCGCTGGCCGGGCTCGAGGAAGCGGACGGAGCGGGCGACGCGGCGGAGCTTGCCGGGGACGTCGACGCGGCGGGAGACCCGGTCCACGTCGCCGGTGAGGTCCTCGGCCTGGCACTCGTACCCGCCGGGGCCGGCGAGGAAGGTGACCTCGGCGCGGCCGGCGGGCAGGGCGTCGCCCGGGGCGAGGGGGCGGCCATTGAAGAGGAGCGGGACGGCCTCGCCGTCGCGGGTGAGGCGGAGGCGCGCGCCGGCGCGGCTGCCGACGTGCACGCGCGCGATGGCGGCGTCGGCCGGGTGCACGAACGCGGGCACGTCGAGCGAGGCGAAGAGATCCTTCTCGGCGCGGAACCTCGCCTCGACCGGGGCCCAGTCGCCGCCCGCGAGGACGAACGCCTCGACGAGGTAATCGGCGAAATCGGGGCCGACGCGCACGCTCAGGGAGGCGCGGCCGCGCTCGGCGGCGACGAGGCCGGCGTACAGGACCTCCGGCTCCTCGACCGAGGGCGGGGGCGGCGGCGCGGCCTGGCGATAAGGCCCGGGCGCGCCGGGCGCGGGCGGCGCGCCCGTGCGGGGCGGCGCCTCGAGGCGGTCGACCGCGGCCCCGGCGCCCTCGGCGATCCCGGCGTACGACATCGGCTCGTCCGTGGGGGCGAATCCACCGGGCGCGGGGCCCGCCATGGCCATGGGCGGGCCGAACGCCGGCGCGGGCGGCGGCGGGCCCATCGCGGCCGGCGCGGGCGGGGGAAAGCCACCAGGCATCGATCGCGCCCTGGCGGAGACGGGCATCGGCGAGCGCGGTACCGGCGTGGGGCCGAAGCCGCCGGCGACGGCCATGTCGAATGACGGAGGCGGCGGCGGAATGGCCGCAGCGAGCGTGGTGTCCGGCTTGCCGACCGCGAGCTCCTTCGAGGCGCCCTCCGCGAACGCCTTGAGGCCCGCCGCGAGGCGGCTCGCGGGCGTGTCCGGCGTGAGCAGGCGAGCGTCCTTGACGACGACGTAGACCGCGACGTCCTCCGCGGCCCTGCCGGTGTCGATGGTGATCCGGACGTCGTCGCCCGGCGCGCAGCGCTCGGGGATTTCGATGCGCGGCTCGATCGCGGACGGGGTGAGGAGCGCGGCCCAGCCCTCCCAGGGGCTGCCATTGACGTAGGCGCCGATGGCGATCAGCGCGATGGGCCCCGGCACGTCGACCTCGACCGGGGCGCCGGCCGCGAGGCCCTCGAGCGCGATCTCGCGGCGGCCGCCGCGCTTCAGGGCCTCGTACCCCTCGTGGCCGCGCAGCGAGGCCAGATCCTCGTCGGTGGCCAGCAGGCCCATGTCGGTCCACCCGTCGCGGAGGGCGTCCCTGAGCGCGGCGACTGCGCGGTCCCTGTCGCCCTCGAGGGCGTGGCAGCAGGCGATGTAATAGGAATAATTCGGGTGCGGCGCGATGATGGTGGCGCGGGCCTCCTCGAAGCCGCGCCGGGCCGCGGCGAAGCGCTTCTGCTGGAAGATCTCCTCCGCCTGGCGATAGCGCACGTCCGTGTGCGCCGGGTGCGGCGCGGCGCTCGGGTCGACGGCCCCGGCGCGCGCCGAGGGGATCGAGGGGTCGATGAGCACGACGCGCGCGGCCTCGACCGGGGCGACGGTGGTGAGCCGGGCGCGGCGGGCGTCGACGCGCTCGAGGCGGAAGGGCGTGGTGCGCATTCCACCCTCCTCGAGGTAGAGACCGCGGACGGCGCGGGAGTCCTCGCCGGGGAGGAGGGAGGCGGTGACCTCGGTGCCCAGGGTGGACAGCGTGGTGCGGGACCGCTCCGCCGCGCGGCTGCCGACGATGGGAATGGTGGCGGTGCGCGAGGGGTCGGCGACGAGCTGGGCGTTGACGGAATGGGGTCCCTCGCCCGAGAGCTTGAACGCGGCCTCGGCGACGCCCGCGCGGGCGTCCGCGCGGACCTGGGCGAGGCGGCGGTCGCGGTCCATGAGGTCGAGCAGGACGGCGCCGTCGACGGGGGCGCCGAAGCTCTCGAGGCGAATGGTGACGCGGAGGGTGTCGCCGTCGAGGCTTCGGCCAGAGAGGGAGGCGACGAGGGGGGCGAGGCGGTATGCGGCGACGGTGAAGGGGCAGGCGGCGGCGTCCTTGGGGGCGCCGCGGAGGCGGACCTCGTACGCGCCGGCGGGGAGGTCGCGGAGGGTGACGGCGGCGACGCCGCGGGGATCGAGGCGGACGGGGTGGGCGGCGTGGTCGGCGCCGTTGGCCTTGATTTCGAGGACGGCGTCGGCGCCGTCGGGGGACGCGGCGAGCGGGTCGATCGCGAGGAGGTGGACGTCGTCGCGCCCTTCTCGATAAAGGGCCTTGTCGCTGGTGACGGAGGCGAGCGAGAGGGGCGGGAGGGCGGCGGGGGTGACGGTGCCGCCGGGGAGGGCGACGGGGGCGCGACCGAGGAGGGAGACGATGCGGGGGCGGCCGGCGGCGGCGTCGCCGGCGAGGGTGGTGACCCAGGCGAGGGCGGGGTTCTGGAGGGCGGCCCTGCCGACGAAGGCGAAGGCGCTGCCCAGGAGGATGTCGGCGCCGACGGCCTGGGCGAGGGCGCGATCGGTGGGCTGAACGGGTCGGTGGGCCATGAGGGTTCCTCCGCGCGGGCTCGTGCCGCGGTGTCTGCTGGGCATCTACGTAGCCGGGATCGGGGGCGGGGGGAACATCTCGTAGGTGATAGTGGGGTGAGGTGGATGAGCGCCCGCGGGACGCAGAGCGCCCCCTACCGGAGTCAGGGCCCCCCCCGAATCACGGACCGATCCGTGCGCTCCCGGGCAGGGCCGACGGAATCGCCACCTCGCTCGCGGGCCGGGCGCTGGTCGTCCTTGCGCGACCTGGCCGCACCGCTACGGTCACCACGGGGAGGGCGACCGTGATCATGAACGGAGGCGCCGCGACGACCTCGGGTCGCGGAGGAGCCGGAGCGGGGCGCGATCATGGCTCCTCGCTGCGGGCGGCCGCGCAGCTCGGCGTCGTGCTCTCGGTCCTGGGCTTCGCCCCGCGCGCGGCGGCGTGGGCCGGCAACGAGCACGTGCGGATCACGTTCCTGGCGCTCTCGCCCGCCCCGCTCACGACCAAGGGGACCTCGCCGCCGCTCGACGACGATTGCATGGAGAAGCTGGGCTGGCTGTGGGCGACGGCGCGCGGGGCCGACAGGAGCCGCGCGGATCTCTGCCCGGATCTGCGCGCGGACGAGCTCTCGCGCGGGCGCCGGCCGACGTGCCTGAGCTTCGCCTCGCTCCCGGCGCTCGCGGGCGATCACGCCTGCTCGCCCGGGGAGCTCGGCGCTTCCATCACCGACGGGGATCGCTGGGAGCTCGCGGCCCTCCGCAAGGACTTCGAATTCGATCGGGCCGTGCAGCGCATCAATGCCCGCCGCGACGACGAGGAAGAGCGGCTCGCCGAGATCCAGAACCGGAGGAGGGACACCGACGTCGAGGTGCTCGGCGTCGACGGGCGGTACTACGCACGGGCGATGCGCAACAGGCCCCATTTCCAGCTCCCGAGGAGCTCCCGGGCGCGCACGCTCGCCGATTACCTCGACGAGGTGCTCCGCCCGGGCGCGCGGCTGAACGCGACCGCGCTCTACGTCGCCTATCACGTCGCGGCGCTCCGCTCCGCGACGAGCGCGCGCCGCCGCGCCGCGGCGGGCGACGCGGAGGCCGCGGCGGCGCACGCCTGGGACGCGCTCCTCCACGAGGTCGCGGCCCTGCATTTCCTCGAGGACTCCTTCGCGACGGGCCACCTCGTGGGCGGCGTCAGCGACTGGCACAGCGACGCGGTGCGGATGGGGACGCACGATTTCTACAGCGCGCACGGCTATTCCTTGACGACGTGGGAGGGCTCCTGGTACTCGGGCCGCGGCGACGCCTTCGCGACGGAGCGCGACTATGTCCACGCCGCGACGGCCGTGCGCGAGAGCCTGCGGCAGCTCGCGCGCGCGCTCGGCGCCACGAGGGGCCTCGCGCCGCCGGAGCGGGACGCGCTCGCGCTCGACCTCGAGGCGCTGAGCCGCGTGCGCGCCGGCGGCGGGCTCGACAGCTGCGCGGACCGCGCGGTGCCCCGCGGCCTCCTGCCCGCGGGTCACTCGCCGCTCGTGGACGCGGTGCTCCTGCACACGCCCGCGCCGGCGGCCGCCGATCCGCCGCCGCCCACGTTCGCCAACGAGTATGGCGGCTTCCTCCTGGCGGGCGCCTCGATCCACGGCGCCGTGCCGTTCTACGTGTCGGATCACGAGGGCGATCGGGCGGGCCTGACGGGCGACGTGAGCGGGACGTTCGGCGGCGGGCTCGGGATGGAGGGCGTGATGAGCAGCCAGCGCGACGGCGTCATCCTCGGCGGGGTGACGGCCTCGATGCAGCTCCGCGCCGGGACGAGCCTCTTCGGCGTCGGCCCGACGCTGCGCCTGCCCTTCGCGTGGGTGCCCGGCGATTTCCTCGTCTGGGGCCTGCCCGCCCTGCTCGGCAGCGAGACGAGCGCCCCCTCGTGGGCCGTGAAGGGCGCGGCGAAGGCGTCGCACGCGGCGAGCTTCCTGCCGCTCGGCTTCCTGCCGCCCATCGCGCACCGCTTCAGCGATCGGACGACCTTCAAGTTCGAGGTGGGCCGCGAGGTCACGCTCCAGCTCCTCTTCGACACGGAGGCCTCCTGGGCATACCGCGGCTGGGAGCTGTCCATCCCCTACGCCACGCTCCGGACCCACGGCTTCGATCGGAACATCGCGAGCGACGACGTCTTCGGCCTGGTGCTCCGCGTGGGCTGCGACCGGCAGCTCGGCACGTTCATCGGGCCCGCGCTGGTGTACGCGCACTCCTTCCGGTGGTACCCGGGCGATTAGCGCTGGTGCCAGCGCCGGCCCTATCCCTCGCCGAGCATCGCGGTCAGCGCGGCCTTGGTGCGGGCGAGGCGCTCGGCCTCCTCCATGGTGATCTTCCTCGCTTTCACGAGGTCGGCGAGCGAGCGCTCGAAGGTCACCATTCCGCTGCGGCGGGAGGTCTCGATCGTGTGCTGGATCTGGTGGATCTTGCCCTCCCGGATCTGGGTCCGGACGGCGGGGGTGCCGGTCATGATCTCGAACGCGGCGACGCGGCCGCGGCCGTCCGCGCGGGGCAGGAGGCGCTGCGCCACGACGGCGAGGATCTCCGAGGCGAGCTGCACCCGGATCTGGGGCTGCTGGTGCGGCGGGAAGACGTCGATGATGCGGTCGACGGTCTGCGGGGCGTCGTTGGAATGGAGCGTGCCGAGCACGAGGTGGCCCGTCTCGGCCGCGGTCAGGGCGGCCGCGATCGTCTCGGCGTCGCGGAGCTCGCCGACCAGGATCACGTCGGGGTCCTGCCGGAGGATGTGCTTCAGCGCCGCCGCGAAGCTCTTCGTGTCGGCGCCGAGCTCGCGCTGCTCGATCGTGGCCGTGCGGCTCTCGTGCACGAACTCGATGGGGTCCTCTATCGTGATGACGTGGCAGTTCCGGGATGAATTGATGAGGTCCACGATGGCCGCGAGCGTGGTGCTCTTGCCCGAGCCGGTCGGGCCGGTGACCAGCACGAGGCCCTGGGCGTGGCCGGCGAGGTCGCGGACGACGCGCGGCAGGCCGAGCGCGTCGAGGTCGGGGATCGCGCTCGGGATGAGGCGGATCGCGGCGGCGGCGGAGCCCCGCTGGTAATGGGCGTTGACGCGGAAGCGGTGGCCGCCCGTGACCGTCATCGCGAAATCGAGCTCGCGCTCGAGATCGAAGCGCTCGCGCTGGGCGTGGCCGAGCAGGCTCAGGATGAGGCGGCGCGTGGTCGCCGGCGTGAACGGGGGCTCCCCCTCGATGGGGCGGAGCTCGCCGCCCACGCGCAGGAGCGGCGGGGAGCCGGCGATGACGTGCAGGTCGCTCGCGCCGGCGCGCAGGGCGGCCTCGAGCAGGCCGTGCATGTCGGCCTGCGGCGCGGCGGGGCCGCTCTCCTGCTCGAGGGCCTGGAGCGAGGAGCCCCGCTCCAGGCCCTGCACGGCCATGCGGAGCTCATCCGGGTTGCTGGCATAGGCCGCGCCGGTGTCGAGCGTGATGAGGCCCCTCCTGTACAGGGCGAGCAATGCGCGGTCGAACGATTGCATGCCCTCGCCGCGCGCCATCGCGTCCGGGATCTCGTCGACGCGCTGCTCGCGCAGGAGGCGGCGGACGGCAGGGGTCGCGACGAGCACCTCGACGGCGGCGACGCGGCCCATCTCGTCGGCCCGCGGCAGGAGGCGCTGGGCGACGATGCCCTCGAGGCAGAGCGAGAGGTCCATGCAGACCTGCTCGCGCTGGTGCTCGGGGAAGTAGCTCAGGATGCGCTGCAATGTCTGGACGGCGTCGGTCGTGTGCAGGCTGGAGAGCACGAGGTGGCCGGTGAGCGCGGCGGAGAGGGCGACCTGCATGGTCTCGGCGTCGCGCATCTCGCCGATGAGGATGACGTCCGGGCTCTCGCGCACGACGTTGCGGAGGCCGAACGCGAAATCGCGGGTGTCGCTGCCGATCTCGCGCTGGGTGACGATGGAGAGCAGGTCGTCGTGCACGAACTCGATGGGGTCCTCGAGCGTGACGATGTGCTTCGACTGGCTGGTGTTGACGTGGTGGACCATGGCGGCGAGCGTGGTCGATTTGCCGGTGCCGGTGCCGCCCGTGACGAGCACGAGGCCGCGGGGCCGGTCCGCGAGGGCGCGGAGGATGGGCGGGAGGCCGAGGGATTCGAAGGAGAGCTGGCCGCTCGGGAGGGGGCGGACGACGACGCCGAGGGCGCCGCGCTGGACGTGGAAATGGAGGCGGAAGCGGCCGAGGCCGGGGACCGATCGGCCGACGTCCATGTCGCCCGTGCGCTCGAAGGCGTCGCGCTGGGCGGGCCGGAGGACGGCGTGGATGAAGGCCTGGAGATCCTCCCGGGTGGTCGGCGGGTGGAGGGTGACGGTGACGAGGCCGTCGACGCGCCAGGACGGCGCGCGGCCCTCGGCGAGGAAGAGGTCGGAGGCGCCGGCGGCGACCATCTCGTGGAGCAGCGGATCGAGGGGCGTGGGCGCGCCGGAGGGCGCGGCGGAGGCGGGGGCGCTCTGGGGGTCCATGGCGCCCATCGTCGGCGCGCAGG
>CAYQYG010000124.1:17849-19470 GCA_964421485.1 uncultured Polyangiaceae bacterium | reverse complement strand
ATCTCTCATTTTCTCCGAGTCTCCGCGCCCACCTCCGCTTCCGTCCCCGCTCCCGCTCCCGTCCCCGTCCCCGCTCCCGCTTGACTCCCCTCCCCCGGGGACCTCTATCGCCGCCCATGAAACGGACCTCTCCCATGCTCCGTGCGCTCCTCCCCGCCGCGATCCTCGGCTCTGCCGCGCTCGGCCTCCTCGCCTGCGACGAGCCGCAGCAGCCCTCGCCGAAGCCTGCGGCCTCGGCGGCGGCGCCCGCGGCCTCGTCCGCGGCCGCGACCAAGCCGCTGCCGGCCATGCCGGCCGCGGCCCCGCTGCCCAGGACGCCCGCCGCGCTCCCGGAGCTCAAGACCCCGGAGGACAACCCCCTCACGCCCGAGAAGGTCGCCCTCGGCAAGCAGCTCTTCTTCGATAAGCGCTTGTCGAAGGACGGCTCGATGGCGTGTGAGACCTGCCACCTCCCGGAGAAGGGGTGGACCGATGCCCAGAAGCTCTCCCCCAAGGTCGGAGGCGCGGTCAACACGCGGCACACGCCCACGCTCTGGAACGTCGGCTACAACGAGGCCTATTACTGGGACGGCCGCGCCGCCACGCTCGAGAAGAACGTCGAGGCCGCCTGGAAGGGGCAGATGGGGGCCGACCCGGCGGAGATCGCCGGGAAGCTCGGCGCCGTCCCGGGCTATCAGGTCCAGTTCAGGACCCTCTTCAAGTCCGACGTCACGCCGGACGGCATCGTCAAGGCGCTCGCCTCGTTCATCCGCACCCTCCGCAGCGGCGGATCGCCCTGGGACAGGTACGAGGCCGGGGACAAGGCCGCCGTGGGCGAGGACGCCGTGCGCGGGTTCGACCTCTTCAGGAACAAGGCCGGGTGCGCGGCCTGCCACGCGCCGCCGCTCTACACGGACAACGGGTTCCACAACGTCGGGATCGGCTTCGACAAGGACGTCAAGGAGCCCGACGTCGGCCGCGGCAAGGTCACGAACGACGAGAAGGACAAGGGCAGGTTCAAGACGCCCACGATCCGGTCGATCGAGACCTCGGGGCCGTACTTCCACGACGGGCGCGCGGCGACCCTCGAGGAGGCGGTGGACCTGATGCTCGCCGGCGGGATCAAGAACCCGAACCTCGACGAGAGGCTCAAGCCGGTGAAGCTCTCCGACAGCGAGAAGAAGGACCTGCTCGCGTTCGTGAAGGCGCTCAAGGCGCCCGAGGAGACGTTCGCGCGGCCCACGCTGCCGGAGTGAGGAGAGCAGAGGAGCGGAGAGAATTGCACGGGGAGGCGGGGAGAACGGGGAGGGAGAGAAGAGAGAGATTCTCGGGATGTCTTCCGATCTCCCCGTCCTCCCCGCCTCCCCGTGATCCCTCTCTTCTCTCTCTCCCTCTGATGCCTGCGAGCGCTACAGGCAGATCTTCGTGTCGCCGTTCTGCACCCACTGATCGCAGGGCTTCTGGGCGGCGGGCTTCGCCTCGCCCGCGGGCTTCGCCTCGCCGGCAGGCTTCGTCTGGCCGGAGGGTCTTGACTCGGCGGGCTTGCTCTCCGTCTTGGCGGGGGCCTTGGCCTCCTTCGCGGGCTTCGCCTCCTTCGCGGGCTTCGCCTCCTTCGCGGGCTTCGCCTCCTTCGCGGGCTTCG
>CAYQYG010000124.1:8331-17749 GCA_964421485.1 uncultured Polyangiaceae bacterium | reverse complement strand
CCTTCGCGGGCTTCGCCTCCTTCGCGGGCTTCGCCTCCTTCGCGGGCTTCGCCTCGGCCTCCTCGGCCTCTTCCTCCTCCTCTTCCTCCTCGTCGCCGCCCTTCTTCTTCTTCGCGACCTTCGCGCCCGCGTCGTCGTCCTCGCACGAGAGCGCGAGCAGGCCGCCGATCGTGCGCTTGATCGTCTTCTTCGCCTCGGTGGGCTTCGACTCGCCGGGCTTGGCGGTGCCCGCGGTGCTCATCACGGCGAGCTCGCTCAGGTCCTCGCCGGCGCCCTCGGCCTTCTCCGGATCCACGCCCATGCCCTCGAGCGCCGCGTCGATCACGTCGGCCTCGAAGTCGAGCATGTCCTGCGTCGTGCCGGCGTAGGCCACGAGCGTCAGCACCAGGCCCGCGTAGTCGGTCAGGCGCGTCGTCGTCTGCTCCACGAGCTCGCCGGGCTCGATGTCGCCGAGCTTGTCGGCGGGGACGCCGTTCAGCGTCAGCTTCACGTCGGTGCCCTCGAGCTTCACGTCGGGGGTGAGGCCGTTCATGTCGGGGCGGCTGCCGATCTGCTCCTCGATGATGTCGGCCGCGATGCGCTTCGCGGCGGACTGCAGGTCGTCCGTGACGCCGGGGAGCGCGATGGGGTAGCGGAGCAGCGCGACCGAGTTCGCGAGCTTGGCGTCCGCGACCGCGCGCTTCAGGTTCGCCAGCAGGCCGCCGAGCTGGGTCTTCATCGACGCGTCGACCTTGCCGGCGTCGGCCTTGAGCTTCTCCAGGAACGCCTCGACCTTCGGGGCGTGGGCCTCCTCGATCTTGTCGATCTGGGCCTGGAGCTCCTCCTTCTTCTTCTCGGCCTCGGCCTTCGCCGAGTCGCTCGAGCCCTCGGCCTCGATGACCTTGTCCTGCTCGCCGATCTCGGCCTTGAGCTTGGCGATCTCGTCCTCCTCGCCGGCGATCTCCTCGTAGGACTTCGCGACCTCGGGGCCGATCGCGGCCATCACGCTCTCGTGATCGCTCTCCTCGGCGCAGAGGTTGCCGAGCGTGCGGGTCCACGCCTCGGCGGGCACGACGCGGAAGCTCGCGCCCTGAACGAGGCCGTAGGTGGGCTCGCCGCCGATCTCCTTGAGGAGCGCCTCGGCGTCGGCCTTCTTGAGCGCGGTCTTCGGGATCCACTTCGATTTGTCGTCGAGGGCGGTCTCGCCGAGCAGCCGGCGGACGTCGACCGCCGTGCCGCGCGCGACCTCGGCGCGGCGCACGACGACGCCGATCGGCGCGGGCTCCCCGAGCGCCCAGCCGGCCGACGGGTTCGTCAGCGCGGTGATCGCCCCGCAGCCCGCGCCCAGCACGAGCAGCACCACCATGGCGGCGAGCTCCGCCGCAGCCCAGACGAGCCGGCGAGCGCTCCCGCGCGCCCAGCCCGCCCCGAAGCGTCCACGTGCCATGCGCAACCTCCGCGACCCCCCACAGGTACCGTCCACGGTGGCCGGGATCGCCACGGGGCGTCAATCGAGATCCGTGGAAAGTTGCGACAGGTCTTGATTTTCGTGGGCCCGCGCTCAGGCGCGGGGGCCGGCGGTCCTGGGGGGCGGATCGCCGGCGAGGAAGGCGTCGAGCGCGTCGGCGATGCGCTCGCCGGTCTTGCCGTCCCAGCCCTCGGGGACCGTGCCCTTCTTGCCCTGGCCGGCGAGGATCGCGTCGACCTCGCGGGCGATCTTCTGCGCGTCGAGGGCGACGACGGTGTTGGTGCCCTGGGTGACCGTGATGGGGCGCTCGGTGCCGTGGCGCATCGTGAGGCAGGGGATGCCGAGCGCGGTGGTCTCCTCCTGGATGCCGCCGGAGTCGGTCGCGACGAGCATCGCGTTGCCCATGACGGTGACGAAATCGTCGTAGCCGAGCGGCTCGATCGTGCGGAGGCCGGGGGTGCCGCGGAGGCGGCCGGCGAGGCCGAAGGACTCGGCGCGGATCATGGTGCGGGGGTGCACGGGGAAGATGGTGGGGAGGCGGGCCGCGATGGCGTCGAGCGCGTCGAGGGTCTCGCGGAGCTTGTCGGCGCTGTCGACGTTCGCGGGGCGGTGGAGCGTGGCGATGGCGTACTTGCGGGGCTCGAGGCCGAGACGAGAGAGCGCGTCGGTCTGACGGCCGAGGGCGTAGTGGACCGAGTCGATCATGACGTTGCCGACGAGGCGGATCCGGCTCTCGGGGATGCCCTCGGCGAGCAGGTTGGGGTGCGCGTCGGGCGAGGGGGTGAGCAGGAGGTCCGAGAGCTGGTCGGTGAGGACGCGGTTGATCTCCTCGGGCATGGTCCAGTCGCGGGAGCGGAGGCCGGCCTCGACGTGGGCGACGGGGATGCCGAGCTTGGCGGCCGCGAGCGCGGCGGCGAGGGTGCTCGTGACGTCGCCGACGACCACGACGACGGCGGGGCGGTGCGCGATGAGGTCGGCCTCGGCGCCGACGAGCACGGCCGCGGTCTGCTCGGCGTGGGAGCCGCCGCCGGCCTTGAGCGTGTGATCCGGGGTCGGGAGGCCGAGGTCCCGGAAGAAGACGTCGCTCATGGTGGGGTCGAAGTGCTGGCCGGTGTGGAGCAGCCGCGTGGGGCGGCCGCGGGCCTTGAGCGCCCGGTAAATGGGCGCGATCTTCATGAAGTTCGGGCGGGTCGCGGCGACGAGGTAGATCATGGAGGGCAGCGAGCATGCCCCGGGGCAGCGCGGGCGACCAGACGGTTCCAGCCGGGCCCCGCGCCGGAGAGGGGGTTGAGCTCATCCGGCCATCGCGTCTATGGTGCACGCGTGCGCGCGGAGGGGGTCCAGCGGCGACCCGGTGCCCCGGACGTCCAGCCGGGGCGGTGATGGTATGATCGGCTGCAACTGCACTCCCTCCGCGGGCCCCGCGCCGGCCGCGCGCGCGATCACGCGGCTCGCGGGCTTCTGGCCCATCGCGGGGGTGGTGCTGGCGGCGGCGCTGCTCCGGCTCGTGGACCTCGGGGCGGATCCGTCGCCCCTCAAGCGCTTCGGGGACGTGAGCGACGAGGGGTACTGGGCGCACGAGGCGCGCCTCGGGGCGCTCGGGGTCGCGCACGCCGACGAGCTGTGCGCGGCGAGCGCGGCGGCGCCGCTGCTCTCGCTCGTCCTGTCGGCGTCGTTCCGGGTCTTCGGGCCGAGCTTCGCGGCGCTGCACGCGCACTCGGCGATCGCGGGGACGCTGCTCGTCGCCGCGCTCGCGGCGTTCGCGGCGGCGACCTGGGGGCCGCGGTGCGGGCTGATCGCGGCGGTCCTCGCGGGCTTCGCGGACGCGGCGGTCTTCTACAGCAGGATCGGGCTGCCCGAGATGCTGCAGACGCTGGTGCTCACGGCGACGCTGCTGCTGCTCTTGCGCCGATCGGCCGCCGCCGCGGCGCTGGCCGGGGCGGCGCTCGGGACGGCGGTGCTCGTGAAGATCACGGCGGTCTACTACGGGCCCGCGGCGCTCGCCGTGCTCTGGTACGCGCAGCGCGGGCCGGCGCCGCCCGGAGCCGCGCCCGGGCGGCCGGCGCTCCGCGCGCTCCTGGCGTTCGCGGCCGGGGGCGCCGTGCCGGTGCTGCTCTGGGCCTGGCTCTGGTTCTGGCCGCGCCGCGCGGCCATCACGACGATGGTCCGCGCGATGGCCGAGAACGACACCGACGGCGGGTTCCTGTCGGTCTCCGTCCTGAAGCTGCCGCTCAACTACTTCCTCGGCTTCCCGTCCGTCGCGATCCTCGTCGTCATCGCGGCGGCCGTGATCGCCGATCCCGAGCTCCACCGCGGGGATCGCGTGCTCGGCGCGCTCGGGCTGTGGGTGGCCGGCTTCCTGCTCGCGCTCGCGTTCAGCGCGGACAAGAGCGATCGCCGGTTCGTCCCGCTGATCGTGCCGCTCGTGCTGGTCGCGGCGCGGGCGCTCGATCGCGCCCCGCCGTGGCAGTGGAGCCCCGCGCGCCTGCTCGGCGCGGGCGGCGCGCTCGCGCTGGTCGGGTACGACGCGTTCCGCGGGAGCCTGAGGAACGCGTTCGGTCCGGGCGTGCCGCGCACGCTCGCGCTCCTCGTGCTCCTCGCGGCGTGCCTGGCCGCGCTGGTCTGGCTCCAGGATCGCGGGCGGAGCCGGCGCGGCCGGATCGCGCTCGCCGCGGCCGCGATCGTGTTCTTCCTGCCGGCCGCGGCGACGCTCTTCCGGAGGACGCACACGATCCAGGCCGCGGCGCGCGAGCTCGGCGGGATCGTCGGGCCGGGGCAGCTCGCGACCGGGCCGCTCGCGCACCTGCTCGCCGTGGAGGCGGGCTTCTACCCGGTCTTCCTCACGCCGGGCGGCATCGGCATCAAGGTGCTGAACGCCGGGTACGACGTCGGGCGGATCGACTATCAGCTCGTGGTGCCCTCGATCATGGATGTCTACGGCCCGCTGGGCCTGGGGCGCGCGGAGCGGCCCGTGCGCGTCGCGACGCTCGAGCTGATCCCCGATTTCTTCGGGCGCCCGCACTGGACCGTCGATGTCTTCCGGTTCCCGCGGGCGGAGGGCGCCCCGCTGCCCGGCCGGAGCGCGCCGTGAGGTCCGCGGGCGGGCCGGGGCCCGCGGGGCGGCTGACGGTGCTCCTGCACGGCGAGCCGCGCGCGACGCAGCAGGTCCGGCTCGGGGTGGCGCTGCTCGAGCGCGGCCACCGCGTGGTGGTGTGCGACGCGCCGCGGGTCGCGGCGCAGATCCGCGCGCAGCGCGGCGGGTGCGAGGAGCTGCGCGTGCGGCGCCCGCTCGTGCCGCCGCCCGCGCAGCGCTGGTGGGCCTCGCGGCAGGCGGCGGCGCTGGGCGTGGACGTGGTCCACGTGAACTACGTCGAGCCGCACCACGGGATCTGGTCGCGCATGGAGGGCGGCCCGCCGTACGTGGTGACCGCCTGGGGCTCGGATCTCAACGACGAGGATCACCCGAAGTCGGCCGCGCACGCGCGGGGCGTGGACCACGTGCTGTCGCGCGCGGCGGCGCTGACCGCGGACACGCCGCCGCTGCTGGAGAAGGCGCGGCGGCGCGCGGGGCCCTCCGGCGCGCCGGCGGAGGTCGTGCTCTGGGGCGTGGATCTCCGGGAGTTCGACGCGGCGCGCGCGCGAGAGGACGCGCTGCGGTGGCGCGGCGAGCTCGACATCGCGCCGGACCGGCCGGTGGTGCTGAGCCCGCGGCAGATCCGGCGCCATTACCACGTGGACCGGATCATCCGGGCGTTCGCGGACAGCGCGCTCGGGCGCGAGGGGGGGGTGCTGGTCCTGAAGCTGCACGGCCGCGCCGAGGAGGCCGAGGACCGGCGGCGGCTCGAGGAGGTGGTGGACGGGCTCGGGATCCGCGCGGCGGTGCGGTTCGCGCGGGGCTGCCGGTACGACGAGCTGCCCGGGCTCTACGCGCTCGCGACGGTCGCGGTGTCGGCGCTGGAGGTGGACGGGATGCCGTCGACCTTCTGCGAGCTGCTCGCGCTGGGGGTGCCGCTCGTGGCGACCGATCTGCCGGCGTACCGGGGCGCGCTCGAGCCGGAGGAGCGGGCGCTGCTCGTGCCCCCGGGGGATCACGGGGCGCTGGTCGCGGCGCTCGATCGCGTGGCGCGCGAGCCGGGGCTCGCGGCCGGGCTGGCCGCCCGCGGCGAGGCGTGGGCGCGGAGCGCCGCCGAGTGGGGGGCGTGCGTGGACCGGTTCGAGGCGCTCTACCGCGCCGCGATCGAGGCCGGCCGCGGGCGCTGATCGCGGCGCGTCAGGGCTTCGCGAAGAGGTGCCAGGTGATGCGATCGAAGCCCTCCTCGGGGCCCTTGTAGCCCTCCTCGAGCACCGTGAGCCCGGGGAACCGGTCGAGCCAGAGCGCGCGGTAGTTCCGGCGCCACAGCGCGGCGGCCTGGCCCCGCCAGGGGACCGCGACCTCCACCTCGTCGTGGTACTCGGCGCAGAGGATGAGGCGGCGGCTGACGCGCATCATCTCGTCCATCACGGCGGGCAGGCCGGCGGTCGGGACGTGGATCAGGACGCCGCAGGTGAACGCGAGGTCGAACCAGCCGTCGCGGAACGGGAGGTCGAGGATGCTGCCGACGACGAAGTTGCCGCCGGCGCGCTCGGCCCACGCGCGCTGGACGGCCCGGCGCTGGATGTCGACGCCCCAGGCGTCGACGCCCGCGGCGATGGCCGCGTCGAGGTTGAGGCCGAGGTTCGCGCCGCACTCGAGCACGCGGCGGGCGCCGTGCCGCTCGAAGAGGTCGCGGAAGAACGCGGGCTTGCGCGGGTCCGCGGCGGTGTTCCTCGCGGTGTACTCCGCGCCGAAATCGCCCTCGAAGAGGCGCTCCACGTCGCGCGCGCCGACCGATCCGTCCTGTGTCTCGCTCATGGTGCCTTTCCTTCCGCCGCGGAGCCCCGCGCTGTCAACCTCGGCGAGAGAGCGCGCCCCGGAGGAGGGCGCGGAGGTGGAGCCAGCGGGGCTTGATCTCGAGGGGGCGGCGCGCGATCGCGCGGCGGAGGCTCGCGCGAGCGCCCGCGGCGTCGCCGCCCGCGAGGCGCGCCCGGCCGTCGGCGAGGTCGGTGTCGTGGTCGAACGCGTCGAGCTGGCCCGAGCGCTCGAAGCCGGCGAGGTGGAGCTCCCGGAGCAGCTCGCGCGAGCGGAGGACCTTGTCGGCCCGGGAGAGCGGGTCCTGCGAGGTCCACGCGTCGGGGTGCCGGCGGTAGAGGTAGAGGGGCGCGGGCACGTGCTCGGCGCGGTAGCCGGCCTCGACGATCGAGAGCCAGAGGTCCCAGTCCTCGTTGCCGATGTTGAACTCCGCGCGGTAGCCGGGCGTCCTGTCGAACGCGCTCCTGCGGAACAGGCTGCCGGCGTAGATGTACTGCGTGCGGTAGAGCGCGGCCTCGTCGAAGGGGCGCGCCCTCATCACGAGCTCCACGTCGCCGAAGGTCTGGTAGTCGGTGTAGACGATGCCGCAGCGCGGGTCCGCGAGCAGGCGCGGGACGGTGCGCGCGAGGTGATCGGGGGCGAGCGCGTCGTCGGCGTCGAGGCTCAGGATCGCCTCGGTGGCCGCCATGCGGATGCCCTCGTTGCGGGCCGAGGCGCGGCCGAGGTTCGCGGGGAGGTGCACGACATCGACGCGCGGCGAGCGGACCGCGTCGCAGAGCGCGGGCGTGGTCCCGTCGGTCGAGGCGTCGTCGACGACGATCGCGCGCCAGCGCGGGAACGTCTGGCGCTCGAGGCTGCCGATGCAGTCGGCGAGGAACCGGCCGTGGTTGAAGCAGGGGATCACGACCGTGACGCCCTGCTCCACGCCCGGGGGCTCCGCGCGGGGGCCCGCGGCGCTCGGCGGGGCGGCGCTCACGCCTGGCCGCCGGCGGGCGCGCCGGGCGGGGCCTGCTCCAGCGCGTAGACGAGGGCCGCGGCGCCGTGGACGTCGCGCGTCCCGGCGGGCGTGAAGCCGGCGCGCCGGAACGCGCGGGCGCTGCGCTCGTTGTCGGGGCGGATCAGCGCCTCGACGCGCGCGGGCCCGCCCTGGGCCGCGGCGCGCGCGCAGGCGAGCGCGATGGCGCGGGCGCCGATCCCCCTGCCGCGGGCCTCGGGCGCGAGCGCGATCGACGCGACGCCCACGCCGCCGTCGCGATCGATCCGGATCCACCCGACATCCGCGCCGGCGGCCTCGATCATCCAGAGCATGCGCTCGGGGAGCCGCATGCGGCGCTCGTACCAGGCGGCGTGCTCGGCCCACGGGACGTACCGGGTGATGAAGGCCGAGCGGCGGACCTCGGGCTCGTTCTTCCACTGCCAGACGGCGCGGCAGTCCTCCGGGCCGGCCTCGCGCAGCGCGACGAGGGGCGGATCGGGCGCGCGCTCCTCGCCGAGGCGCGCCGCGCCGAGGTCGGCCCACGTCACGGGCGCGTCGGGGGCGAGCGGGCGGATGACCTCGCGGCCGAGGGCCTCGGGGTAGTCCTTCGGCGCGAGGCCGGGCTCCAGCTTGCCCGCGCGGAGCACGGCGGAGCACTCGGTCGAGAGCCGCTCGCCGGGCTCGATCCGCCGCGTCGCGAAGACGCTGCGCCGGGCGAAGCGCCGGAGCTCCTCCTCGACGGGGTGGACCACCTTCTCGCCGCTGCCGCGCGCGCGCTCGACCTCGCGCACGCGGCGGATCATCTCGGCGAGCTCCGCCGGCTCGACCGCGAAGGCGTGATCGGGGCCGGGGAGGTGGTTCGAGAGCGTGAAGTGCTTCTCGAGCACCACCGCCCCGAGCGCGGCGGCGGTGACAGGCGCGGCGATCGGATCGCGCGAGTGGTCCGAGAGGCCGGTGAGCACGTCGAGCGCGCCGCGCATCGTGACGAGCGCCCTCGCGTTGATGCTCTCGAGCGGCGCGGGGTACGCGGCGGTGCACTGGAGGACCACGAGGTCGTGGTTGCCGGCCGCGCGGGCGGCGCACACGGCGTCCTCGACCTCGGGCAGGGTCGCGGTGCCCGTGGAGAGCAGGAGGGGCTTCCCGCGCCGGGCCATGAACCGGAGCAAGGGCTCGTGGGTCATCTCGTAGCTCGCGCACTTGAACGCGTCGACGTGCGGGTCGACGAGCTCCACGGAGGCCTCGTCGAAGGTCGACGAGAGGAACGCGACGCCCCGCGCGCGGGCGTGCTCGGCGAGGATGGGGAGCCACTCCGGCGGCATCTCCATGGCGCGGATGATGTCGTAGATGCTCCGCTCGTCGCCGAGGTAGTCGCTGCGGCCGGCGCTCCGCGGGTAGAGCCTGTCGGCGCGGAAGGTCTGGAACTTCACCGCGTCGGCGCCGGCGCCGGCGGCGACGTCGATGAGGCGGCGGGCCTGATCGAGGCTGCCGTTGTGGTTGCTGCCCGCCTCGGCGATGACGTAGCAGGGCTCGCCCAGGCCGACGCGGCGCGCGCCGATGAAGAGGTCCGGGATGGGTGCTGTCGACATGGCTCCTGCTCCTTAGCGCAGCGCGCCGCGCGCGGCGCGGGCGGCGAGGGCGGCCGCCACGCGGCGGGCGCCCTCGCCGTCGATGAGGGCCGCGCCGGCCTCGGACATGGCGAGGCGCGCCGGGGCGCCGGCGGCCGCGATGCGGCGGAGGGCGCGGGTCAGGTCCTCCGCGGTGAGGCGGTCCGCCGTCCCGAGGGCCCACGCGGCGCCGCACGCCGCGAGGGGCTCGATGACGGCGCGCTGGTTGTCCGCGACCTCGACCAGCAGCATCGGGACGCCCAGGCAGGCGAGCTCCCACGAGGTGCTGCCGGCCGCGCCGAGCGCGACGTCGGCGCCCGCGAAGAGGGCGGCGACCTCGCCGGGGGCGGCGGTGCGGAGGTCGATCCGCGGGAGGGGCCGGCCGGCGAGCTCCCGGTCGACGCTCGGGGGCTCCGCGCCGGCGAGCGGCGCTGCGCCCCCGAACCCCTCGACGCTCGGGGGCTCCGCGCCGGCGAGCGGCGCTGCGCCCCCGAACCCCTCGA
>CAYQYG010000124.1:0-8231 GCA_964421485.1 uncultured Polyangiaceae bacterium | reverse complement strand
CGCTCGGGGGCTCCGCGCCGGCGAGCGGCGCTGCGCCCCCGAACCCCCGGAGCGCGGGCGCCGAGGGGCACAGCGGCCCGACGAGCACGGTGACGCGATCGAAGAGGTCGGGGCCCGCGGCGATCGCGGCCCGGACGGCCCGGAGGGTCATGCCCGCGGGGTCGCTGCCGCCGAACGTGACGAGCAGGTGCAGCGGCGGCGCGGCCGGCGCGGGCCGCGCGCCGCGCGCCGCGCGGAACTCCTCGCGCAGCGGGGTGTAGCGGGCGCCCGCGAGGACCTCGACGGGGAGAGGAGAGGAGAGAAGAGAGGGATCACAGGGAGGCGGGGAGGCGGGGAGGCGAGAGAGGAAAGAATTCTCCGATCTCTGCTCTCCGATCTCTGCTCCCTGCTCTCTCTGCTCTCTCTCCTCCCCGCCTCCCCGCCTCCCTGTGAAAATCTCTCCCCGGATCACCGGCGAGACATCTGGCAGGTGGCCGTAGTCCTCCGCGCGGGCGCCGGCGTTGGGATTGATGATCACGTCGACGGGCAGATCGCGGCGGAGCAGGTCGTCGACGTACGCCGTCACCAGGCCCGGCGCGCGCAGGGCCTGGAAATAGGCGGCTTCGAAGCGATAGCCGTCGACGACGAGCGCGCCGGCGCCGCGCGCCGCGGCCTCCTCGCGCGTGCGGCGCGCGTCCTCCGCGGACGCGGGCGCGATCGACGGGGGCAGCGCGACGAGCTCGACGCCCCGCGCCTCGAACCAGCCGGCGACGGTCGGGGCGAGGCCGGCGCTGAGGAGCGTCGCGGCGCCGCCGCCGAGGGTGCACGCCTCGGCCAGGGCGAGGCAGCGCGCCACGTGGCCGAGGCCGATCTCGGGCCCGGCGTCGGCGCGGAACAGGCACCGCGGCGATGCCGTCACCCCACCTCCCGGAACGCGCGCTGCCGGACCTCCGCGTTGAGGCGCCGGATCTCCGGGTGCGCGTCGAGGAAGCGCAGCGCAGCCTCGAGCGAGAAGGAGTCGGGCTGCCCCTCGACCGCCTCGAGCACCGCCGTCACCACGGCGAGGTCCTCGGGCGTGTCCACGGTGAGGCGGATCGCGCTGCGATCGACGCCGTCCTCGGGGTGGAGGACGAGGGTCCGGAAGCGGCCCGGATCCTCGTAGAGGTACGGGGTCACGTGCTCGCGGTGGTGCCGCTCCCTGCCCTCCCGCCACGCGCGCTCGAGCGCGGCGCGCGAGAGGACCTCGACCGAGGTCCCGAGCGGCACGCGGCGATCGCCGGCCGCCATGTTGGCGGCGTAGTCGAGCTCGGGCGCGGCGCGGAGGAACGCGCCGACCACGCGATCGACCTCGGCGGGATCGAGGAGCGGGCAGTCGGCGGTGATGCGCACGACGACGCCGGCGCCGGCCGCCTCGGCCGCGCCGTGGAAGCGGTCGAGCACGTCGTCCTCGCTGCCGCGGAAGACAGGGACGCCGAGGCGCGCCGCCTCGGCCTCGATCGCGTCGTCGGCCGGCCGATCGGTGGTCGCGATCCACACGGCGTCGAGCGCCCGGGCGCGGCGGAGCCGCTCGACGACGTGCGCGAGCAGCGATCGACCCGCGACCTCGGCGAGCACCTTGCCCGGCAACCGGCTCGATCCCACGCGCGCCTGGATGAGCGCGACGGTCGCCGGATCAGACACCCAGGACCTCGCGCAGCGCGCCCACCACGCGGTCCACGTCGCCGTCGGCCATCGCGGGGAAGAGCGGGAGGCTGAGCGCCCGCGCGGAGATGCCCTCCGCGATCGGGAACGATCCCGGCGCCCAGCCGTCGTCGGCGTGGAAGGGGTGCGTGTGCACGGGGATGTAGTGGACCTGCGTGCCGATCCCGCGCTCCTTGAGCCCCGTCATCACGCGGGCGCGATCGGTGCCGAGGCCCTCGAAGTCGATCTGGACGACGTAGAGGTGGAACGCGTGCTCGCTGTCCGGGAGCCTCCCGAGCGGCGCGACGCCGCGGAGGCCCGCGAGCCGCGCGTCGTAGAGGTCCGCGAGCGCGCGCCGCCGCGCGACGAACGCGTCGAGGCGGCGGAGCTGCGAGCGGCCCAGCGCGGCGTGGATGTCGGACAGGCGCGCGTTGTGACCGAGCGCGACCTGCTCGTGGTACCAGGGCCCGGGCGAGGGGTTCCGGAAGCGGGCCGGGTCGCGGACGAAGCCGTGGTTGCGGAACATCCGGAGCCGCTCGCAGCGCTCCGGGTCGTCGGTCACGACGGCGCCGCCCTCGCCGGTCGCGATGTGCTTGACCGGGTGGAACGAGAAGACGGCCATGTCGCTCGCCTCGCACGCGCCGACGGGGCGGCCGCGGTACGACGCGCCGAGCGCGTGCGCGGCGTCCTCGATCACGACGAGGCCGCGGGCCCGCGCGATCTCCCGGATCTCCGCCATCTTCGCGGGCTGGCCGGCGTAGTGCACGGGGATGACGGCGCGCGTCCGCGGGGTGATCGCGCGGGCGAGCGCCTCCGGGTCGAGCGTGCCCGCCTCGGGCTCGACGTCCGCGAAGATCGGCCGCGCGCCGAGGTAGCGCGCGCAGTTCGCCGACGCCGCGAACGTCAGCGGCGAGGTGACGACCTCGTCGCCCGGGCCGGCGCCCGCGGCGAAGCACGCGCCGTGCAGCCCCGCGGTCGCGTTGCAGAAGGCGACCGCGTACCGCGCGCCCACGGCCCGCGCGAGGTCCTGCTCGAACGCCTCCACCGCGGGCCCCTGCGTGAGCCAGTCGCCGCGCAGCACGGCCACGACCGCCGCGATGTCGTCCTCGTCGATGTCCTGGCGCCCGTACGGCAAGAAGGGGAGGCCCGCGCTCATGACGCCGCGTCTCCACCCGCCGGCGGCGTACCCGCCGGCGGCGTACCCGCCGGCGGCGTGCCCGCCGGGCCGCCGCGCCACCGCGCGGCGCGCTCCCTGATCCACATGCGCTCCTCGTGCGTCAAAAACCCCGCCGCGACAAGCAGGAACGGCGCCCCGAGCACGACGGCGATCTTGGCCGGGGCCTCGATCCAGAGCGGGAAACGCCCGTCGATCCACCACGCGGCGGCGGCGGCGGCGGCGGCCGCGCCGAGCAGCCGCGCGAGCCGGCCGCGCTCGAGCGGCAGGCGCACGACGCGATCGCAGCCGAAGCGGAAGACGATCGCCAGGGCGGCGTACCCCGCGAGCGTCGCCCACGCGGCGCCGCTCACGCCGAGGCGCGGGATCCACAGGGCGTTGAGGCCCACGTTCACGGCCCCCGCGATCGTCGTGTACACGGGGATCATCCCGGTCCGCTTGGCCTGGAAGAGCCCGTTCACGTAGATGAGGTAGACCGCGTGGAAGAACGCGGCGAGCGAGAGCGGCATGGTGAGCGCCGCCGCGCCCTCGAACTGGGCGGCGTAGAAGGCGCGGATGACGGTCGGCGCGAGCGCGATGTAGCCGAGCGACGCGCCCGCGGCCGCGCCGGCGAAATAGGTGATCGACCGCGCGATGAAGGGGCGCTGCTCCGGCCTGCCGAACGCGCGGATGAACTGCGGCACGTAGGCGCCGTTGATGGAACCGTTGATCAGGAGCAAGGTCGAGGTCGCCGCGTACGCGACCGTGTAGAGCCCGACCGCCTCGCGCCCGAGGTACGCCTCGAGCATGAGCCGGTCCGCGGCGTCGAGGATCCAGTGGCTCGTCAGGTGGACGACCATGGGCAGGCTGAACGCGAGCGCCCTGCGGAGCACGCCGGGATCCCACGCGAAGCCGAACACCCCCCACGCGAAGCGGAGGTGCACGTAGAGCATCACCGTGGGCCCGATGACCTGGGACCAGAAGACCGCGCGGACGCCGAGCCCGGTCCCGACGAGCAGCCCGAAGAGCGCGGCGTTCGAGATCAGCGCGGTCAGGATCCGGAGCTTGACGATGCGGCCGGCGTTCTCCTGCGCCGCCCAGATGGTCTGCGCGACGACGATGAAGCCGTTGCAGAGGAGCCCGTACGCGACGAACCGGCCGAAGGGGGCGTACGGCACGCCGTCGAGGAAGCGCGCGTAGAGGGCCGGGCCGAGCAGCTCCTGCAGGGCCGTGAGCAGGAGGAGCCAGCCGAGCAGGAACGTGTTCAGCGATCCGATGGTGCGGCGCCGCGCCTCCGGGTGGTGCTCGACGTCGTAGTAGAAGCGGCCCGCGGCGCCCTCGAGCCCGAGGCGGTAGAGGTTCGCGAGCAGGTTGCTCACGCTGCGGGTGAGCCCGATCAGGCCGAAGTCCGCCTTCGTGAGCAGGTGCGAGAGGATCGGGTCGGCGACGAGGCCGATCGCCGAGACGAGGAACTGGCCGACGCCGTAGACGGTCGCGTTGCGGAAGAGCCGCGCCATGCTCGGCTGGGCGCCCTCCTCCGGCCGCGGGGCGGCCTCGCCGGCGGCGGGCGCGGGGGCGCCCTGTGTCATGTCGCCGGAGGCAGGAACCCGAGCCGCCGGAGGAGCTCCCGGAGCTCCCCGACCGGGAGGCGATCGGGCGCGTTCTCGCTCGTGTAGCTGAAGCTCTCCGGCACGCGCGTCCCCTTGTGGTGCTCGCTGCCGCCCCACCACGGGAAGCTCGGCTCGATGACGTAGGTGCGCCCGCAGTCGATGACCTGCCGCGCCTCGTCCTGCGTGATGAGCGCCTCGTGCATCTTCTCGCCGGGCCTGAGCCCCATGATCCGCTGCCGGCACCCGGGCGCGACCGCCTCCGCGAGCGTCGCCAGATCGCTCGCGGGGATCTGCGGGATGAAGACCTCGCCGCCCCTCGCGTGGGCGAGCGCGTGCAGGCAGAGGTCGATGGCCTGGTCCATCGTGATCCAGAACCGGGTCATCTTCGGATCGGTCAGCGTGAGCTCGCCGGCCTCGCGCTGCTTGACGAAGGTCGGGACGACCGATCCCTTGCTGCCGACCACGTTGCCGTAGCGCACGACCGAGAAGGCCGTCCCGTGCGCGCCGCGGTAGCTGTTGGCCGCCACGAAGAGCTTCTCCATGCAGAGCTTCGTCGCGCCGTAGAGGTTCACCGGGCTCGCGGCCTTGTCGGTGGAGATCGCGATCACGTGCTCGACGTCCCGCTCGAGCGCGGCGTCGATCACGTTCTCGGCCCCGCCGATGTTCGTGCGGATGGCCTCGAGCGGGTTGTACTCGGCGAGCGGGATGTGCTTCATCGCGGCGGCGTGGAAGACCACGCCCACCCCCTCGAACGCCCGGAGGAGGCGCTGGCGGTCGCGGACGTCGCCGACGAAGAAGCGGACCCGCCGGTCAGGCAGCTCCTGCTGCAGCTGGAAGTGCTTCTGCTCGTCGCGGCTGAAGAGGATGACCTTCCTCGGGGAGAAGTCGGAGAGCAGCCTGCGGACGAGCGCGGTGCCGAGGGAGCCGGTGCCTCCCGTGATCAGGATGACCTTGTCGTGCAGATCGGGGAGCTGGTCCCCAAACGTGAGCCTCACCTGGATTCGTCTCCTCGCGCGGGCGTGGCGCCGCGCCGTATGCTGTCCGGATCTCCAGCTACGCCAGAGCCGGCAGCCACCTCCCGACGCGGCGCCGGAGCGGCTCCAGCCTGGCCTCCCATCGCGCGCGCCGCAGCCTCCGTCGCCGCTCCGCGATGCAGCGCTCGAGCCTGTGCGCCTGCCAGGGCTCCCAGAAGAAGAGCTCCCGCAGCGCGGCCGGATCCCGCCGGTAGCGCAGCCCGAGCTCGTCCTCGCCGATCTCCGGGTAGCTCCTGTCCTTGAAGCCCTCCCAGATCAGCGCAGGGAACTCCTTGCGCTGCCACGCGTCGAAGAGCTCCCCCGAGTGATCGAGCCGCGCCTCGACGCCGATCGGCGGCCCGTACAGGAACGCCTTCCGCCTGAGGGCGAGCGCATAGAAAATCGCCGTCTGCGCGCGGTTCGAGCAGACGTATTCGAAACGGAGCATCAGGCGCCGCAGATCGTGCAGGAACGCGGGGTTTCCGTCCCGGTGGCCGACGGTGGTCACCTCGATCCCGAGGGCCTCGAACGGCCGCCGGTTCTCCGGGAACTGGTGATCGAAGAAGTACAGGCAGACGGTGATCTTCCGGAAGCTCGTGAGCAGCTTCGCGAGCTCCGCCGCGTACTCCGAGAAGTCGCTCTGGATGCGCTCCTTCTCCCAGCCGTGGATCGGCACCACGAGGAGCGATCCGGGCTCCGCCGCGATCTCCCCCTCGATCGGCGGCAGGTACAGGAACGGGGCGCCGAGCGGCACGACGAGATCGGCCAGCCCCGACCGCTGGCACCGGCGGAGGTTCCGCTCCGACCACAGGAAGAAGGGATCCGGGCCGGGCAGCCGGATGTCCTGCGGCGTGGCCCCGAGGTCGTGATTCCACCCGTGCTGCACCAGCCCCGGGATCGGGCGCCCATCGGCCACGGCGCCGTACCGGTTGAGGATGGCGCGATGGCCATAGTGATCGTTGCTTCCGAACATTCGGCCGGGAGAGGAGGGAGGGGCGGGGGCGGGGCGGCAGGTACCGCAACTCTCCGCGGTACGCAAGCGACAGCAGGAAAGGGGCCCTCGGGGGAGCGCGCCTCGATACCCGCGGTCGGCGCCGCGTCACCACCCATTGCGCAGGTGTGGGGCAATGCGACTAGACTGCGCCGCGTGAACCCGACCCGCCTTCGCCACGCTTTCCCCGCTCGCCCCCTCGCCCCGCAACGCCTCCGCGGCGCCGCGCTCTTCGCGGCCTGCGCGGGCTCGCTCCTCGCGTGCGATCCGGCCGCGCCCGTCCCCGCGGGCGGCGCCTCGAGCGCGAAGCCCTCGGCGGCGCCGGCGCAGGCCGCCCAGCCCGTGTCGGTGACGGTGCTCTACACGGCCGACGAGCACGGGTGGCTCCTCCGCGGCGACGACGGCGGCAAGCCCGCAGGCGGCGCGGCCGAGCTGCTCGGGGCGTGGATCGCGAACGAGAAGCACTGCACCGGGGGGCCGGGCACCGCGAAGCCGTGCAGCGCGGCCTCGACGATCGCGCTCTCGGGCGGCGACAGCTTCACGGGGCCGGCGGTCTCGACGCTGTTCCTCGGCGAGCCCATGGCCGAGGTGATGGGCAAGATGGGCTACGCGGCCGCCGTGCTCGGCAACCACGACCTCGACTTCGGGCGCGCGCAGCTCGTGAAGAACAAGAAGCTCGCGAAGGTCGACTACGTGGGCGCGAACGTGAAGATCAGCGACGCGGAGCTGAGCGACCTGGCGATGCCGGCGTTCGTGCTCGTGGAGCGCAAGGGCGTGAAGGTGGGCGTGATCGGGCTCTCCTCCGAGACGACGGCGGCGCGGTCGATGGCCGATCGGTTCCACGGGATCGAGTTCCAGGCGCCCGAGGCGGCGCTCGCGAAGGCGGTGCCCGAGGCCTGGAAGGCAGGGGCGGACGCGCTGGTGGTGATCGCGCACGAGTGCCCCGATCAGTACGTGCCGATCTTCGCGAAGCACGCAGACTGGAAGGTGTCGTTCGTGGGCGGGGCGAACTGCCACAAGCCGTTCGAGGATCGCTCGACGGGGACGGTGATGATCGCGCCGAGCAGCAAGCTCAGGCAGTACGCGCGCGCGGAGCTGTCGATCGACCGGGCGAAGCCGCAGGGCGAGCGGGTGGTGTCCGTCTCGGCGAAGGCGGTGGACGTGGGGGGCGCGGGGGCGGATCCGGCGCTCGCGGCCGCGGTGGCGGAGTGGAAGAAGAAGGTGGACGCGGCGCTCGGCGAGGAGATCGGGGCGACGGCGAAGGGGCTCGATCAGAAGGCCGACGCGGGGCGGTGGATCACGGGGGCCTGGCGCGAGGTGCTCGGGGTGGACGTGGCGATCGTGAACGCGAAGGGGATCGCGCAGTCGGTGCCCGCCGGGCCGATCACGAAGGCGACGGTGTACTCGGTGATGCCGTTCGACAACAGCCTGATGGTGGTCGAGGTGTCGGGCGCGGATCTGATCGCGAGCCTGGAGAACCCCGAGGCGGTCTACTCGGGCGCGACGAAGGACGGCAAGTCGTACAAGGTCGGCAAGAAGGCGATCGATCCGGCGGCGCGGTACAAGGTGGCGACGGTCGAGTACCTGTACTTCGGGGGCGATGGGTTCCAGTTCCAGAAGCAGGATCCGAAGCCGCGGGAGACCGGGCTGGACTGGCGGACGCCGGTCATCGAGTGGTCGATGAAGCAGAAGTCGACCAAGGCCGATCCGATCGAGAAGAAGCTGCCGTAAGGGCGGAGCCGGACGACAGCGTCCGGCCCCGGGGCCCGAGGGGGGGCCCCCCAGACCGGGTCCCGCCTCCCCCC
>CAYQYG010000123.1:0-20055 GCA_964421485.1 uncultured Polyangiaceae bacterium | reverse complement strand
CGGCGCTCCGGCGCCGCGCGCCGCGCGCGGGCGCTCGTCGCGGCGCCGCGCGCCGCCGGGGAGACGTCCATGCAGCGTTCGATCGAGGCTCCGCGCGGCCTGCGCCGCGTGCTGGCCGTGGTGTGCTCTGCGCTCGCGATCGCGACGATCGCGGCCGCCCTCTCGGGTCCGGGCGCGTCCGCGCGCGCCGCGCCGAGCCCGCGGCCCCCGGCGGCGCCCGCCGCGGCGGCGGCGATCACGCCCGCTCCGACGGCGAGCGGCTCGCCCGCAGCGCCGCTGCCGGAGTCGCGCCGGCTGCTCCACACGTCGGCCGGCAATCGCGTCTTCGCGTATCCGCCGCTCGCGGCCCGCGCGCCCGCCGCCCCGTACCCGGTCGTGCTGATGCTGCACGGGATGTGCAGCGATCCCGCGCTCACCTGCGATTTCTGGAGCGACGCGGGCCGCGAGGGGAGCTGGCTCGTCTGCCCGGCGGGCAACTCGCGCTGCGGCGACTACGATGACTGGAAGGGCACCGCCGAGGAGAAGGCGACCTCGCTCGATCAGGCGCTCGAGGCCGTCGATCGCGCGTTCGGCGCGGGCGCCGTCACGCACGCCGAGGGCGACGTGCTGATCGGGTTCTCGCGCGGCGCGTTCGTCGCGCGCGACGTCGCGTACGCGCGGCCGGGCCGGTTCCGCGGGCTCGTCCTGCTCGGCGCGAGCATGATGCCCGACGCGGCGCGGCTCGAGGCGTCGGGCATCCGGCGCGTCGTCATGGGCGCCGGCGACCACGACGGCGCGCGCCCGATGATGCAGCGGGCCGCGCGCGCGCTCGACGCCGCGGGGATCCCCGCGCGCTACGTCAGCCTCGGCCGGATCCCGCACGCGCTGCCGGACGACCTCGGCGACATCCTGCGCCGCGAGCTCGCGTGGATCCGCGAGGGCGCCGCGCCCGTCAGTCGATGAGCATGCGCGCGGGCCGCCCGGCCTCGTGCTTCTGGAGGTTCACGGCGAGCTCGAAGGTCTCGGGCAGCGCGCCCTGCACCTGCGCCACGACCTGATCGACCACGTGCCGCGCCTCGTCGAAGTTCGGGCCGACGATCGAGACGGCGAACTTGAGCGGCGCGTAGCGGCCCGCGACGGCGGGCGTGAGGCTGAGCAGGAGCATCTCGGAGAGATCGATCGCCCGCTGCGCGGCCTTGCGCAGCGCGAGCATCTCGAGGATGGTCGGCCGATCGCTCACCTCGCGGTTCGGGCCCCGGAGCTCGAAGCACGCGATCTGCATCGGCACCTCGGCCCACTCGGCGAACAGACCCTCCTCGTCGATCGCCTTGAGCAGGTGCTCGCGCACCATCAGGCCCGTCAAGCCGTCGCGGCGCGAGAGGTAGCGGCGCGCGCGCTCGTGGTGCGGCGAGTCGGGGCCGAACGCGACGAGCTTCAGGCGGCACTCGCCGACCTGCACCTCGGCGCCGTGCAGCAGCGAGACCTGCCCCCGCCGCTCGAACGGGAAGTCGGCGTAGGTGCCGTTCGTGCTGCCGATGTCCTCGACGACCCAGGTGCCCGCCTGCCACTTCATGACGGCGTGCTGGCCCGAGACCGTCGCCTCGGGCAGGCAGATGTCCTGATCGCCGCGGCGCCCGATCGTGAGCACCGACTTGTCGAGCGGGATGAGCTGGCCGACGAGCTCGGTCGCGTTGGTCGCGTACGTGACGAGCAGCGACTGCGCGCCGGGCGTGAAATGCGTCTTCGTCGCGCGGCCCGGCGGCGGGCCCGGATCGAGGCGCTCGCGCGGGAGCTGGATCGGGCTCGTCGAGAGCTGCGTCGGGTTGAAGAAGCGCATGTGCCGCGCCTGCGGCCGCATGCGCGGATCCTCGTTCAGCGCCCTGAAGATCTGGCGGATCTCGTCGTTCGTGAGCGCCGCGGGCACGTCGAACATGATCTGCTGCTTCATGGGCTTGGCCCGCGGCTTGTAGCCGGGCTCGGGGACGCGGCAGGTCCACATCTCCCAGAGCGTCATGGCCATCCCGTAGACGTCGTCCTCGGGGCTCGCGCCGCCGTCGCGCAGGCGCTCGGGCGACATGTAGTGCGGCGTCCCGCCGTCGGGCGGCGCGCCCGGCTTGCGCGCCGACATGCGCGCGCGCTCCTTCGCGAAGCCGAAATCGAGGATGACCGCGCGGTCCTCGGTCACCATCACGTTGCCCGGCTTCACGTCGCCGTGCACGAGCTCCTGCTGGTGGATCGCGGCGAGCCCGTTCCACACGTCGGTCGCGATCTTGCGGAACTCGTCGGCGGTGAACCCGCCGGACGCGCGGCGCTTGCGGATGTGCACGTGCAGCGTCTGCCCGGGGATGTACTCCATCACGAGGATCGGGCCCCACGGGCTCGGGGCGAGATCGAACACGCGGCAGACGTTCGGGTGGCGGGCCTTCTGCGCGAGGATCACCTCCTGGCGGAGCGCCTCGTCGTCGCCGGGCATGTACTGCTCCTCCCGGACGACCTTGAGCGCGACCTGCTGCTGCGTGGAGCGGTCGAAAGCCAGGAACACCTCGCCCATCCCGCCCTTCGCGATGCTCTTCTGGACTTCGTAACGATCGTTGATGATCGTTCCGGCGGCGATGGGGGGCTGGGAGGCTTTGGTCACGGCCGTCATGAAGGGGGGGAGGCGCGTCGGCCACGCGCGGACGTGGTGGCCCGCGCTCCGCACCAGCGTCGTCCATCTGACCGGCGGGCGCAACGAAACGGTGCAGGGTTACGCGCCTGGCGCTCGGGGCCGCCCTCAGGCGGAGCCCCCCGCGCCGCGCGCCCCGCCGTGCCGCCCCTCGCCGGCCCCGAAGGCGGTGACGCCGGCCAGGAGCTCCGGCGACGAGAGGCTCGCGAGCCCGTGGCGCAGCTCGTTCCGGAGGGCCTCCTCGAGGCCGAGCCCGGCCTGCTCGCAGGCGCTCAGCCGGTCCTCCCGGAGGCAGCGCTGGGGCAGCGCGGCGAGCGCCGCCGCCAGGGCCTCCGCGACCGCGAGCGCCTGGCCGGGCGGCGCGATCCGGTTGACGAGCCCCATCCGGTGGGCCTCCTCGGCGCCCACCGCGCGCCCGGTCAGGATGAGGTCGAGCGCGTGGCTCAGGCCGATGAGCCGCGGCAGCCGCACGGTCCCGCCGTCGATGAGCGGCACCCCGAAGCGCCGGCAGAAGACGCCCAGCGTCGCGTCCTCCGCGGCGACGCGCAGGTCGCACCAGACGGCGAGCTCCAGCCCCCCCGCCACCGCGTGCCCCTCGATCGCCGCGATCACCGGCTTCGAGAGCAGCATCCGCGTGGGCCCCATCGGCCCGTCCCCGTCCTCCGCGACCCGGTTGCCCCGCCCCTGCGTCATCGCCTTGAGATCCGCGCCCGCGCAGAAGCAGCCGCCCGCGCCGGTCAGCACCGCCACCGAGAGCGCGCCGTCCGCCTCGAATCGCCGGAACGCGTCGGCCAGCGCCGAGGCCGTCGGCCCGTCGACCGCGTTGCGCACCTCCGGCCGATCGATCGTGATGATTGCCACGGACCCCTTCGTCTCGAAGCGTACGGTCATGGTGTGCGGCACATTGCCTTGTCTACGGCCTCGTTTCCAGCCGTCTGGCCTGGCAAGGGCTGCGCTCGGCCGCGCGGCGGTTCCGGCCGTCAGAACGTGCCGCGCACGGTCAGCCCGCCGCCGCCGGGCAGCGCGACCGCGCCGACGGCCGTGATCGGCCGGGGCGCGCCCGACGCCGCGCTCGCGGGCGCGTCGTCGCCGCTCGTCAGCACGAGGTACAGGCCCGCGCCGACCCCCGCGACGCCGACCCCGAACGCGACCGTGCTGACGATCGACAGCGTCTTGCCGCTCGCGGCCAGCTCCACGCCCGCGGGCGTGCACTGGTCCGCGATCGGGCACTCGCCCTCGACCTCGCTCTTCTTGCCGAGCGCGAGGATCCCCGTCACCGCCCCCACGCCGAGGCCGGCCACGCCCACGCCGCCGATGACGAAGCCGGCGATCCGCTTGCCGCCGGCCCCGCGCTCGGGCGTCCTGTCCGGCGGCGGCGCCTTCGCGACGGGCGCGATCACCACGCCGGGCTCGACGTTGAGCGACGCGCTGGTCCCCTCGGCGAGGCTCACGTCGTAGCGCCGCTGCGCGTGCCCGGGCGCGCTCACCTCGACGGCGTGCTGCCCCGGGTCCGTGAGCGTCGAGCCGCCGAGCTCCACCGCCGCGCCGTCGAGCGTCACCGTCGTATCCGGCGGGGCGTCCGGCGCGAGCTGGATCCGGAGCCGCGGCACGCGCGGCTCGAGCTCGGCGAGCTCCTTCTTGGCGAGCGAGAGCCGCTGATCGCCCGATCCGAGCTGCGGGATGACCTCGTTCAGGTGCCGCAGCGCGCTCGCGAGCTGCCCGAGCCGCGCCTCGCAGACGGCGAGGTTGAGCAGCGTGCCGGTCGCCGGATAGAGCTCCTGGCTCTTGCGGAAGAGGGTGAGCGCCCGCTGGAAATCGTTCGCCTTGAAGGCGTCGCGCCCCTGCTTGAACTGCTCCTGCGCGGCCTGCACCTTGGCGCCCTCCTGAGCGAGCGCGGGCGCGGTCGCGCCGCAGAGGACGGCGAGGGCGAGCAGCCACGCGCGCGGCCACGAAAGGGATCGAGGCGCGAGGCTCTGGGGCACTAGTTCCACCTATCGAGCGCGTCGCCGACCGGCCTCGACGGCCGCGGCGCCTTGGGGGTCCTGGATGAGGAGGTCGCCGACGCGGCCGGCGCCGCGGTCGAGGCGGACGTGACGGGCTCGGGCGCTGCGACCGCGGGCACCACCGGCGCCGGCGTCGGGGCCGCCGCCGCGGCGGGTGGCGCGGAGGTCGCGATCGCGGGCCCGGCGGCGGGGTCCCCCTGACCCGGACCGAGCCGCGCGACCGAGATGATGATGCCGAGCAGCAGCAGGGCCGCCGCGCCGCCCGCGATCAGCAGCGCCGCGCCGCGCCTGCGCTGGTGGACCCGCGTGTGGCCCCACGCGCTCTCCCTCGCGGTGTTCGACGGCGATGCATCCGCGCCCGCCGCGTCGCCTGCGCTCATCGGCGCGGGCGACGGCTTCGAGCCCGACAGCGGCTTCGAGCCCGACAGCGGGTTCGAGCCCGACAGCGGGTTCGAGCCCGACAGCGGGTCCGAGCCCGACAGCGCGGCAAGCGCCGGCGCGGACGCCGCGCGCGGCGAGATCGCGGAGACGGGCGCCGGCGCGGACACCGGCGCGGGCGCGCTCGCGGACACCGGCCGCGATACGGGCACGGATGCGGACGCGGGCGCCTTCGCCGACCCGGATACGGGCACGGATGCGGACGCAGGCGCGGACACCGGCGCGGGCACGCGCGCGGAGCCAGGCCCCTCCGACATGAACGGCGCGGGACCCGAGATCGCGCCGGGCGGCGCGACGGAGAGCGGCTCGATCTGGCTCGGCATCGGCGGGCGCGCCTCGCCGACGAGGCGGACGATGCGCTCCACCGAGATCGCCGCGTGCGGCGACCCGAACGGCGCGAGCAGCTGCGCGAGCTCGGCCATGGTCTGCACGCGGCGGGTGCGGTCCTTCTCCAGGCAGCGCATGATCACCGCTTCGAGTATGGGCGGCGCGTCCGGCCGGACCTCGCGCAGCTGCAGCGGCGGGTCGGCCGCCACGCTGGCGCAGACGGCCCCGAAGCTGTCGCCCTCGAAGGGCCGCCGCCCGGCGATGAGCTGGAACAGGATCACGCCGAGCGCCCAGATGTCGGTGCGCGCGTCGGCGTAGCGCAGCCCCCGGAACTGCTCGGGCGCCATGTAATACGACGACCCCACCACGAGCCCCGTGCTGGTCAGGTCGCCCGAGCCGGGCATCTGCCCCATCGCCTTGGAGAGCCCGAAATCGAGCACCTTCACGAGCGGCGACCCGTCGGGCCGCGACGTGAGGAACAGGTTCCCGGGCTTCAGATCGCGGTGCACGATCCCCAGCGCGTGCGCCTCGGCGACGGCCTCCCCCGCCTGGAGGATGAAGTCCACCGCAGCGTCGATGACGAGCGGCCCCCGCGACTTGAGCAGCTTGCCGAAGTCGTGGCCCGCGAGGAACTCCATGACCATGTACGGCGCGCCGTCCGCGAGCGTGCCGACGTCGAGCACGCGCGCGACGTGCTCGCTCTGGATCGCGGCCGCGGCCTGCGCCTCGCGCAGGAAGCGCTCCGCCGACTCCGGTATCTTCGCCGCGTCCGGCAAGAGCAGCTTCACGGCGACGCGCTGCCGCAGCGCGAGGTGCCGCGCGGAGACGACGACGCCCATCCCCCCCGTCCCGACGACGCCCTCGACCTGATACTTGCCGCCGAGGACGTCGCCCGGCTTCGGGATGCCGGTCTGCTCGGCGGGCTGGGCGCTCATCGGGGGGCCCAAGGGTACCGACGCCGCGGCCGCAGGTAAATTGCGGCGCTCCGCGCCGGGGCCTCAGCCGGTCACCCGCGGCGCCTCGCGCCCCGCGCCGAGCAGCTCCGCGAGCGCCCCCGCGAGCCGCGCATAGTCCGCGCGATCATTGTAGATCTGGGCCGAGATCCGGATCTGCCGCCTGGGCGGCGCGGGCCAGGGAATGACGGGCACCTCGACGCCCCACCCGTCCATCAGCGCGTCCTGCAGCGGGTCGAGGTAGAGTGGGCTGGGCTGCGCGGCCCCGTCGCCGTCGGGCAGCGGGACCGCGGCGAGCGCCCCGATCATCGAGGCAGGCGCCGGCGCCGCGCGCCCGAGCGCCTCGCAGAGCAGCGCCCGCGCGGCGAGCGCCGTGGCGCGGTTGTGCGCCATCAGCGCGGGCCACCCGCCGGGCAGCAGCGACCCCATGAAGCGCAGCGCGTCGGGGATGCACAGGTACGCGCTCGGATCGTGCGTGCCGGTCCAGTCGAGCTCGAGCAGGAACCGGGATCGATCCGCGCGCGGCGAGCTCGCGCCGTGGCTGATCGAGAGCGGCCGGATCCCATGCTGCCGGTCGCGCCGGACGTGCAGGAACGCGGCGCCCTTCGGCGCGCAGACCCACTTGTGGCAGTTGCCCGTGTAGTACGCGGCGCCGATCGCGCGCACGTCGAGCGGCAGCATTCCGGGCGCGTGCGCGCCGTCGACGATCACGTCGATCCCGCGCTGCCCCAGCTCGGCCACGATCCGCTCGATGGGAAAGACGAGCCCCGTCTGGCTGGTCACATGATCGACGAGCGCGAGCCGGGTCCGTGCGGTCACGCGCTCGAGGAGCGCCTCGAATACCGCGTCCGGCGATCCGATCGGGAAGGGCACCGTCGCGACCACGACGCGCGCGCCCGCCCGCGAGGCGGCGAACTCGAGCGCATTGCGGCACGCGTTGTACTCGTGATCGGTGGTGAGCAGCTCGTCCCCCGACCCGAGCGGGAGGGACCGGAGGACGGTGTTCACGCCCGCGGTCGCGTTGGGCACGAAGGCGAGGTCGTCCGGGTCAGCGCCGACGAACGCGCCTAGCGCCGCGCGCGCGGCGTCGATGAGGGATTCGAGCTCGCGGACGAAGAACCGCACCGGCTCCCGCTCCATGCGGGCGCGCAGCCGGGTCTGGGCCTCGAGGACCGGGAGCGGGCAGGCGCCGAAGGAGCCGTGGTTGAGGAAGGAGACGGCCGGATCGAGCGACCAGAGGGGCCGCACCGCCGCGGCATGAGATTCGGGGAAGTGGTGCTGATCGATGCTGGGTCCGCTCACGGGTCGCGAGCGTACCGCCGGGCGGCGCCCGCGGGGGAGGCGGCCGCGTACCGGGCGACGTCGGAACGGGGTTCCGGGGGGCGCGTTCCGATCGGAGCAGGCCCCGGGGGGGCCGTTGCGCGATCGGAACGGGGCTCCGAGGGTGCGTTCCGATCGCGCAACGACATCCGGAGGTGCTTGATCGATCGGCTCCGTGGCTCCGGGAGGTGCTTGCGCGATCGATCCTGCCGCGCCGGCGACGCTTGCGGTTCCATCCAAGGCGGGCGCGCGTGAGGGTCAGGCGAGGCTCCGCGCGCGTGGGGTCGAAATTTTCGCCCCCTCCCGGGATCTCGGGATCCTTTCCAGCGGACGCCCGTATAAGCGGCCCGTTCGGGGGCCGCGGGCGCCGAAGCGCGGACCGGAGGCGCGGAGCAGGCCCCCCCAGCGGTTCGGACCAGGGCTGGAAGGAGCTTCGAATGCGGATCTTCGTCGCCGGGGTGCTGTTGGGGTTCGGGCTCGCGGGGTGCGCTTCGAGCGCGCCGTCGGTGCCGGCAGGGGCCGCCGCGCCCGAGCCGGCGAAGGCCAGCGCGCCCCAGGGGGACCAGGCGAAGGTCGCGGTCGTCGCGGGGCCCGAGGCGCCGGCCGCGCCGCAGGCGGGGGAGCCGGAGGCAGGGGCGAAGGAGCCTGCCGGGCCGTGGATCGGCGCGGCGGGGGCCAGCGATTTCGTGTTGCCGGGGACGCGGGATACCCAGCTCGGGGTGTGGGTCGACGTGCCGGGGTCGCTGCGGAGGGTGCGGGCGCCGGCGGCGGTCTCGCTCGTCGTCGACACCTCGGGGTCGATGGCGGGGCCGAAGATGCAGCACGCGCGGCACGCGGCGGCGAGCTTCGTCAACCGGCTCTCGGACGGCGATATCGTGTCGGTCGCCTCGTTCGCGGACGAGGCGGTGGAGCGGGTGCCGCCGACCGTGCTCAGCGCGGCGACCCGGCCGATGGTGCTCCGGGCGATCGAATCGCTCCAGCCGACGGGCGGCACCAACATGTTCGACGGGCTGCGGATCGGCGAGGGGCGGGCCGTGACCGCGCCGCCTTCGCACTCGGTCCGGCGCGTCGTCCTGGTCTCCGATGGGCAGGCGAACGTGGGGCCCTCGTCGCCCGAGGTGCTGGGCGCGCTCGCGCAGCGGGGCGCGGACCGGGGGGTGCAGGTGACCGCGCTCGGCGTGGGCACCGATTACGATGAGCGGACGCTCAATGCGCTCGCGGTGGGCTCCAGCGGGCGCCTCTACCATATCGGGAATACGAGCGAGATGGCGTCTATCATGGAGCAGGAGCTCCAGCTGCTCCAGTCGACGGCGGCCACGGACGCGCTCGTGGAGATCGTGCCGGCGCCGGGGGTGCAGCTGCTCGGCGTGGAGGGGGTGCGGGCGAGCTGGCAGGGCGGGTCGCTGCGGGTGCCGCTGGGCACGATGTTCGGCGGGCAGCACCGGGAGATGCTGGTGCGCGTGCGGGTGACCGCGCCGGCCGAGGGGACGCACGCGCTCGCGAGCGTGCGGCTGCACTTCCGCGATCCGACGGAGGGGAACCTCGAGCGGGTGCAGGAGGTGGTGGCGCGGTTCCAGGTGACGGGGGATCCGATGGCGGTCGCGGCGCACCAGAACGCGCGGACGCAGACCATCGCGGCGGTCTTCGAGGCGGGCAAGGCGGCGGTCGACGCGGCCCAGCAGGTCAACGCGGGGCAGTTCGAGGCGGCCGATCAGCAGCTCGCGGTGGCCGAGGCGAAGCTCCGGCAGACGGCGGCGCAGGCGCAGTCGGCGAAGGACAAGAAGCGCGCGATGGACGCCGCCGAGGCCATGGCGAGCACCCGGAGCCAGGCGCGCAAGGCCGCGGCCAAGCCGGCGCCCGCGCGGCGCAACGACGTGCTGGAGATGAACAGCGCGGGCATGAAGGCGATGGGGTTCTAGTCTCCACGAGGGGGCTCGCGCCCCCTCGCCCCACCGGGCGAAGCCCGGTGGGGCCCCACTCCCCTCGGACCGCTCCAGCCACACGGAACGTGGATCCAGCTGGGCATGGCGCCATGCCACCAACCTCGCTCATCTCGTTTCATCGTTACTCTTGAGCTGAGCTCGCTCCCTGCACCCGGTGCGGACCATCGCCGGCGTGATGCTGCTAGGCTCGCGCGGTGAGCCGGCGGTCGGGACCGATGGAGCGCCTCGGCGCGGTGATCCAGCGCGAGGGAGCGATCCGCGTGCCGGACTCCGTCGAGGCGGCGCCGATCGCGTTCCGGGAGTGGGAGGCCGCGGTGGGGACGCGCATCGCGGCGCGGGCGCGGCCGGTGCGGCTCGATCGGGGCGTGCTGCACGTGCGGGCGGCGAGCTCGACCTGGGCGCAGGAGCTGGCGCTGCTCGGCGACGCGATCGCGGCGCAGCTCCGGACGCGCGGGCTGCCGGTCGTGTCGCTGCGCTTCCGCGTCGGCCCCGTGGACCCGCCGGACCGGCCGCCGTGGCGCGACGAGGTGCGCGCAGCGCCGCCCGAGGCGCCGCTGCCGCCCGAGGTGAAGCAGGAGATCGCGCGCGTGGCCGATCCCGATCTGCGCGCGGCGATCGCGAGGGCCGCGGCGAAGAACCTGGGCTGGCAGGCGGCCGAGGCGAGGTCGCCGCGCCCGGATCCGCTGGGCCGCCGCGCGCCGCCGCCGCTGGAGCCGCGCCCGGAGGCGAAGCCGCTCCCCGAGGCGAAGCCGCGACCGGAGGCGAAGCCGCGACCGGAGGCGAAGCCGCGACCGGAGGCGAAGCCGGCGCAGGACCGGGCGCGCAGGAGCGCGGGCGGACCTCGGCGAAAGACGAGCTGAGGGCGCTACTTCAGCGCGACGAGGCGCTCGAGCCCCTCGATGCGCGACACGAGGAAGCGCTCGGCGGGGCCGAACGCGGACGAGTGGTCGCGGAGCACCTCGAGGTACTTCCGGAGCGGGGCCACGTCGACGTTCTTCACCCTGCGGACCACGGTGTAGAGCTCGTCGATCACGGGCGCGGGGAGCGGGCGGCGCGCGATCGTGTAGAGCTCGAACGTGTAGCTCACCCACGAGCCCTTGCCGGTCACGCCGCCGAGGCGCGCGGCGTAGCGGGCGGCCATCTCGGCGGCGGGCATCTCGAGCGGGACGCTGGATTTCGCCCGGTTAAGGATGTCCATCAGGATCGTCTGCAGGATGCGCTCGGCCTCCTCGGCGCGCCCGAGCGCGAGGGCCTTGTCGGCGAGCGTCGTGAGCAGGCGGAGCGACTGGAAGCCCCGCGAGCTGCCGTCGCTGTGGCCGGGGGTGCCGCCGGTCGTGAGCTCGGTCGGGTCGTCGGCGATCTTGCGCATCTCGCTCAGCGCCATCGCGCCGAGCGTCTGGGTCGCCTTGCGGAAGTCGACGCCGAGGGCCTCGGGGCGCGACTCGTCGCCGCCGTAGAGGAGCATCTCCTGGCTGCCGATCGTGACCTTGTCGCCGTCCGCGAGCTCGCGCTCGCCGGTGATGCGCGCGCCGTTGACGTAGACGCCGTTGCGGCTCTCGAGGTCCTGCACCGCGACGCCGTCCGCGCGCACGTGGAGCGCCGCGTGGCGCCTCGACACGAGCGGATCGTCGAGCGAGAGCTGGCACTCGCCGCTGCGCCCGATCAGGAAGACGCCGACGGGCAGCTCGAAATCGTGAGCCTGATAGCGGATGCGAAACGGCATCTGGGCCTACTTCAGCGCTCCGAGGCGCTCCAGGCCTTCGATGCGCTGCTGGATGAACTTCTCGGCCGGCGAGCGCTCACCGGCGCCCGCGCGGAGCGCGCTCACGTAGCCGCGGAGGACGGCCATGTCGATCGTCTTCACCTTGCGGACGACGATGTAGAGCTCGTCGACCACGTAGCCGGGCAAGAGGAGCAAGAGCCGCGTGTTGAGCTCGAAGATGTAGTTGATCCACGAGCCGCGCCCCGTCGCGCCGGCGAGGCGCGCGGCGTAGGCGCTCGCCTTCTCCGCGAGCTCGGGGGCCACCGCCCCGCCCTCGCGGGCCTTCGTGAGGATGTCGAGCAGCGACCGCTGGAGGATGCGCTCGGCCTCGTCGACCCGGCCCATCGCGAGCGCCTTGTCCGCCACGCTGCCGATGAGGCTGAGCGCGTGCACGCGCTTGTCGGGGTGCAGCGGCGCCTGATCGAGGATGCGCCGCGAGGAGATCGCGGTCGCGCCGTCCTCCTCGTCCCCCATCTCGATGATCTCGATGGTGCGGGCGTTCTGCGTCTGCCGCGCCCACGCCGGCGCGCTCCGCGGCGACTGCGCCGAGGTCGGCTCGACCACGCCGAGCAGGTACATCTCCTGCCCGCCGATGGTGATCTTGTCCCCGTCCGAGAGGGTCTGCCGCCCGGAGATCTTGGTCCCGTTGACGAGCACGCCGTTGCGGCTCCCCAGATCCTCCACGGCCACGCCCGACTCGCTCACGGTGAGCAGCGCGTGCCT
Source organism: uncultured Polyangiaceae bacterium (assembly GCA_964421485.1). Taxonomy (GTDB): domain Bacteria; phylum Myxococcota_A; class Polyangia; order Polyangiales; family Polyangiaceae; genus CAYQYG01. The sequence goes on along the minus strand of CAYQYG010000123.1, from coordinate 7,942 downwards.
CCGCGAGACGAGCGGATCATCGAGCGAGAGCTGGCAATCCGCGCTCCGGCCGATGAAGAACTCGCCGAGCGGCACCTCGAGGTCGTGGGCGAGGTAACGCAGCCGGATGCCCATGGTCGAGCCATACCAATAGGCCAACAGGCCGTCAAAACTCCATGTTTCGGGCCACATGCCCGAAGTTGGAGAGCCCACAGGATAACCGGAACCGGACCGCCAGGGCGAACGATCGACCTGGGCCTGGGGTGGGGATGCGTTCAGCCGGGGTCCGAGATCAGGCGGAGGAGCGTCAGGACGAGGCGCGGATGTGCGAGGAGGCCGTAGATCTTCAGGTCGCCGCGGGCGACCTCGGTGGCCAGCTCGCGGAGGGCCGCGCCGGACTCGCGGTGGAGCAGGCCGAGGACCGGGAACCGGAGCCGGCGGTGGAAGGCCACCCGGGGGAGCCGCCGGAGGGCGGCCTCGTCTCCACAGAACGTGACCGAGGGCACACCGATGGCCCCGTCGTGCAGGGTCAGCCGGCCGTGATCGAAGCGCAGGGTGAGCGAGGTGCCCGTGTCCTGCGCGACCACGAGGACCGCGCCGCGGATGCCGCGGAACTCGGCGAGCCGGCGCGAATCCCGCGCGAGGTTGTCGCGGATGAGCTGGGCGAGGCGGGCGGCGAGCGGGTTGTCCTCGGCGCCCGGCGCGAGATCGATGATGGGATCCATCGCGCCGCCCCCGGGCCTCAGACCTCGATGGCCAGCGCGGAGCGGACGTTGGGCGAGCGGCGGACCTCGTCCAGCACGGAGGGCGGGATCGCCTGGCTCAGGTTCCACACCGAGATCGCGTCGCCCGCGCCCGCGAGGCCGAGGTGCACGCGGGTCACGTTCACGCTCGCGTTGCCGAACGCCGTGCCGAGGAACCCGATCACGCCCGGCTTGTCGACGCTGAGCACCACGAGCGCCGGCCCGCCGAGGTGCGCCTCGACCTCGTAGTCGCCCCACCGGACGAGCCGCGCGGTGCCGTCGGCCCCGAGCGTGCCGTGCACGGCGCGCGAGACGCCGCCCTCGCCGAAGACGCGCACGACCACGAGCGACGCGTACTTGCCGCCCGCGGCCGCGGTGCGCAGCTCCCGCACCGAGATGCCGCGGTCCGCCGCCGCGTGCGGCGCCGAGACCTGGTTCACCGGCGCGTCGAGGTACCGCCGCAGGAAGCCCGCGACCGCCGACGACGCGACGAGCTTCGCGCCGAGCTCGGCCGGCTCGCCCACCACCTCGACCTCGATCCCCCGCGGCGACAGGCCCGGCTCGATCTGCGCGAGGAAGCCGCCGAGCTTCTCCGCGAGCTCGCTGTACGGCGAGAGCTTCGCCGCGACCTCGCTGGTCACGCTGGGCATGTTGACCGCGTTCCTCGTCGCGCCCGTCGCGAGGTACTCGACGACCTGCTCCGCGATCTCGAGCGCGACCCGGTCCTGCGCCTCGGTCGTGGACGCGCCGAGGTGCGGCGTCACGATGCAGCGCTCGTGCTTCATGATCGGCAGGTCCGCGGGCGGCGGCTCGACCTCGAAGACGTCGAGCGCGACGCCGCCGATCTGCCCGCTCTCGAGCCCGCGCAGCAGGGCGTCGAGGTCGTAGATCCCGCCGCGCGCCGCGTTGATCAGCAGCACGCCCCTCCGCAGCTTCGCGACCACCGCGTCGTCCACGAGCCCGCGCGTCTCCGGCGTGAGCGGCGTGTGCACGGAGATCGCGTCCGCCCGCTGCCAGATGCCCTCGAGCGACACGAGCTCCACCCCGAGCGCCGCCGCGCGGTCCGACGAGAGCACCGGGTCGAACCCGATCACCTGCATCTTGAGCCCGCGCGCGCGGTCCGCGACGATCCGCCCGATGTTGCCGAGCCCGATCACGCCGAGCGTCTTGCCGGCGAGCTCGCGCCCCTCGAACCTCTTCTTCTCCCACCTGCCGGCCTTCATCGAGGCGCTCGCCTGCGGGATCATCCGCGCCAGCGAGAAGAGCAGCGCGATGGCGTGCTCCGCCGTGGTGACCGCGTTGCCCGTCGGCGTGTTCATCACCACCACGCCGCGCTTCGACGCCGCCGGCACGTCGACGTTGTCGACGCCGATCCCCGCGCGGCCGATCACCTTCAGGTCCGTCGCGGCCTCGAGCACCCGCGCCGTCACCTTGGATCCCGACCGGATGACCAGCGCGTGCGCCCCCGGGATCGCCGCCGCGAGCTCCGCTTCCTTGAGCCCCGGCCTGTAGTCCACCTCGAGCCCCTTCCCCTGCCTGAGGATCGCGAGCCCCTGCTCGCTGAGCGGATCGGAGACGAGAACACGCGGCATTTCCGAGGACTCCTGTCGGGTCCGGGGCGGAGGGCGCGCGCGGACGCGACCCGGAGCCCCGGATGTCAATGTCAATCGATGTGTTTCCGTGCGCCTCCGTACGGCGCAGAGCGGCGGAGGATAGTGATCGGGGAGCCCCGGTCAAGCAGCCTGAAGCGCGCGACTAGCCCCTCACCGAGCGGCGTCGATCCCGATATCTCGCCGCAGGATCTTCCCCTCGAACGAGATCTCGTCCGCCGCGCGGTACGCCCGCTCGCGCGCCTCGCGCAGCGACCGCGCCGCCGCCGTCACGGCGAGCACGCGCCCGCCCGCCGTCACGATCTCCCCGTCCTTCTCGGCCGTGCCCGCGTGGTTCACGACCACGCCCGTGGCGCCGGCCGCCGCGTCGAGCCCGTGGATGACGTCCCCCGTGCGCGGCGCGGCCGGGTACCCGCGCGCCGCGAGCACCACCGCGATCGCGTGCCTCCCCGCCGCCACCTTCGCCGCCTCCGGCCGCAGCGCGCCCGCGGCCGCGGACGCGAAGAGCTCCGCCACGTCGCCCTCGAGCAGCTCCATCAGCGCCTCGCACTCCGGATCGCCGAACCGCACGTTGTGCTCGAGCAGCATCGGATCCCCTGCGGGCGTGATCATCAGCCCCGCGAAGAGCGCGCCGCGGAACGGCCGCCCCTCCGCGCGCATCCCGTCGATCGTCGGCCGCAGGATCTCCCGCTCCACCCGATCCATCAGCGCCGGCGTCACGCGCGGGCTCGGCGCGAAGGCCCCCATGCCGCCCGTGTTCGGCCCGACGTCCCCGTCCCCCACCCGCTTGTGGTCCCGCGCGGCCGGCAGCACCACCATCGCCTCGCCGTCGGTGATCGCGTGCACGCTCGCCTCCTCGCCCGGGATCGCCTCCTCGATCACGAGCGCCGCGCCCGCCTCGCCGAAGCGCCGCTCCACGAGCGCCGCCCGCGCCGCCTCGAGCGCCTCCTCGACGCTCGCCGCGACCACCACGCCCTTGCCCGCGCAGAGCCCGTCCGCCTTCACCACGACGGGCGCGCCGCGCTCGCGGATCGCGGCCTCCGCCTCCTCGTAGGTGCGCGCGACCCGGTACGCCGCGGTCGGGATCCCGTGCCGCGTCGCGAGCTCCTTCAGGAAGACCTTCGACCCCTCGAGCCGCGCGGCCTCGCGCGACGGCCCGAACACCGGGATCCCGGCCGCGGCGAGCGCGTCCGCCACGCCCGCGCAGAGCGGCGCCTCCGGCCCCACGACGACCAGGTCGGCGCCCTCCGCGACGGCGGCGCGCACCGCCTCCTCGGGCGAGAGCGCCGCGACGGCCGCCCTCCGGATCGCGGCCCGCCCGGCCGCCGCGGCCGCGGAGGTCCCTGCGTTCCCGGGCGCGACGATCACCTCCGCCACCGAGGGCGACCGCGCGAGCGCCCGCGCGAGGGCGTGCTCGCGCCCGCCCGATCCGAGGACGAGCACGCGCCGATCCGAAGTCCGAGGCCTGGTCTTTCCGGAGCTCACGCGAGCGCGCTAGCACGCCGGCCGCCCCCGGGGGAAGGCCCCTCGGCGCGCTCCCACGCCCTGGCGCCCGTGATACAAGCGCCCCGCGCGCGGGCGTCCAGACCCCGCCGCGCGGGAGGAGCGATGAGCCACCGGGCCTCGTGGGACGAGTATTTCATGCGCATCGCCGTCGACGTCGCGACGCGCGCGACCTGCGACAGGAAGCACGTCGGCGCCGTGATCGTGCGCGACAAGAGCATCCTCGCGACCGGCTACAACGGCTCGATCCGCGGCCTGTCCCATTGCGACGACGACGGCCACCTGATGGAGGACGGCCACTGCGTCCGCACGATCCACGCCGAGGCCAATGCTATCGTGCAGGCCGCGAGGAACGGGGTGCGCATCGACGGCGGCACGATCTACGTGACGGCGTCCCCTTGCTGGGGCTGCTTCAAGATGATCGCCAACGCGGGCCTGGTCCGCATCGTATTCGGCGAGTTCTACCGCGACGAGCGTATCTTCCGCTTCGCCACCGAGCTCGGCATCGAGCTCGCCCCCCTCGAGGCCGGGAAATGAGAGGCGGCTCCTCTATCCCCGGGCCAGCTCGCAGGACGTGATCGAGCCATCCACCTCCTGAGCCGCCGCGCGGGCGCCGATCTGCCCTGCCCAGGCGCGGAGATCCGCCGGGCTCGCCGTGGTCCAGCACGCGGATCGATGGGGTCACGCGTGACAGGACGAGCTCTGTCTCGGCCTCGAGGTACTGCTGCACCCGGGGAGGCGCGATCTCGTAGACGCGGCCGGCCCGGCTCCCCCGAGCCGCTCAGCAGTGGACCACCCAGATCCGGCTCCTCCCCGCCTTCTTTCCCTTGATCGACAGGCGTTGCCGCCAGGGGCGCCGCTTGCGCAGATCGAAGAGCACGAGCCAGCCCTCGCCGAGCCCCGCCTGCTCCAGGTAGCCGCCGAGCTGCGCGACTCCCTTCTGCTCCGTCGTGCGATCGCGGCGCAGCTTGATCTCTATCGCGTGCCGCTCGGGCGCCGCGCCCGGCCGCGGCCAGGTGACGAGCAGGTCGAGCGCCTTCCTGCCCAGCCCGTATTCGCGCGCGATGCGACCGCCGCCATTCACGATCCGCTGCAGGAAGGCCATCAGCATCAGGTGCGGGCCCGCCTCGCGGTACTTGAAGCCCTCCGCGGCCACATGGCCGTCCTCGCGCCAGTACTCCTGCCACGCGAGCATCAGCCTCTTCATGTCCAGCCCGCCGTCGGGCCGCGTGTACCAGCGGGTCTCCTGCCGGAGCTGCACCTGCTGGTCATAGGCGAGGACGCGCGGGATGACCTCCTGATAGATCGGATTCGCGATCCCGTACTGGCCGCCGCGATCGGCGATGAGCCCCAGCCCCAGCACGTAGGCGAAATCATCGTTCAGCGCGTCGTACGGGGCGATCTGCCCGCCGACCAGCATGGGCCCCAGGACCCGCATGACGCGGTCCTCGTGGAGCCTGTGGACCAGGGAGTCGATATGCGAGCGCCGCTCCTGGATGAGCGCCTCCCCGGCGGCCCCCACGTGCGCCGCGGCGATCGCGGTCCCGCGGTCCGGCACGTCGCAGCTGACGATACGATCCGCGAGCGCGTTGGTGAGCCACGGGTGACCCTGCGACAGCTCGAAGATGAGCCCGGCCGCCTCGGGCAGGAACCGCTGCCCGGTGGCCTCGGTGTGCTGGCCGAGGAGCTCCGCCACCTCCGCCGCGGTGAACGGCCGCAGCGTCGTGGCCTCGGCGCTGATATTGAACGGCGAGCTCGTGCCCAGCCACGTCACCGCGCGGCGCTCCTCGACGGTGAGCGCGTAATCCCGCACCTGCTTCCTGCCGATCAGCGCGATCGCCTGCGGGGACGGCCGCTCGCCGCGGGCCAGGTACCCGGCGCGGAGCTGCGTCAGGAACGAGACCATCGCCGCCCCGATCAGGCCGTCGGCTTCGTCGAAGAGCACCACGAGCGGTCGCGGCGAGGCAGCGGCGAGCTGCCGGAGCGCGGCGACGATGGCCGTCGTGGGATCGCGGAGCAGCGCGTCCACGTCCGGCCGCGGGAGCCCCGGGAGGTGGAGGTCCGCCGCGTCGGCGAGGACGTTCAGGATCGAGCGGAACGCGGCCGAGGGATCGGCGATCTCGCGGGCGGTCTGGATATCGACCCACAGGCACCGGTAGCGGTCGGACTCGTTATAGTGGCGCGTGAGCCACCGGGCGCAGGTGGTCTTGCCCGTCTGGTGCCCGGCGTGCAGGGTGAAGTACTTCTTCTCGTCGATGAGGCGCAGCACGCGCTCGAGGCGCAGCGCCGGCGAGAGCATGTAGTGCTCGCCGGGGACGCACGAGCCCGCGGTGTTGAACGAGAGCGCCACGGCGCAGACGCTAGCCACATCAGCCGGCCCGGGCAAGCGCGCACCTCGCGACCTCGGGCTCCGCGCGCCGCGCCGAGCCGGCGCTGCGCAGGCAGCTCGCGACCCTGGAGCGCCGGCTCGACCAGGCCATCACCGCGGCCAGGGCATGCGAAGCGCTGCGACAGCTTGCCCGCCCTCCGGCTCGACCCCGGCGCATCCCCTGGTGCGCGGGCGCCGCCGGAGCGGTATGCTCGGGCCCGGAGCTAGGAGAGCGTCATGACGAGCCAGGTCTCCTTCGACCCCGCCGCGCGCCGGGTGGCCGCAAATGAGGCCGAGCCCCCCTCTCTGCAACCGCCGGCTCACTCCACGATTGCGCTCTCGTCCGCTGCGTCCTCGGCGGGATGATAGTCCTCCGGGCGATAGGCGAATTCCACCTCGGCGCCCGCCTCGACGACGGTCACCGCCTTCTTCTGCGTCCCGAGGCGCGGGTGCCACGCCTCGAGCACGTAGCGCCCGGCCGGGGCGCCCTCGATCGCGAAGCGGCCGTCCTCGCCGGTCACGGCGAAGAAGGGGTGCTCGGTCACCACCACATGGGCCCGCATCCAGGGGTGGATATCGCAGCGGAGCTCGAGGATCCCGGGCTCTTCCATGCGGTGCACGATGGGCTCGCCGCCCTTCGGCTGCGCCTCGTTGTAGACGGTCTCCGCGCCCCGGTACGTGTGCACGTTGTGGAGCGTCGGATCGTCGTTATCGATCTGCAGATCCTCGCCCATCACCACGCCGATCACCGGCGGGCGGTACATGCAATCGATCTGGTGCACGACGGCGCGCTCGCGCGGAGGGGCCGCGGCGCCCCGCAATCCCACGCCCTTGAGCTGCACCAGGACGTCCTGAACGAGCCCCTTCCGGACCACCAGATCCTCCAGCGGGACCTTCTTTCCCTTGCAGAACGGCGCGGCGGCGCGGGATTTCGGCTCCTCCGGCGGCGGGGGCGGCGCGCCCTCGAATCGAATGGCGCCGGTCACGCGCCCGCGCACCGCGCCGGCCCGGGCAGAGGATGGTTCTAGCTGGATCCACCCGACCCAGACCTGGCCGGGGGCGGCGGACCACCCGATGAGCGTCCAGCCGGGGCGACCGCCGCGGAGCTCGACGGTGGCGCCCGCGGGGGCGTCGATGATCACGGGCGACGCGGGGTCGGCGGCGGGGCGGAGCGGCTGCGAGGCCTCGAGGCGGGTCGTTCCCTGGAGGGTCTCGGTGTCGGGATAGGTCTCGGGGCGCGGCGCGTCCTCGGGGCGGGTGGGCCGGGGCGGCGCGCGATCCAGGGCGCCGGCGCTCGACGAGGCGGCACCGGGGCCGGCAGTGCGCGCGTCGCCGGAGCCGCGGAGGACGAGCGCGAGCACGATGACCAGCGCGACGAGCAGGCACGCGAGCGCGAGCACGAGCGCGAGGCCCTTGGATCGAGGAGGAGATGGGGGACTCGGCGCGCCGGGCTGCATGCGGACATGAGACCGCGGACAGGCGCCGGGGAGCAATCACGGGTTGTGGCACTGGAAATCTGCCGGGGATCAGATTCGGATGAGGAGGAGAGAAGAGATTTTGGCGGGCTTCGGCGGCGCCGCCGGGGTCGTGGGGAAATTTCATGCCCGGTGATGCACCCCCGGCGCATGGGGTCTGCCACGTAAATGCCTCCACCAACCCCTTACCCGGCAGGAGGCCCCGGGGCCCGAGGGGGTCCTCACCGGAGGGGCGGGGTCGTAGATCGGAAGAGCGTCGTGTAG
>CAYQYG010000122.1:0-20083 GCA_964421485.1 uncultured Polyangiaceae bacterium | reverse complement strand
CGACCTGGTTGCCGCGCACGTAGGTGGGGCCGCAGCCGGCGAGGGGGGCGGCGAGCAGGAGGACGGCGAGCTGGGCGGTGAGGGTGCGAGGCGCGCAAGGCATGGGGTCGGCTCCGGAGGGGGCGAGGGGGCGCATCCTACCAGCGGATCACCGGCGCGGAGCGCGGGATTTTTGCTCGCGCGCGGTCAGTGCTCGATCTCGCCTCGAAGAGCGTGCTCGAGGCCATGGCACAGCCCGCGCGCGTCTACTTCGGTCCAGGTCGCTTCATTTTGAGACCCGGGACGTAGAGGTCCGGAACCGAGTACTCGCCATCCTTCGCGCGGAGCACGCCCGTCCGCTGGAGCCGTTCGAGATCTTCCGCAGGGTTGGAGCTCGGGCGCTTCGCGAGGTACGCGCGAAGGTCATCGAGCTGTCCCTGGGCGTTGAAGCCGTTGAGCCACCCGAGAACATCCACCAGCTCGGGTGATTCCTCCCTCACAGCCTGCACGCGCTGCTCCGAGGTCGGAGTGAGCGCCGCAGCGAGCGCTTCGCGCGAGATGGCGGCGTCAGTCGACGTGCGGCGATTGTTCCGTAGCCTTTCCGTCTCGCTTTCCAGCGCGCTCCTGATGAGCCAGAGCGCGTCGCGTGGATACAGGATGTCGCGAGCGTCCTTCAACCGCCGGGTGATCCAGTTGCGCGACAGAGCCGTCTTCTTGGTCCAGATGCGCTGCTCGAACAGCGCGTCCAGGAAAGGAAGCAGTGCCGGCTCCGGCGCATCCTCGATGTCCTCCCAGCCCACGGCGGGCAAGAGCCCGCGCTCCTCGCACGAGCGCTCGAATCGGCTCGAACGAAGCGCGCGCTTGAGCAAGAGCTGCCAGAGCAGGCGCGGCTCCCACTTGAGTTCGATCGCCCTCGTGCCCACGTGCGACTTTTCTGGGAAAGAGAGCTCGTGCCAGAGGTCCGTTCGGAGAAACACCTTCATCTGCACGTGGCGAAAGCGTTCGAATGTGGCCCGCCACGCGATGAAGAGCTGCGAGAGGCCGGTGCGGCGGCGCTCTAGGCTTCCCTTGAACGGGGTATCGAGCCCGTCCACGAAGAGCATGAGGTGCTCTCCACGCGCGGCGAGGTCGCTCTCGACGGCCTGCCAGGCGCTGTCGACCTCCGTGCCCAACCCGGATTCCCGTAGCAGCGTGGAGGCAGGATCGAACCGGACCTCCTGCCGTGCGATGCGTCCCACGAGAGCGGCCGCGCCGCGAGCCCGCGGCGTCACTTCGCTGGGAAGGGAAGGGAGCCGGGACAGAGCATAGACGCGCCAGATGACGTCGAGATCATACCCCGCCTCGAGCATATCGCTGAGCACGTCCATGCCGAGCTGCTGCGCTCCTGGCCCATGCACCGCGACGCGGTGTACGCGCGCCGCTTGGGACTGGGGATCCAGACAAAACCGAAAGAGCGCGGTCTTGCCGGAGCCCTTGCCGCCGTGGATCAGTACAGTCCTGGCATCGAGCACGTCACGGACGTGTTTCGTCCGCAGGAAGGCCTCCATGGTCTCTTGCTCCGCGATGGGCGGCGGAAACCGAGGTAGCAGGTCATCGACGAGCTGGCGCTTGGCCCTGCCGTCGAGCGCGGGCATGACAGCGGGTGTCACGAGCGGCGGCCGCGGAATCAGATCGTCGAGCAGCCGGATGAGGTCCTCGTAGAGCCTGAGCTCGTCTTTGTCCGGGGCGCGCCTGAAGCAAACATTCTCAACGTCTGCGAGCGCGGCTTCGTACGGGACGTGAACGCGTGGCTGCTCGATCGCGTCGAGCTTCTCGGGGTCGTCGTCGAGAGGCGGCTGGCCGAGCGCTTCGTACCGGACCCGTTCCAGGTACTGGAAGGCGCGTTCGACCCGCTTCATCTGGTCGAACGTCAACCGATGCGCATGCAACGTAGACGCTACACACAGGACGTCGGGCTTGCCGCGAGCCGTCTGCTGCTCGGCGAGGAGCGAGACCACCCGGCCAACACCCTCCATCTGCACGCGGCTTGGCGCGAAGAGCACGACCACTACATCGGCGAGCCTGCGCAGACAGACGTTTGCCGTGTCGTTCAAGCCCGTCGGCGCATCGATCAGGATGGCATCCGCGACGGGGGCCAGGCTCTCACAAAGGCGCTCGAACAGGCTCAGGGTGCCGAACGTCACCTGACCGTGGGCGTCGATCGTTCGCGCAGGAGCCAGCAAACTCTGCCAGTCGAGCGCCGAGAGCTCGCGAAGGTATCCCGGGTCCATCCGTCCGGCGCCGAGCAGTCGGAGCTCTCCCTTCGCGTCGTCATCGAGCTTCACGTCATGCAGGAAGTCCCTGGCCCGGATTTCCGGAGACCTGGTGGCCTTCGCGAGGTACTCGACGAACCCTTCCGCGGGCTCCCGGTCCGGGAAGACGAGCTGCCACAGGCTCGGCGCTGCCAGGTCGAGGTCCAGCATGACCACGCGCCGTCCCTCACGAGCGAGCGCCCACGCGGCGTGGACGAGCGTGGTCGTGCGGCCGGTGCCTCCCTTGTACGCGTAGAACGCGACGACGCGCGGGAGCGACAGGTCGGCGCTCAAGCGGCCTCCCGCTCGAAGCGAGGCAGGGGCCTCGCGAAGTCCTCGAGCGCCGGCACGACCTGGAGACGCTTGAGCCAGCTCTTCAGGTGCTCGAGCTCGGAGAGCAGCACGTCGGAGCCTTCGAAGCGGTCGGCCACGTCTTCGCCGAGACGCAGGAGGTCGCGCGCGGCGTGCTCGCTCCCAGCCTCACCCCATGCCGTGATCGCGGCAAACAGATCGATCCACCCGTCAGCGTCCAGCCGATCCAGAAGCTCTCTCGCGCGCTCCTGGTGGAGCTGGGCCATCCGGTGCAGCTTGGCAGCGATCGCCCTGTGGGGGACCCCCAGGCTTCGCAGCGTCGCGACCTCCCAGAAGAGCTGCTGTGCTTGCTTGACGCGCACGTCGTTGCTCATGGGGCCTCCGGGGTCATGACGTCGAGCGACGTGACGCTGGGCTCGGCGAAGCGCGTCGCGCTGACGAAGCCGCCTTTCCTGAACGGTCCGCGTCGGTAGGGGCTGTCCTCCATCTGCTTCCGCTTTTCCGTGCGCCTGGCCTGATGGCTGCCGTCGTCCGTTCCTCCCACCTCCAGGATCCAGCGCTGGTCACCGGGCGCCTCGCCGACGAAGTAGTCCACGCGCGATCCCCTGCGGCACACGCGCGTGATTTGTTTGCTCTCCCATGCGCCGAGCAAGAGCCCCGCGAGCACGATCGCGCCGTACTCGACGATCGTCTCTCGTTCGTAGGTGGCCATCATCCGGCCGTCCGGCGGCGCGAACGAGACCGCTGCCGGATGAGGTATGCCGTCCCGCAGCGCTTTGAAAGATCTCGGCGATGCGCCGTGGCGACCAAGCGCCGCTCGCGCGAAATCCGCGATGCTGGGATGCATCTCAGGGTGAAACATCGCGAAGGCCTCCACATCGAACGAAGCTGCGTCCCGTGTCATCGCCCGCGAGTCTATAGCTTGGCCCGCCTCGGAGTCGATCGCCCTGCCCGTGCCCGGGCTGCCCGTCCTCGGCTGCCCGGCGGCTCCGCGGCAGCCTGGAGCCCCGGGCGCCGGTCACTCTGGCCTCACCCGAGCTGCGCATCGCCGACCCCACTCGTCTCTCTGGCCTCGCTCGGGCAGTCCGGCGGCGGTCGCCCGGTCGCCCTGACCTCGCTCGGGCAGCCCGTCGCTGGCCGCCCGGTTGTCCTGACCTTGCTCGAGTTGGGTGGAAGGACGGAAGCGTTGAAGCCGCGCGGCCAGGCTCATATCCAGCGCGCCCGGCGCCGCGCGGTGGTATGCCACCCTGCGTCATATGTCCGTCGAGACCCCTGGCGCCCCCGCCGAACCCGCCGCTCCCACCGCCGCCACCCCCACCGCCGAGCCCGCGCGCTACGACCACGCCGAGGTCGAGCCCCGCTGGCAGCGGGTCTGGGACGAGCTCGAGCTCTTCCGCGCCGTGCGCGCGCCCGGCTCCGACCGGCCCAAGAAGTACGCGCTCGACATGTTCCCGTACCCCTCCGGCGCCGGGCTGCACGTCGGCCACCCCGAGGGCTACACCGCGACCGACATCATGTCGCGCTACTGGCGCATGCGCGGCGTCGACGTCCTCCACCCGATGGGCTGGGACGCCTTCGGCCTGCCGGCCGAGCAGCACGCGATCGAGACCGGCACGCACCCGGCCGACACCACCGCGCGCAACATCGCGACCTTCAAGCGCCAGCTCAAGATGCTGGGCTTCAGCTACGACTGGTCGCGCGAGCTCGCCACCACCGACGCGCGCTACGTCCGCTGGACGCAGTGGATCTTCCTCCAGCTCTTCAAGAAGGGTCTCGCCTACCAGGACGAGGTCAGCGTCAACTGGTGCCCCGCGCTCGGCACCGTGCTCGCGAACGAGGAGGTCATCGACGGCAAGAGCGAGCGCGGCAACCACCCGGTCTACCGCACGCCGCTCCGCCAGTGGATGCTGCGCATCACCGCGTACGCCGACCGCCTCGCCGAGGACCTCCGCCTCGTCGACTGGCCCGAGGGCACGCTCGCGATGCAGCGCGCCTGGATCGGCCGCTCCGAGGGCGCCCAGATCGACTTCCAGGTCGAGGGGTGGACCGGCGGGCCGCTGTCGGTGTTCACCACGCGCCCGGACACGCTGATGGGCGTCACCTATGTCGTGCTCGCCCCCGAGCACCCGATCGCGACGTGGCTCGTCGGCCCGGACAGCGCCACGACCGAGGAGCGCCGCGAAGCCGTGCGGGCCTACGGCGCCGTGACCGCCGGCAAGAGCGATCGCGACCGCGTCGCCGCGAGCGCCAAGGCCAAGACCGGCGTCGACACCGGCCTCTTCGCCGTGCACCCCATCACCGGCGCCCGCGTCCCCGTCTGGGTCGCCGACTACGTGCTCGGCGGCTACGGCACCGGCGCCGTGATGGCCGTCCCCGGCCATGACGAGCGCGATTTCGCCTTCGCGAAGGCCTACAACCTCCCCATCGTCGAGGTCGTCAGCCCAGACGGCGCGCTGCACGAGGACCTCGCCGCAGCCTACGTGGACGACGGCATCAACGTGCGCAGCGGCGAGTTCGACGGCCTCAAGACGGCGGACTGCAAGCGCGCCGTCGTCGAGCGCCTCACCGCGCTGGGCCGCGGCAAGAGCGAGGTCAGCTACAAGCTCCGCGACTGGGTCTTCTCGCGGCAGCGCTACTGGGGTGAGCCGATACCGATCTACTTCCCGGTCGATCTCGAGGACCCGAGCGGCGATCCCAGGAAGGGCGCCGCGCACACCATCCGCTTCGATCAGCCGATCGCCGTCGAGGAGTCCGAGCTCCCGCTGGAGCTCCCGCAGCTCGCCGACTTCCGCCCCGGCGACGATCCGGCCGGCCCGCTCGCCCGCGCGGTCGACTGGCGCTTCTTCCAGAAGGACGGCCGCTGGTACGCGCGCGAGACGAACACGATGCCTCAGTGGGCTGGATCGTGCTGGTACTACCTGCGCTTCCTCGACCCGCAGAACGACGCCGAGCCCTTCTCGCAGGAGGCCTACGACGCGTGGATGCCCGTCGACCTCTACGTCGGCGGCGCCGAGCACGCGGTGCTGCACCTGCTCTACGCGCGCTTCTGGCACAAGGTCCTCTTCGACCTCGGCCGCGTGAAGCACCCCGAGCCGTTCATGAAGCTCGTGCACCAGGGCATGATCCTCGGCGAGGACAACGAGAAGATGTCCAAGTCGCGCGGCAACGTGATCAACCCCGATCACATCGTGCGCGACCACGGCGCCGACGTGCTCCGCCTCTACGAGATGTTCATGGGCCCGCTCGAGGCCGTGAAGCCCTGGCAGTCCGGCCAGATCCAGGGCGTCGTCCGCTTCCGCGACCGCGTGTACGCGACCTGCACGCGCCCGCTCTCGGACGCGATCGACGACGCCACGCGCCGCCTGCTCCACCGCACCATCAAGAAGGTCACCGGCGACGTCGAGGCCATGGCCTTCAACACCGCGATCTCCGCGATGATGGTGCTCCTGAACCACCTCGCCGCGCAGCCGAGCCCCCCGCGCGAGGCCGCGCTCGCCCTGATCCTGCTGGTCTCCCCCTTCGCGCCGCACGTCGCCGAGGAGCTCTGGCGGCTCACCGGCCACGAGCGATCCCTCGCGTACGAGCCCTGGCCGGCCTACGACGAGGCCCTCTGCGTCGACGACGTCATCGAGGTCCCGGTGCAGGTCAACGGCAAGGTCCGCGGCCGCGTCACGCTCCCCAAGGCCGCCTCCGAGGCCGACGCCCGCGCCGCCGCGCTCGACGTCGAGAGCGTGAAGGCGGCCATGGGCGGCAAGCTGGTGAAGAAGCTCGTCTACGTGCCCGGCAAGATCCTGAACATCGTGATCGGCTGAGGAGAGAAGAGAGAGAGAATCACAGGGAGGCGCCTCCCTTTGATTCTCTCTCGTGAGATCTCCGGCCAGACTCCTGGCATGCGCCACTAGCCGAGGTGCTCGTCCAGGAAGCGGAACGTCTCCTTCCAGCAGCGGCGGGCGTTGTCGCGCCAGACGAGCGCGTGGAAGGCGTGGATCTCGCCCGGGTAGAAGTGGAGCTCGCAGGGCACGCCGAGCCGATCGAGCGCGGCCTTGAGGCGGCGGGAGTCGTCGAGCAGCGGGTCGCGGGTGCCGACCGGGACGAAGAACGGCGGGAGGGGGCGGTCGGGCGGGGCGCCGCGCTCGAGCAGGACCACGGGGTCGGCGAGGTCGAGATCGCCCTGCGCGCCGGCGAGGTAGGCGTGGGAGACCTCGAGCAGGCGGTCCTGGAGGAACGCGCCCAGGTGGGGCTTGCGGCGGCCGAAGCGATCGGCGTCGCTGACCTGGAGCATGCCGCACGCGGGCAGCACGGCGCGCGGGACGAGGCCGGCCTCGAAGGCCGCGCGCGCGAAGGGCTCGGGGCGGCGGTAGGTCGTGGCCAGCGCGAGCGTGGTGACGAGGTTGGCGCCGGCCGACTCGCCCGCGAAGGCGAGGCGGGAGATGTCGCCGCCGTAGCGCTCGGCCTGCGCGGCGATCCAGACGAGCGCGGCGCAGCTGTCCTCGACGGCGGCGGGGAAGGGGTGCCGCGGCGCGAGGCGGTAGTCGATGTTGAAGACGAGGTAGCCGCGGCGGGCGAAGGAGAGCGCGAGCACCCAGTGGGTCTCCTTCGACAGGATGCGGAAGCCGC
The DNA here is from genome assembly GCA_964421485.1 of uncultured Polyangiaceae bacterium. Taxonomy (GTDB): domain Bacteria; phylum Myxococcota_A; class Polyangia; order Polyangiales; family Polyangiaceae; genus CAYQYG01. Next base: position 12,884 of record CAYQYG010000122.1, on the reverse strand, counting down.
CGCCGTGGATGTAGAGCACCACGGGGAGCTTGCCGGCGCGCGCGGTGGGCCGGTAGACGTCGAGCCTGCGCCAGGGCTCGCCGGGGCCGCCGTAGGGCACGTCCTCCAGGACCTCGACGCGGTGGCGCTCGGGCCGGGAGAGCGGGTGGAGCTTGCCGGCGTGCGCGATGCCGCGGAAGAAGTTGTCGACGATCATCGCGCCGGCGCGGCGGCGGAGCGCGTCGCGCAGCGTGGGCGCGGGGCGGGTGTGGTGAGGGCGGTTCGCGTTCATCGCGCTTCGAGGCGTGGATCCTAGGGCCAATCTCGCTCGGCTGGCTACTCGACATCCGGGCCATCGAGGCGTGATACCGTGCGGCCTCGGCGGAGGTGCGGGCGATGGCGCGTGTCACGGGGATCGTGTGGCTGGCGGGCGCGGCGCTCGCCGGGGGCGCGCTCGCGGCGATCGGCTGCGGCGGAGACGAGCCGGCCGCGGGCTGGAGCGGCGGCGGGGGCGTGAGCACGGGGACGACGTCGAGCTCGACGACGACGTCGAGCAGCGCGACGACGACGACCTCGACGTCGGGCGGCGGCGCGGGCGGCGCGGGCGGCTCGGGCGGGGCGCCGCCGTTCACGTGCACCGACAAGGAGGGGCCGACCGGATCGCAGGTCGTGTCGCTGACGTCGGGCGGTGTCCTGCGGACGAGCCTCTTGCACGTGCCCTCGGGATACGACCCGTCGCAGGGCGCGATGCTGGTGCTGAACTTCCACGGGTTCGGCTCGGACGCGCCGCAGGAGGCGCTGCTCACGGGCATGAGCGCCACGAGCAACGACCGCGGCTTCCTCGTCGCGTACCCGTACGGGCTCTTCTCGAGCTGGAACGCGGGGCAGTGCTGCGGCGACGCGTGGGTCGACGCGGTCGACGACGTGCAGCTCGCGCGCGACCTCGTCGCGAAGATCGCGGAGGACTACTGCATCGATCCGCGGCGCGTGTACGCGACCGGGATGTCGAACGGCGGCTTCCTGTCGCACCGGCTCGGCTGCGAGGCGTCGGACGTCTTCGCGGCCATCGCGCCGGTCGCCGGCGTGCTGGGGATCGATCCCGCGACGTGCACGCCGGGCCGGCCGGTGCCCGTGATGCACTTCCACGGCACGGAGGACGCGCTGGTCCCGTACACCGGCGGCGTGCCGCTCGTGCAGTGGACCACGGGGGGCACGCTCGATTTCCTGTCGGTCGACGAGACGATGGCCGCGTGGCGCGCGATCGACGGGTGCAGCGGGACCTCCGAGGTCTACTACCAGAACGGGGACTCGACCTGCGTGCGCTGGCTCGGCTGCGACGGCGGGAGCGAGGTGATCCGCTGCGTGGCCGAGGGCGCGGGCCACACGTGGCCGGGCGGGCTGCCGGTGCCGACGCTCGGCGAGACGACGCAGGACATGGACGCCACCGAGATGATGCTGGACTTCTTCGAGGCCCACCCGATGCCCTGAGGGGGGCGCGGGCGCGGACACGGGCGCCGGCGGCAGGATCGATTTCACCCGCGGATCCGGGGGCGTGCGGCGCGCGGCGCGGTCGCGTGCGGGAACCGTGGCCGGAGCCTCGCGGTTGGAGGTAGATTTGGGCCGCTCCGGGATCCGCGTGCGCGGAACCCTCCAGCGCGCGGATGACCGACAAGCACGATGCATGGACAGGCCCGGGTGAGGGGGCGGCGCAGCCGCACTCGCCGGGGGCGTATGGCGGGGGCGGCGTGCCGGCGTCGGGGATCCCGTTCCGCCCGCTGCCGGCGACGCCGCTGCAGTCGCCTGGGGCGCTCTATCCGCTGCGCGCTCAGTACGGGCTCAGCATCCGGGCCCACCAGGGGTACCACGCCGCGCCGGCGCCCGCGCCGCCGCAGCCGCAGTATGCGCAGCAGGCGGAGGCAGCGCCCCGCGACACGGCCCGCGGCGGGACGCTGCCCCCCGGCATGATCTCCGCGGCCGACGTGGCGGCGGCGGGCAGGGCGATGCAGCCGTCGTACGGGATGCCCTTCGCGCCGCCCGCGGATCCCGGATCGAGCGGGATGCCGCAGGTCGCGCCGGTGATGCCGTTCGCGCCTGCCCCGCCGGCGACGGATCCCGGATCGAGCGGGATCCCGCAGGTCGCGCCGGTGATGCCGTTCGTCGCGCCGCACGCCGCGGAGTCGCCGGTCGTCGTGCCGCCGGCGCCCGTGCTGCCGCCGGGGGCGACCGAGACGATGCCGCTGGGCGTGCAGCATCCGGCGATGATCGCGGGCATCGTGCGGCCGCCCGCGGCGTCCGCGCCCGCGGTGTCGCCGGCCGCGATGATGCAGCCGCCGCCCGGCATGGCGCCGCAGGGGATCGCCGGGGCGGAGGGGAGACCCGTGTCGCAGCCCGACGTCGGCGCGGCGGGCGCGGTGCCGGGGATGATGCCCGGCGCGATGGGAGCGCCGCCGGCGGCCACGCCGCCGCCCGGCGCGGCCGGCGCAGCGGTGACGCCTGTCCCGGCGAGCGGCGCGCCGGCGCCCGGATCGCCCGAGGAGGCTGCCGCGGCGGCGCTCGCGGCGAGCCCGTGGGCCTCGGGGTCCGCGCGCTTCGAGGCGCCGCCGCTGCCATACGCCGCGCCGCCGCTGCCATACGCCGCGCCGCCGCTGCCGTACGCCGCGCCGCCGCGCCCGCCCGAGCCCGAGCGCGAGGAGCCGGCCCAGCCGCCGGCGGCCCGGAACCGGCCCGCGCACGGCGGAGGCAGCCGCACGGTCCTCGTGCTGGTCGTGATCCTCGCGGTCGCGCTGGTCGCGCTGCTCGTCATCACGCTCATCTCGAGCGCGGGCAGCGGCGGCCCGATCTCGATCGGCTTCTCGGAGCCCGCGCCCAGGGAGACGGCGCCCGAGCCGTCCGCGACCGTGGCCCCGTCCGCGAGCACCGCGGCGCCGGTGCGGCCGGTGGCGCCGAAGCCGAAGCCGGCGGACGACATCTACGACGAGATCGACAAGGAGCGCGGCAAGCGGTGAGGCTCACCGCCCGCCGCGATCGGTGATCCGCATCTCCGCGACGCTCCCGAACGGCGGATCGGCCGGCGCCTTGCCGGGCACCACCCAGAGCACCTCGATCACGCGGATCTCCGACGCATCCGGGAAGCGCCCGTCGAGGTCGGTCAGGTAGACGACCGTGAAGCGCTCGCCGAGGCGCCGCGACTCCGCCTCGAGCCTGCGCAGGGCGGGGCCGAAGTCCGTGCCGCCGCGCCCGCACGCGGCGATCTCCTGGAAGAGCAGCTCCGCGGCGAACAGCGTCTCGTCGCGCGTCACCTCCGCGTCGGCCTGCACGAGGCGCACCTCGTCGAAGCCCTCGCTCGTCGCGGCCGACGCGACCGCGCCGAGGAAGCGCGAGAGCGTGGCGGGCGCGATCGACGCCGACGTGTCGATCACCGCGGCGAGCCTGCCGGCCGGCAGCACGCGCCGGCCCGGCATCGCGACCACGTCGGGCCACTCGCCGTCCGGGCCCGCCAGCGCGCTCATGCGCCTCGACGGGCGCAGGAAGCTCCGGTCGCTGCGCGTCAGCATGGTCACCGAGCGCTGCAAGGCGGCGGTCCAGTCGGGCGGCGGCTCGATCGTCGCGCGCACGAGCTCGTCGATCCACGCGGGGATCTCCCCGAAGGTCTTGCCGCCCGAGGCCCGCTCCTCCTCGAGCGCCGCGGCGAGCCGCATCTTCCATTGCAGCTCGCGCGCCCGCGCGTCGACCGGCGGCGGCGCCGCGACGTCGTCCTGCTCGTCGCCGTCCTGCTCGCCGTCCTGCTCGCCGCCGTGCGGCGCGCCGGCGTCGCCCTCGCCGCCCTCGCCGCGCGAGCCCTGGTCGGTGCCCTCGTCGTCGTCCTGCCGCGTGAGCTGGCCCGCGATCAGGGGCGGACCATCGGGCGGCGGCGGATCGGAGAGGTCGCACCAGAGATCGTCGGGGCGCGTGCCCTCGGGGAGCGCGAGGTAGTACTCCTCGGCGCTCGCGCCGGGCGGCAGCTCGGCGGCGGTCGCGGGCAGCGGCGCCCCGGAGGCGAGCGACGCGGCGCGGAGCAGCGGATCGATCGCGAGGTCGTGGGCGACGTTCCACCGGAGCGGCTCGCGCGCGCCGCCGCGGACCAGCGCGCCGAGCGCGGCGTGCAGCGCGACGTGCGCGACGCGCGCGCAGAGCGCAGGGAACCTCGCCTCGAGCACCACCAGCGGGTTCGCGAGCAGCCGGTCGTCCGCGGTCAACCGGAGCGCGGGCACCGCGAGGCTCGCCTCGACCGCGAGCGCGCGCGCCAGCACGCCGAAGAAGGGCTTCTCCTTGAGCAGCCACACGCGCGCCGCGGCGATCTTGTCGATCGACTGCGCCGACGCGGCGGCCGGATCCGCGTGGAGCCGGCGGATCGGGGACATCGCGATCTCGGCCGGCGCGGGCGCCGCCGGGCGCTCCGCGGCGGGCTCGTCGGCCGCGGCGCGCGGCGGCCGCCGGCGGCCCGTCACCGCGCGCTGCCCTCGCGCGCGAAGCGGCCGAGGCGGAGCACGTCCACGAGGACCTGCGCGCCGCCCGTGCGGATCTGCTCGTCGAAGGCCTCGAGCGCGCCGGTGCGCCGCTTCGTCGCGAGCGCGGCGTCGACGATCCAGACGGCGACCTCCTTCGACGCGGCGCCGAGCGCGGCGACGGCCTTCGCCGCGAGCTCGCCCTCCGCGCGCGCCGCGGCGCCGAGCCGCGCGAGGCAGCTCGCCCCGAGGAAGTAGATGAGCTCCGGGTCCTTCGGCACCGCCGCCGCGCCGGCCGCGATCGCCTCCAGGCTCGGCGCCTCGCGCGCGCGCCTGGCGAACGCGCTCCACTCCGCGCCCGCCCGGTCGCCCACCGTGCCCGCGGCGAGCGCCGGCCAGAGGTGCTCCCCGACCGTCGCGATCGCGTCCGCGAGCATGTGCCACGCGCGCGGGGTCGGGTACGCCGGCGTCGCGTCCGAGGGCGGCAGCTCGAAGAGCCGGTCCGGCCGCGCCCGCACGAACGCGAGCACGAGCGGGTGCAGCCCCGCCGTCGCGCCCCAGCGCAGCCACGCCTCCGCGTCCGCCGCGAGCGCGACGTGCACCATCCGGTTCGACAGCGCCGTCGCCATCGGCCGCACGAGCGCGCGGTCCTCGACCCGGTTCCCCGCGCCCACCACGCGCGAGCCCTCGGGCAGCACGTAGTCGCCGAGCCGCCGGTCGAGGATCAGCGAGTAGAACGCCTTCTGCACGTCGGGCACCGCGCTGTTCAGCTCGTCGATGAAGAGCAGGAACGGCTCGGCCCGGAGGATCGCCCGCGGCGGGCAGAACTCGGTCACGAACCCGCCCGCCTCGCCGGCCCGGATGCGGGGCACCCCGATCAGGTCCTCGGGCGCGATCTGGGTCCCGAGCAGCGTCACGCAGTCGAGGCTCAGGAGCTCCGCGGACTCCCGCACGAGCGCGCTCTTGCCGATGCCCGGCGGACCCCAGATGAACGGGGTCCGGTCCGCCGGCAGCGTGATCAGGAGCTCGACCAGCTCCGGGGGTGTGAGCGCGAGCATCGCCGCTATATACCAGCTCCGTCACGCCATGCTCGACCGCGCCTCCCTCGATCGCCTCTCGCGCACGCCCGAGAAGAACGCGCCCATGCTCAACGTCGCGCTCGCCGAGGAGGGCCCCGCGCCGGTGCTCCTGTCGCTGGCCCGCTCGCCTGCGGTGGGCCCCGAGGCCATCGCCGTGATCGCGGCCCGCGTCGCGCGCGAGGGCGCCGAGGTCGGCCGCGACCCCGAGGCCCAGGCCGAGGATCACGTCCCCGTCGACGCGGATCTGGACCGGCTGCTCGTCGTGCACCCCCGCGCGCCTTCGGACGTGCTCGAGGCGGTGGTCGCCCGGCGCGCGGCCGACGCGTTCCACGTGCTCGCGGGCGCGTGCCACCCGAGCGCGCCGCTCGCGGCCGTGGAGCGCGCCGTGGACTGGCCCTCCGCGTCGCCCGTGCACGATCGCCTCTGGCTCGCGCTGCTCGATCCCGCCTCCATCCCGCCGCTCACGCTCGCCGAGTGGGCCCAGGATCCGAGCCCGCTCCGCCGCGAGGCCGCCGCGCGCGTCGCCCGCGATCCCGCGCTGCTCGCCGCCCTGGCCGCTGACCCCTCCCGCCGGGTGCGCCGCGCCGTCGCCTCGAACCGGCTCGCCGCCGCCGAGCGCGCCCGCCTCGCCGTGGAGGACATCGCGCCCGAGGTCCGCGCGCGCGCGGCGGGCCCGCTCACCGCGCACGGCGACCTCGCGGACGGCGGCTCGAGCGCCGACGCCGGCCCCACCCTGCGGGACGCGACCATCGTCGAGACAGCGCGCTTCGCGGCCGGCCTCCGCGCGATGTCGACCGGCGGCGTGCTGGCCCCGGACGTCACGCGCGCCCTCTCCGGCGCGCTCGGCGCCGGCGCCGCGCTCGACCCCGAGGGCGCGCTCTGGGGCGCCCGCGTGCTCCCGCGCAAGGAGCTCGGCGAGCTGCTCGACCGCGTGATCGGCGACGACCTGCGCTCCCCGCCGGCGATGGGCCTCGCTGCCGGCCTCGCGCTGCGCCCCCTCGCCCCGCTCGGCGGCGAGGCGGACGAGGGCGAGCTCACCGAGGTCGTCTACGAGGCCGTGAAATCCCTGTCGCGCACGACGACCGCCGAGAGCCGCCTCACCGGCAAGGCCCGCCTCGCCGCCTGGGCCGCCGAGGGCCTCTCCTGCGCCGCCTGCGTCGACCGCGCCGCGCTCCTCGACGATCTCGCGCGCCACCCCATCGGCGCCGACCGCATGGTGCTCGCCCGCGGCGCCGCGCTCCGCGCGTCGATGGTCTCCGAGCTCTGCGAGGCCGCGCCCCGCGCGCTCGTGGTCCCGGCCGCCCTGCTCGAGCTCGCCTGGGCCGACCCAGCGGTCCCCGACGCCGCGCTGCTCGACCTCGCGGCGCGCATCCCGAAGCCCAGGAAGCGCGCCGAGGACCTCCCCGAGGACGAGGTCGACCTCGACCCCTCGCTGCGCGCGCTGGAGCTGCTCGAGCGCGTCGTCCTGACCGCGACGGCGCGCGCGAACACCTCGCCCCGCGCCGCGCTCGCCGTGGTCGCGCTCGACGCCCGCCGCGTGCGCTACATCCTCTCCGCGATGCCGCAGTGGAAGGGCCGCCTGACGGGCGGCCGCCTCGCGCGCGTGCTGCGGCAGCACGCCGGCGCGATCTCCGCCGCGCACGCCGAGGCCCGGACCCGCGCCTCGCACGTGGAGGAGTGGACGCACCGCCTCCTGAGCGAGACGGAGCTGTCGATCGCGCTCGCGGTGGGCCACCTGACCGGCGCCGAGGTCGCGCGCCGCATCGCCGGCGGCCGGCAGCCCGTGGACGACGGCCTGACGCTGGCCTGGGGCGCCGAGGCGCGCGCGGCGCTCGAGGGCGCCGCCTCGGTGCAGCCGATCCTCGACTGGGCGACGAAGCACCGCGCCTCGCAGCCCGGCGCGCTGGCCGTGTGGCTGCTCCTGGAGCGCTTCGATCGAGAGCGCGCGCCGTCGCTCGTCGCGAGCTGCATCGACGGCCTGGCGACCGGCCAGGGCGTGGTGCCTGCGAGCGTCTGCGACGCGCTGGCGGCGCTGGAGCACCGGAGCCCTGGTCGCCTGGAGAACATCCACCCCCAGTCGCCGCGTGGCCGGGCGACGCTCGCCAGCGCGATCGCGCGGGCCTACCGGGCCATCGGTGGGATGCGCGACGAGCGCCAGGGCCCCTGACCCCGCTCTGCCGAAAATTCGCCCCTTTCGCGTGCTTCTGCAAGGTTGCCGCGCGATGCGCCTCGACCATGCCCACGACGAGCACCGCGCCGCCCCGGCGCCCGCCTGCGCGCCGAGCCCCGTGAGGTTCGCCGCCGAACGCGCGCCTGCGGGGTTCGAAGAGCTCAGGGCGCGGCGCTTCCTGTGTGTCAGCGCGTCCGCGGCGCCCGCCTCGCGCGGCCATGTGCGCGCGGCGATCGACGAGGCCGTCGAGCTCGCCCTGGCGATGCGCGGCGCCCTGCCGCCGAGCGTCGACGCGGGCGCCGCGATCGAGGAGGTCATCGCCGACCAGGCGTTCCGCGCCCTGGCGCTCGGCGCGGCGGGCCTCGCGGTCGCGGTCCCGTCGCTCTCCGCCGCGGCCGATGGCGGCGCGCTCGGCGTCGAGGACAGCGCGGCGATCGCGGCCTGGATCGAGGCGGCGCGGTCCGCACCGATCGCGCTGTGGCTCCAGGACGAGGACCGGTCCCTGCGCGTGCTCGCGCCGGTGCCGCTCGCGCAGCTCGCCGCCGACGTCGCGCCGCCGGCGGACTCCGGCACCACGCGCCGGAGCGCACCCGGACCCGCAGCCGCGTCCGAGCCCGCAGCCGCGCCCGAGGCCGTCGCCGCGCCCGAGGCCGTCGCCGCGCCCGAGGCCGTCGCCGCGCCCGCGTCCGTGTCCGTTGCCGTGTCCGTTGCCGCGCCCGAGCCCGTTGCCGCGCCCGCGCCCGTGTCCGTTACCGCGCCCGCGCCCGCCCTGCCGGAGATCGCCGTGGCCGAGATCGTCGCGAGTGATCTCGGCGAAGCGCTCGGCGCCGCGGCGCTCCGCGTCGATATCGAGATCGCGGCGGAGATCGGCGCTGACACCGCTGCGCCCGATCGCCCCCGCCTCGCCGCCGCGCTGCCGCGTCGCGATCCGCGCCCCCGGGGCGTGCTCCCGCCGCGCGCTCTCAAGGCGCGCTCCGCCGAGCCCCCTGTCGCGCGTGAAATGGTGAAGAGCGGGCCCACCGCGCCCCCCGACGTGCCCACCCCGATCGCGCCCGTCGCGATCCTCGACGGCGCGCACACCCCTCCTGCGAACGAGCCCGCCCCGGCGAAGCCCGCGCTCGCCCCGGCCCCCTCGCCGCGCCGCGAGCCCCGCCCCATCGCCGGCCGCATCCTGAGCGCCGCCGAGTGGCGCAACCTCGCCATCGAGCTCGACGACAGCCGCGGCCCCAAGCCTGTCCGCGCCATCGAGCAGCTCTTCGCCACCCATTACATGCCGCTGCTCGAGGCCACCCTTTGCGGCGAGGCCGACGCCACGGTCCGCGGCGTCGTCGACGCCTGGCGCACGAGCTTCGAGCGCAGCTATCGCGAGGCCTACTCGGCCCTGCGCGTCACTGGCAAGCGCCCCACCATGGTCCTCGACGCCCCCGACGTCGCGGCCCGAATTGCCCGCCTCAACGGCGCCCGTGCCGTCAAGCTCGTGCTCGTCGACGCCCTCCGCTTCGACCTCGGCGAGCGCGTCGCTGCGCGCCTCAAGGACGCCACGGCCGGCCGCTCGGTCCTCGTCGAGCGCGCCCTCCTCTGGTCCGCGCTCCCCCCCACCACCCCCACCCAGCTCGCCCTCCTTGCCCGCGGCCCCGAGGGCCTCCGCGACGCCCCCCCCGGCGACCCCGAGCCCGAGATCTCCCGTGGCCGCGCCGTCGGCACCCTCCGCCGCGAGCGCGCCGGCAACCGCGAGCTCATGAAGCTCGACCTCGTCGAGGCTCGCCTCCGCAACGCCGGCCCCCATTACCCCGATCGAATGGATGCCATCGCCGACGAGGTCACCGAGGTGGTCGCCCGCTTCCTCGAGGGCCTCCCCCCGCGCACCCTGGTCCTCGTCTTCGGCGACCACGGCTTCCGCATGTCCCCCCTCGGCGACGCCACCGGCCCTGCCACCCAGGGCGGCGCCTCCCCGGAGGAGGTCCTCGTCCCCGCGCACGCCTGGCTCGTCGGCGGCGTGCACTGACCGCCCCCGGCCGCCCGATGCCGAATTGACGCCCGGCGCGGGCAGCCGGACAAGGGGCCATGACGCTCCGAGCCCCGGCTGCAACCCCCCTCCTCCTGGTCGCTCTCCTCTCCGCCGCGGCCGCCATCGGCTGCGGCGACGACGAGAGCGCCCCCGGAACGACCGCGACCACCACATCCTCCACGACCTCCACGACCTCGGGTGGCGGCGGCCAGGGCGGCGCGGGCGGCGCCGGCCAGGGCGGCGCGGGCGGCGGCCAGGGCGGCGCGGGCGGCGCCGCGCCGGGCGGCTCGATCGACCTTGCCGGCGGCTTCTCCCACACCTGCGCGACCCTCGCCGGGGGGCCGATCGCGTGCTGGGGCTCGAACGCGGATGGCGCGCTCGGGAACGGCACCGGCGCGGACTCCCCGGTCCCGGTCCTCTTGCCCGTGCAGAGCATCGCCACGGCGACCGCCGCGGGCTGGTTCCATAGCTGCGCGGTCGTGGCGGACGGCAGGGTGTATTGCTGGGGCGGCAATCAGGACGGCCAGCTCGGCGATGGCAGCACCGTGGATTCGAGCGTCCCGCACGAGGTCGTGGGCCTGACCGGCGCGGCGGCGCTGGCCGGCGGGCGCACCCACGTCTGCGCGCGGAAGGCGGACGCGAGCGCCGTGTGCTGGGGCCAGAACGGCGACGGCCAGCTCGGCGACGGCACGACGATCCCGAAGACCGCGCCGGTGCCCGTCAGCGGCCTGCTCGGGGTCGCGGCGATCGCCGCGGGCTCCGAGCACACCTGCGCGGCGCTGGCCGACGCGACCGCCCGCTGCTGGGGCCGCAACGATCACGGCCAGCTCGGCGACGGCACGACGTCGCCCAGGAGCGAGCCGGTCACGGTGACCGGCCTCGCGGGCGTGGCCGCGATGAGCGCCGGCCTCGAGTTCACCTGCGCCCTGCTCGCCGACGGCGCGGTGCGCTGCTGGGGACGCAATGATCAGGGCCAGCTCGGCAATGCGACCTCCGTGGACAGCCTGTCGCCGGTGCAGGTGGTGGGATTGCAGGGCGTCACGCGCATAGCGAGCGGCGCGCGGCACACGTGCGCCCTGCTCGGCGACGGCACGGTGCATTGCTGGGGCGCCAACCCGAACGGCCAGCTCGGCGACGGCACGAATGCGACGAAGAGCGCCCCCAGCCAGGTGACCGGCCTCGCCGGCGCCGCCGGTGTCGGCGCGGGCACGAACCACACCTGCGCGTGGCTGTCGAACGGCGAGGTCTACTGCTGGGGCGCCGGCTCCGACGGCCAGCTCGGCGACGGCCTGGCGCAGAGCCAGAACGCGCCGGTGAAGGTGTCCGGCCTTCCGTTCTGAGCCCGGAGCGGCTCCCGCGCCGGGCTATCCGGGAGCCGCTCGGGGACCCGCCTCGGAGGGCTGTCCAGTATAGAAATGATTGGACCGATCTGCCCGCTACCAAGGAGCAGGTCAGGGAGGCGGCTCGGCGAAGCGCCGGTCGCCGGGGAACGGATCGGCCGACTCTCGCCTCTCGACATCGTCGTCGATCACGGGAGGGCTGGGCGGCACCGGAATACCGAGCGCACGGAGGCCGTCGCGGTCGTTGTAACGGATCTCGATCGTGGTCGCCGGCCGTTCGCTCTCGCGCACGAAGATGGTCTCCTGCACGCGCGATTCGCGTTGTTCGCCGAATTCGGTCCCGAGCCCCGGTCGCTCGGTGCGTTGCCTCCTCGCGGGCGCTGCCGCGCCGGACTCGTCTGCGCTCGGCGCTCCGCCCCTCGGCGCCTCGGCAGAGCGCTTCGGAGCCGGGCGCGGAGGGGCCCCGGGCCGTGCGATCTCGACGGGCGGCGGCGCCGCCGCACGCTCGCGGAAGAAGGCCACTCCGATCACGCCCACGTTGCGGTCCTGCCCTTTTCGCCCCGCATACGACTCGCTCACCGACGAGAAGCGGAATGCTGCCACGGTATCCATCGAGGTACGGAAGCCATCGACCGTGATGCTACCGAACGCCGGGATGACATACCCTCGTTTCGACATGCTCGCCGTCGCTCCATCGAGGGCGTCGAGCCCATCCACCGAGACGACGGCCTCGACGCGCGAGGCGGTCGGGTTGGAAATGCGGATGCGGTACCGCTCGCCGAGATTACCGAGAACGTACCGCCGGTCGTTGTGGAAGAACGTCGGCAGCGGAGACAGCCCGTCGTCCACGAGCGAGACCTGGAACGCGCGTGGCGCGGGCGGCCGCCACCGCTCGACGGGTGCTACGTGGTGCGGCCTCGGCCTTGTGGGACCGGGTGGGAGAACATCCGCGTACGCAGCGCCGAACGTGAGCAGGCCGACGCCCGCGAGGAACAAGACAGGGAGTGCGCGATGCAGCATGGCCCCTTGGGACGCGCGAGAGGTTCGTTCGATCTACCTACTTCGAAGGGCCACTGTGTCCAGGGCCGATCGGCTCGAGCCTGCTCGCCGTGTCGGTAGTTCCGCTGGGATCCGGCGGGGAGCGGCCCGATCCCACACAAAGCAAACGGCGGTCCATGCGGCGCTGGTCGTCGCCGTGCGCGGTGGCGCTCGCGCCGCGGCCCGGGGCAGGGCCGGCCTGGCAGACCGGGACGGGGCGGCTCGTCCGCGGTGGCAGCGCCCGCCCGATCCGACGGTGGCAGCGCCCGCCGGGCCGATCCGGTGCCAGCGGCGACTGCGCCCCCTGCCCCCACCCGTCGTACCCGTCATCTGCCCCCCTCGCGCTCCGCGGAGGACGCCGCGAGCGTGGTCCTGGCGCCCCTCGGCGAAGGGGTCGGGGGTTTCGGCGAAGCCCCCCCGATCTCGCCGCCGGCTGGGTGGCCCTCCCCGACGCCCTGGATCGAAAGTATCCGAGCGCCGGCCGAGAGTGGCCCTGCCAACGGGTATTCCCCGCCGCGCGCCCCTCCCGCGACCGGGAGACAGGCCACCTCCGCCGGCATCATCTCCTCGAGACGGTCCTCCAGCGCGGTGCGAGAGGCGGCCCTCGCCGCGGGTCTATCGAGGCGTGCGCTCTGCGCTCTGTCATACCCTGCGTCACTCCTTCGCGACGCACCTCCTACATCCGCACGATACAAGAGCTCCTCGGCCACCGCGACGTGAGCACGACGATGATCTACATCCACGTCCTGAACCGCGGCGGCCTGGCCGTCCGGCGCCCCCTCGACG
>CAYQYG010000121.1:0-20282 GCA_964421485.1 uncultured Polyangiaceae bacterium | reverse complement strand
GCCCCGCGCACCCGAGGAGCGGCCCTGAGAGCATCCCACCTTCGAATGTCGCCCCCTCCCCCTGGCGCATCCACCCCCCCGAAGTCCGCCTGGCAGCGACGAGTGCGCGGGAAGGCGCCCGCCGGGCCACACCCCCGGCCCCGGCGGCGCCGCCGAAGCTCGATCTCCCTCACAGCTCGACGTGCGCGAGCGAGCCCGCGGACGCATCCCAGAGCGCCTGCGCCCGCGCGAGGGCGCGCGCGTGGGCCTCGCTCCCGACCTCGGGGCCGATCACCTCGAGCCCCGCGCCGCCCGCGCCGATCTTCACCCGCTCGATCCCGGCCCCGGGCAGCTCCGCGCGGAGCTCCCTGGTCATCCTGTCGGCGACCCGGCGCACGAGGCGCTCCAGGCCCTCGGGCGTGATGTCCTTGAACACGAGCACCTGCGGCAGCGTGAGCTCCGATACCACCCGCTCCCGGTCCGAGATCCCCTCGCCCAGCCGCCGCTCGATCAGCGACGCGAACACGCTCCCGTAGGCCCGGTCGACCTGCGCCCGCCGGTACTCCGGATCCAGGACCGGCGTGATCCGGCGCTGGAGCTGCGACACCCCGTTGAGCCCGTTCGCCCAGCGACCCTCGTTCCGGGCGAAGTACTCGCCCCGCGCGTGGAGGTCCTGGCCGAGCTTCGAGAAATGGTCCGCCATCGTCGAGAGCGCGCGGAGCACGAGGTCGCTGAACCTGAGCTCCTCGCGGATCCAGGCGACGTCCGTCAGCTTGCCGGCGACGAAGGGCCAGAGGACCAGGTTGTAGTAGTTGTTGAAATCGAGCAGGTACTTCAGGCGGAAGACCTCGAAGCTGCCGAAGATGGGGTACATCCTCGAATAGAGCAGGAGCGTGCTCTCGTACTTGAATCGATAGTAGGCGTCGAAGGCCGCGACCTGCTCCTCGAGCTCGGCGCGGCGGCCTTCCATGTCGGTGAGGATCATCCGCGTGATGAATTCGTTCGCGGTCGCGATGAAATCGGAGCCGGGGCTGTAGAACGGGTCGACGAACGCGCCGGCCTCGCCGGTCACGGCGATCCGGTCCGTCGAGAAGAAGAGGTCGCCGCGGTAAGGCAGGTGCGCGTAGCCCTGGAAATCCTCCATCTCGGCGCCGGCGAGCAGCTCCCGGGCGGCGCGGTGGCCGTCGAGGAAGCGCTCGAAGGCCTCGCGGCCGCGGGGGATCGGGAGGCCGTCAGGCGACCCGAAGCCCCGAATGTCAAGCCGATCCTTGTCGTAGACGACGCCCACGCTCATGAGATCGCCGGCCAGCGGGATGAACCATATCCAGTAGCCGTCGTACATGAGGTGGTTCGTCGAGAGGTGGCGCGAGGTCCAGCGGACACGGGAACGCCAGGCCTCGTCGCGGATCGCGTCCATTCCGGCGACGTTGCGGTAGCGGGCCCAGGCGGCGGCCGTGTTGAGCCGGGTCTCCTTCTGGACCTTCACGCCGAGCTTGCGCAGCAGCACCTGGCGGCGGCCGGAGGCGTCGCAGAGCCAGCGGCAGGTGACCTCGCGGCGCTCGCCGGCCTGCTCGTAGGTGACCGTGTGGCCTGCCTCGCCGTCGATCTTCAGGTCCGTGACCTTCGCGCCGAGCTCGACCTCGGCGCCGGCGCGGCGGTTCAGGGTCACGAGGTCCCGCTCCAGCCTGGCGCGCTCGAGCTGGAAGCTCGGGTGGAACGGCATGTGGTCCGAGCCGATCTCGCTCATGCGCGGGAGCGGCAGATCCCGGCCCTCGGCGTCGAAGAAGAAGCGGAGGCCGTTCTTGGGGAGCTGGTGCTGATAGAGGTAGGTGCCGAGGTGGAGCCGCCGGATCATGTAATGGGCGGCGACCTCGACGGTGCTCTCGCCGACCTTGTAATCGTCGAGCCGCTCCGCCGCCTCCAGGACGAGCACGGCGAGCTCGGGGCGGGCCAGGCGGAGCTGCCTCGCGAGCAGGCCGCCGGCTATGCCCGCGCCGATGATGACCACGTCGTAAGCGCGCATGAGGCGCAGGTCTACTCCGTCCGGGCGCCGCTCGCATCCGGCTCGCCGAGGAGCTCGGCCCGGAGCGCCTCGGGCATGGCGGCCGCCTCACCGGAGCGCAGGATCCCCGCGGAGTGGATGATCGAAGCGGACAGGCGGCCGCCGTAGCGGCTGAAGATGACCTGGAAGCCGGGCGGGGAGATCACGGTCGGGAGCGGATAGGCGGCCGTGACCTGGAGGCCGGCGAAGGTCTGGATGTGGGCCGCGCCGGGGTTGGAGAAGATCAGCGAGGCGAGCTCGCCGCGGAACGGCCGGGAGCGGAGCCACTGGTAGGCCGGGGTCGGGAGCCAGCGGGTCACGTCGAGCGAGGCGAGGATGGCGAGGTCGAGCCGCTCGCGGACCGCGGCGCGCTGCTGCTCGGCGAGCCGCGCGATCGCGCGGCGCTCGTCGCAGAGGTCGTCGGGGCCCAGGGAGAGAATGAGCATCGTGAGGTGGTTGCCGAGCAGGCGGCGGGCGCCGGCCTTGGGGTCGAGCGAGACGGGCACCGGGAGGACGTACTGCGGCGGGGAGTAGCCGCGCGCGCGGAGGGCCCGGTCGGCGAGCCGCGCGGCGCCGAGGATCATCAGGCTGCTCTCCGAGAGCCGCGCGCGCTCGCGCACCCGCCGATCGAACGCGCGCGTCTCGTCCTCGGACAGCGTGAGGCGGAGGACGCGCGGAGCCCCTGCGACGCCCGCGCCCGCGGCGCGGGCCAGCGAGAGGATCGGGGTCCGGCCGAGGCCGAGGACATGGGCGCGGTAAGCACGGGCGAGCTCGAGCCGGGCGTCGCGATCGAGCCGCGCGAGCGGGCGCTCCGAGACCTCGAAGCGCTCCTCGGGCGGCGGCGGATCGTCGGGCGCGTCGCCGGCGCCCGAGCCGAGCCAGGCCATGAGCCGATCCGAGCCCCTCGCGTCGACGAGCGCGTGAAAGTACCGGAGGACGAGCACGTCCCCGGCGCCGGGGCGGCGCAGGACGTCGATCGCCCAGGGCCGCTCGCCGTCCACGCGCGCGGTGAGCAGGCCCTCGATGCGCGCGGCGAGCTCCGCGTCCCCCGAGACCTCGTGCAGGCTCGCGGCCGGCGCGCCGCGCCGCGCGTCGACCACCCACCGCGGCCGCCCCGCGCCGAGCGGTCCATGGTCGAGCCGCCAGCGGAGCTCCGGCACCGCGCGCGCGGCCCGATCGAGCCGCGCCTGGAGCCGGCCGAGCTCCAGCCGGCCCTCGAGGTGGGCGACGAAGAAGCAATGATTCCCGGCCTGGCCGCGCGACCGCATGACGCGGTCGTTCATCAGGTGGAAGACGTCGATGCCTCCGAGGAGGACGGGCTCGGTCATCGGTCAGCTCCCCGCCTTCGGTCAGCTCCCCGCCTCCCGCCGCGCCCTCCCGGGCGGGCGCCGGAGGCGCGCGTGGCCGCGCTACTTCCCGAGCGACTCGGCCCGGTTCACGATCCTGGGGGTGAGGAAGATGACGAGCTCGCTCCGCGTGTCGCTCGCGCGGCGCCGCTGGAAGAGGATGCCGATCACCGGGATGTCGCCGAGCAGGGGCACCTGATCGAGGTTGCGGCCGGTGTTGCGCGTGAAGATCCCGCCGATCACGGCCGTGTGGCCGTCCATGATGAGCAGATCGGTCTCGGCCTCGCGCTTCAGGATCGTGGGGTCGCCGCGGGCGGAGGTCTGGTTGAAGTCGGGCTCGTCGCGGTTGATCTTGACGTGCATCGCCACGCTGCCGTCGCTCGTCACGTGCGGCTTCACGAGCAGCTGGAGCTTCGCCTCCTGGAACGTCGTCTGCACGCCCTGCGCGCTGATCTGCGAGAACGGGATCAGCGTGCCCTGGCTGATCCGCGCCTCCCGGTTGTCGAGGGTGAGGATCCGGGGGCTCGAGATGATCCGCAGCATGCCGCTCGACTCGGCGGCCGAGAGGCGCACGGCCAGGTTCACCGTGTTGTTGATCGATCCGAACGTCAGGCCGACCGCGCCGCCTTGCCCGGTCCCGACGATCGCCGGGAGGTTGACCGCGAAGTTCGGGTTCGCGACGCGGTTGTTGAACGGCGAGAGGCCCGCGGTCGGGGTCTGCGTGTCGCTCGCGCCGCCGACCACCCCGATCGCGGACGGGAACGCGAGGCCCGTGGGGTTGCCGGTCGCCGCGCTGAACGTCGCGTCGCCGCCCCACTGGATGCCCACGTCGCGCAGGTACCGGCTCGTCGCCTCCACCACGCGCGCCTCGATCAGGACCTGCGGGGTCTGCGTGTCGAGGGACCGGACCAGCTCCTCGATCTGGTTCAGGTTCCCGGCCACGTCGCGGGCGATCAGCACGTTGGTCCGCTCGTCGACCGCGAGCGATCCGCGCGGGGACAGCATGTCCTTCGCGCGGTCCTGCATCTCCTTCGCCTCGGCGTAGTTGATCGGGACGATCCGCGTCTCGATCGGCGCCAGCTGCAGCTCGCTCTTGCGCCGCGCGATGGCCAGCTCCCGCTCCTTGTTGAGGTCGGCGAGCGGCGCCACCCGGATCATGTTGCCCTGCCGCACCATCCCGAGGCCCTTGGCCTGGAGCACGGTGTCGAGCGCCTGGTCCCAGGGGACGTTGCGCATCCGGATCGTGACGTTGCCGCTCACGTTGTCGGCGGTGACGATGTTGACGCGCCCGACGTCCGAGATCAGGCGGAGGACGTTGTGCACGTCGGCGTCCTTCAGATCGAGGTCGATCCGGCGGCCGGTGAAGCGGCGCTGCTGGGCCACGAGCGCGGGCGTGAACGCGCCGGCCTGATCGGGCTCGGTGGTGGTCTCCTGCACGAGGGGCGCGGCGCCCGGGGCGCCGAGGTCGAGGCCGCCCTCCACGCGCGGCGCCGCGGCGTCGACCGGCTCCTCGCGCGACAGGGTGCGCCCGCGCCGGGCCGCGCCGCCGTCGGCGCCCTGGCCCGAGATCATCGAGTGCAGCGGGCCGTCGCCGACCGTGAGCACCAGCGCGCTGCCCTCGCGCGTCACCGCGGCCGTGGCGCCGTCGCGGCGCTCGACCTCGATCACGACCTTCGATTCGTCGCTCTTGCGCCGGTAGGTGGAGATCGACCGCACCGGGCCGCCGAACGCGCCCACGTCGAGCGTCCGCTGGAGGGCGTCCGGGAGCCGCACGCCGGAGAGCTCGATCGCGCTGCGGCCGGGCCTCGGGCTGGCCTCCGTGTAGCGGGGGATCGCGGTCAGCTCGATGACGACCCGGTCGTGGCCGCCCTTGTGCTCGAACCGGACGTCGCTCACCGCGGCCCCGCCGGCGCGCTCCCGGCCCGGCGCCGCGGGGCTCGGGGCGGGCCGCGCCGGGGCGGCCAGCGGCGCGGTCTTCTCCGCGGCCGCGAGCTCGATCACGAGCGCCCCCTGCTCCGCGCGCACGCGGTACGCCGCGGGGCGCGCGAGCTGCACGAGCACGCGCGTCGTCTGCCCCTGGCCCTGCCGGAACCCCTGCGTCATCACGCCGGCGACCACGCGGTTGCCGCGGGTGATCGCCGCAGGCGCGCCCTTCACCTCCGCGCCGTCGAGGTCCACGAGCAGCCGGCTCCCGCCGTCCGCGATCCGCGCCGCGAAGCGCGGGGCGCCGCTGGTCCTGACCACGATCTCGGCCCGGTCCTCCGCCGGGGCGGCGAGCTTCACGTCGGTCACCTGGATCGCCGCGGCCTCTGCTCGCGCCACGCCGGCGGGGGAGCCGATGATCAGCGCCAACCCGAGCGCCAGCGCGTGGCGGAGAGCGCCCCGCGTCGCGCGATTCCCTCGCATGCTCTTCATTGCTCTCCCGCTGCGGTGACGCGGCCTGCGTCACGCTCGGGGGAGGCTACTCCGCGCGCCTCGCGCGGGCCCAATTCGTGGCGATCGACGCCACGAACGGGCCGCGATCACGGCTTGCCCTTGCCGCCGCCCTCCTCGAGGGGGCGCAGGGAGATCACGCGCGTGGTGGGCGGGATGTCGGGGTGCGACGGGTCCTCGCGGATGAAGACCACGTCCGACTCGCGGATGCGATCGACGCGCCAGTTCAGGGCCACGTCCGTGCCCGTCGGGCCGCCCGAGTGGACGAGCTCCGCCTTGCCGACGAAGTCGCCGACCTTGAGGACCCAGCCCATGCCGGCCGGATCGACGAGCAGCGCGCGCGCGGGGCTCCGGCCGACGACGCCGGCGAGCTTCAGCTCGTCGAGCGCGTAGCGGTCGACGAGCACGGTGCGCTGGATCGTGACGCGCCCCCTGCCCTGGCTCGCGAAGAGGGTCTCGAAGCTGCGGAACGGGTCGCGGGTGCGATCGCTCTCGGAGAAGTCGGCCTCCTGGAACTCGCGCACGGGCAGCGGCGGCAGGTCCGGCGGGGGCGCGGCCGCGTCGGCGCCGGCGTCGGCGCCCTTCGCGCCGCCCGCGGGCGCGGCCGCAGGCTTCGCGCCCTTGGGCGGGCTGGTCACGATCGGCTCTTCGTCGTCGCCGCCGCACCCGGCGATCGCCGCGGCCCCGAGGGTCGCGGCGAGCAGCGCGGCGCGGATCGCGAGGGCGCGGCCGGATCGGCGCGGTGTCCTCGCGGCGCTCACTTGTGCCCCCCGCCGCGGCGCTTGGGGTTGGTGCCGGGCGCCTCGCCCGGCCTCACCGCGCGGAACGCGGTCGCGAGACACTCCACGTCGACCTTCACCTCCTCCGCCTCGGTCTTCGCCCCCTGGCTCTTCTCTTTGATCTGGATGTTCTCGACGTTGATGATCCGGTCGAGCTGCCCGACGCCGTAGAAGAACTTCGCGACCTGGTGGAACTTCCCGTTGAGCGTCAGCTTCATCGGGACCTTGGCGAAGAACTCCTGCGGGATCTCCTCGGTGGGGCTCCACGACGTGAGGTTCACGCCGGAGATGGTCGCGACGCTCTGGATCGCCGAGAGGAAGGCCGGCGTCTCCGAGTCGTCGGGCAGGATCTTCTTCTGCTCGCGGCTGAGCTGCTCGCGCCGGGTCTTCTCGTCGAGGTCCTTCTGGTAGGCCTCCTTGGACGCCTGCGCCTTGCTGAGCTCGGCCTGGAGGAGCTGCTGCCGCTGCGCGGCGGCGTCGATCTCGGAGGCGACGTCGGCGTAGAAGCCGACGAAGTAGAGGACGCCGACGAGGAGCACGAAGAGGGCCCCGACGCCGACCTTGGCGATCGGCGGGAGCCGGTCCAGGGTCGAGCCGGCCTGGGCGGGGGTGGGCTTCGCCGCCATCAGTACCTCACCTTCAGCTGGAGCGCGAACGAGACGACATCGATCTTGGCCTTCGCGTTCTGCTGCTCCCTCTTCCCCGGCAGGAGCTGCACGTCATAGAAGTAGGAGGACAGCTTGAGCCGCTGCGCGAGCTCGTAGACGTCGTTGCCGTCGCGCGCGAGCCCCTCGACGCGCACGGTCCGGTCGAGCTCGACGTAGCTCGTCAGCCAGAGGCGCCGCGTGTCCCACGACGGGTTGTAGACCGCGAGCGGGTTCTCCCGGCGGAGCTGCGCCAGCTTGTCCGGATCGGCGGTCGGGCCCTTGCCGGTCGTGAGGATCTGCGCGAGCTCGAGCAGCACGGCCGTCGGCCCGCTGCGCGCGGACTGCAGCTTGGCGATCGCGTCCTCGCGCGCGCGGAGCACGGCGAGCGCCTTCTTGATCTCCTCGTGGTTCGCCACGAGCTTGCGGATGTCCGCGATCTGGCTCTGGAGGAGGTTGTTCTTGCGGGTCTGCTCGTCCAGCTCCTCGAGCTTGGTCTGGTGGAACCAGAACAGCGAGATGACCTGGAGGATCACCACGCCGAGCGTCACGAGGAGCCATCGCTGGCTCGCCTGCGGCGCCGAGCGCGCGCGGTTCTTCTGGGGGAGGAGGTTGACCCTGATCACGCGCGCTTCTCCCGGTCCTTCCGCATGGAGAGCCCTAGCGCGACGCAGAACTGCGCGGCCCGCAGGCGGAGGAGCTCCGTGTTGACTTCCTTGGCCTCGACCGTGATGCGCTCGAGCGGCTGGATGAGCTCGACGGCCACGCGGGAGCGCCTGCCGACGGCGGCGGAGAGCGCCGGCAGGCTGGAGGAGCCGCCGGTCAGGTAGATCCGGTGCATCTCGCCCTCACCGCTCGTGGCCAGGAAGAAGTCGAGCGAGCGCTGGATCTCCCCGGCGATCGAGTCGCAGACCTGCTCGATGGTGTCCATCACCTGCGCGGGCACGCCGCCGGGCCCGGCGGTGACGCTGGCGCACTTGAACTCCTCGGCCTGCTCGAAGCTCACCCCGAGCTTCCGCTGGATCTGCTCGGTGATGTAGTTGCCCCCGTTGCCGATGTCGCGGGTGAACGCGCTCGCGCCGCGGGAGACGATGTTGATCGAGGCGAGGCTCGCGCCGACGTTGATGATCGCGAACGTCTGGTCCGGCGGGATCCCGCGGTTCACCTCGAAGAGGTTCTGCACGGTGAAGGCGTCGATGTCGACGACCATGGGCTTGAGCTTCGCGGTCTTCGCGATCTGCGTGTAGTCGTTGATCTCGTCGCGCTTCGCGGCGACGAGCAAGAGGTCCATCTGCCCCGCCTCCGGCCGGCGGCGGAGCACCTCGTAGTCGACGTGCACGTCCTTGATGTCGAAGGGGATGTGCTGCTCCGCCTCCCACTGGATCTGCTCGTCGAGCTCGGCCGCGGTCATCAGGGGCACGGTGATCTTGCGGATGATCACCGCCTGCCCGCTGATGCTGAGCGCCACCTCGCGCTGCCGGATCTTGGCCTCGGAGAACACGCGGGCGAGCGCGTCCACGATCGCCTGGGCGTTCATGACGTGCCCGTCGACGATCGACTGCGGCGCGAGCGGGACGTAGCCCAGCCGCACGAGCCCGTAGCCCTTCCGGCTCTCCTTGATCTGACAGACCTTGATCGCGCTCGACCCGATGTCGACCCCGACCAGGTTCTTGCCTTCCGACATCCGTCCGTCCCTCGCCGCGCGCTCGCGGTGTCAACAAGCTCCGTGCTCGAGGAGCAGGGCGCGCCGCGTGGAGCGCGCCCCGGAGCCCCGAGTGCCGAGCGGACCTCGGCCCGCGGTTGAAGCTTCGCATCCCGAGCGAACCAGGGGCAAAAATCCGCTTTACGCATGCCCTGCGCCCGCTTATCGAAGAGGGACGCGGAGCGACGATCCGGCGCTGCCGGAGGCGTTAGGGTAGCACCGACCGGGGCTGCTTCATGGCCGCGGCGTCAGGCTCGACACCCAGCGATGCTCTCGATCTTCTTCGGAACCGGCGGGTGGAGGGGCGGGCTCACCGGCGCCTCCGGCGGGTGGGCGCAGGGCGCGCCGCGCGGAGCGCGCCCCGGAGCCCCGATGCTCGGGCTGTGGGCCGTCGCCGTCGTGGCGGCGATCCTCTGCGTGTCGGCCGCGGCCCCCGCCGCCGAGATCGAGCACAAGGTCGTCAGGGGCCAGACGCTCGGGCGGATCGCGAAGCGCTACCGGGTGAGCGTCGACGCGATCCGCGAGGTGAACGGGCTGAAGCCGGGGCAGCTCCTCCGCCCCGGCGTCGTGCTGGTCATCCCCGAGCGGGGCAAGGAGGCCGAGGCCGCGAAGAGGGCGGCGGCGCTTCGCAAGGGCGAGGGCCGGAAGAAGGGCGCGCGCGACGACAAGGACGAGCCGGAGAGGACCGGCGCGGACAAGGGGAAGCGCGGGGATCGCAAGGCCGGCGCGGATCGCAGGGGCGCCGCGAAGGGCTACGAGCAGAAGCCGAAGCGGCCCGGCTTCGTCCGGATGGTGCGCGGCGGCGAGCAGCTCGAGCTGCAGCTCTTGACCCGGGATGGACGGCTCGTGCCCAAGGCGCTGCCGAAGCTGAGCCGCCTGCTCCGCTCGCCCGCAGGCTCGATCCCCATCGATCCGAGGCTCGCGACGCTCATCGGCATGGTCAGCAACCACTTCGGCGGCCGCACGATCCGCGTCGTCAGCGGCTACCGTCCTTACTCACCAACCCAGTACACCCCGCACTCCAACCACAACGTCGGTCGCGCCATGGACTTCGTCGTCGAAGGCGTGCCGAACACCGTGCTCCGAGATTTCTGCCGCACCTTCAAGAACGCCGGGGTTGGTTATTATCCGAACTCGACCTTCGTTCACCTGGACGTGCGTTCAACAAAGGTCTATTGGGTGGATTACTCGAGACCCGGCGAGGCGCCCCGGTACGACGGCGAGGGGGGTCGAGTGGCGGCCGATGAGGCAGCCAGGGACGTGGCGGCCCCCACAGAGGCGTCGCCCGGCGATGTCTATGGTGGGTCCAATGATACCCATCCAGCCGCTGGCCAACCTGTCGAAAATTCAGGAGCAAATCCTGATATACGCGGCGCGGAGAAGCCGGTTGGCGACAAGGGGGGTGTGAATCGACCCACCCCTCCCAGCGCGCCTGCGGCGCCTGTCCCGGCCACGCACGGGACACCCGCGCAGGAACGGAAATAATCCACATACTGAACCTAAGTGCACTAATTATTTGCACTTATCCGTCTTGCGCCCGGGGAGAGTTGTGGCACCAATCCAGCTCACCACGTGATGCGAGCGACAGACCTGCAGGCGGAGGGGATCTGTCCCTCCACGCCGACCGCTTCGGGATCGGAACATCCGTCGGACGAGGAGGCGACCATGGTCGCGACGCGCGTGAGGCGAGGGCGGCGGTCGTCGTGGCCGCCGCCGCTGGACGCGGAGGGCGCGGCGGGCGCGAGGTGCCCGGAGGCGCTGCGGGGGTTCCTGCCGATGGTCTACAAGCTGGTGCTGCAGCACTCGCGGCGGCTCCCGGCCAACGTGGAGCGGGATGATCTGCTGGCGGCCGGGATCTGCGGGCTGATCGACTCGATCCGGAGGAACGGGGGCGCCGACGGGGAGGCGTTCCCGGGGTACGCGCACACGCGGATCCGCGGGGCGATCGTGGACGAGCTCCGGGCGCAGGACTGGCTGTCGCGGCGGGCGCGGGACGCGTGGGTGGCGCAGGGCGGCGACCGGTGGTCGAACGCGTTCGTGAGCCTGAGCGATGTCACGCAGGACGAGGAGTCGCTGCACCTCGCGGGGGGTGAGGACCCGATCGAGGCGCTCGCGGCGCGCTCGGCGAGGCGCGCGCTCTCCGAGGCGATCCAGCAGCTCCCCGAGCGGGAGCGGCGCGTCGTGGGGATGTACTACTTCGAGGGCGCGAAGCTGAAGGAGATCGGCGCGGAGCTCGGGGTGAGCGAGCCGCGGGTCTCGCAGCTCCACGCGCGCGCGCTGGGGCGGCTCCGAGGGATGCTCCACGGCGCGGCCTAGGGCGACCGACCACGTCCGGCCCCGGGGCGGTGCCCCGTCGGACTTCAGAGCTTGCGGACGCGCCCGGGCATCGGGACCTCGAGCAGGAAGAGCGTCGTGTCCTCGTACGTGGCCTGCGGCGCCGTGGGCGCGGCGGGGGACGGCTCGCCGGTCGGTTCGCCGGTCGGCTCGCCATCGGGGCTCGGGGTGGAGGGCGGCGGAGGCACCTGCACGCCGGCGCGGTGGATGAAGGCGTTCCGGTGCGTGCCACGATCGAGCGCGACGACGCGCGCGCAGCCGAGGTCGAGCAGCGCCTCCGTCGTGGCCTCGTCGCTGTCGAACGTCGTCGACGCGACCACGAAGGTCCCGTCCTCGAGCGCGCAGGCCGCGGCGCGCGCGCGCATCGCGCCGATCTCGCGCGCCTCGGGCCGCAGCTTCCCGCCGTCGGCGGTGAGCGGCAGCTCGGTCACGTCGGCGCCGGCGGGGAGCTCCGCGCCGGCCGGGAGGACCTCGACGCCGCGGTCCCGCACGACGAGCAGGCCGCCCTCGCCGCGCAGCTTGAGGCCCGCGACGCCGCCGATCACGAGGCCGCGCGCGCCGCGCCGGCGGCCGGTGCCGAGGCCGATCGCGACCATCGCGCGCGCCTGCTCCTCGTTCGCCAGCGCGCGCGGCAGCTCCGGCGCGCCGCGCGGCGCGACCTCGCGCGCGCCGGCGCGCACGCGGAACGCGAAGCGGTCCGGCGCGAACGCGAGCAGGCGCACCCGCGCGCCGAGGTGGATCACCTCGGCCGCGTACACGCCCGGCAGCCACGAGGGCCGGGGCTGCGTGCCGCCGTCCGGCGCCCAGCCGGCCTCGTCGGGCAGCGGCAGGGCCGGCGCGGGCTCGCGCAGCACGAGGTACACGAACGGCGACGGCGAGCCCGCCGCGAGCCGCTCGGGCGCGAGCGACATCGCGGGCGAGAGCCGCTCGCCCTGCCAGCCGCCGCCGTCGCGCCGATCGAGGTACGCGAAGCCGAGCGGCGCGGGGCCGCGGCCGAGGCCCAGCGCGGCCTCGCAGCCGGCGCGCGCGAGCGCCTTCCCGAGCGCGGCCGCGTCGATCTCGCGCCCCCACGCGTGGATCGCGAACCCGCTCTGACCCACGCAGAGCGCGGCGCGCTCGAGGCGCAGATCGTCATCGGGCGCGGCCGGGCCGTCGCCGGCGTGCACCGGCGCGCCTTGCAGCAGCGCGACGATCGGTCCCGGCGGCGGCCCGGCGTCGGGCCAGGGGCCCAGCGCAGGGCGCCCGTGGCGATCCACCGCCAGCGTCGGCGCGCCCGGCCGCGGCGGGATGAGCGCGCGGCCGCCGGCGATCATGCCGAACGATCGATCCGCGCCCGACGCGCCGATCGCGGCCACCACGCGCGCTCCGGGCAGCGCGCCGACGGGGTTCGGGGCGTAGGGCGCCGAAGGCGACCCGGAGCCCCGAGCGTCCACCGCGGGCCGCGCGGGCAGCTCGCCCGTCCCCCGCGGCCCCACCGTGGGCCGCGGCGCCTCGTAGCCCGCCTGCAGCCGCAGATCGATCCGGCGCGTGTCGATCGCGACCAGCGCGACGCGCGCCTCCGGGCGCGCCGGCTCGGGCCGGAGAAACGTCCGGTAGAAGCACGCCTCCGCCGCCTCGCCGCCCTGCGCCGCGAGGTACGGCCCGTCGGCCGCCACCCACGCGCCCTCCCCCGGCAGCGCGGGATCGATCGCCGGCGTCACCGCCGCCGGCGGCCAGCCGCCCGGCTGCGCCTGCACCGGCGCCGCCGCCGCGTCCACCGGCTCCGGCGGGGCCCTCCGGCGCAAGAGCCGCCCCGCGGCGAGCGCGATCCGCTCCACCGCCCGCCCCGCGCGCGGCCCGATCAGCCGCTCCGCCGCGATCTCCGCGATCTCCGCGAACGATCTCGAGGGCCTCGGGATCCGCTGCGCGCGCGCCCCGAACGCGTCCTTCCCCCCGGTGTTCAGCTCCAGCGTCCCGAGGTCGAGCGCCGCCGGCAGCCCCTCCGGCCCCAGCGCCATCACCAGCGCCCCGTCCGCGAGATCGATCTTCACCTCGGCCGGCGGCGCCTCGAACGCGATCTCGGCCCGCGCCGCTCCGGCCAGGCTCCCGGTCTCGAGCCACCCCATCAGCCCCGCCCGCAGCCGCTCCCCCGTCCCCCCTCGCGCCTCATCCCCGAGATCCAGCAGCGTCACCCCCTGCACCCCGCCGAGCGCAGCGGTCGTGAACGCGACGAGCCGCCCGCGCGCGACGAGCTCCCGGTCATCGCCGACCGGCGTCTCGCTCAGGTTGCGCACCCCGCCGAGCTCGATCGGGCGCCCCGAGCGCGTGAGCCGCACGCGCGCCCGGTAGAGATCCGCCGGCCCGGGCTCGCCCCCCGCGGAGCCGGCCGCGAGGAAGAGCACCCGCCGACCGATCAGCGCGTCGTGCAGGAAGCCGCCGCGCTCCTCCCAGATGAAATCCTCCGGGCCCACCGTCCCCTCGACGGCGTCCCCGAGCATGCGCGCGACCGCGTCCACGGTGCGCGCCGGCGGCGCGGGGGCGGCGAACCGCGCCGCGAGCGCGATCAGCGCGACGACGAGCGCGGGCAGGGCCCGGGACCGGGCGTGATCGGTGATCCGGGCGGCGAGCGGGTGGAGGGGCATCACGCGGCGGGCGCGGCCGCGCCGGAGATCCCGAGGATCTGCCGCGCGCGCGCCGGATCGACGACCTCGCGGCCCACGCTCCGCGCGTAGGCCGCGGCGCGCGCCACGAGCGGCGCGCTCCCCTCGGCGAGGACCCCCTTCTCCAGGAAGATGTTGTCCTCCAGGCCCACGCGCGCGTGCCCGCCGAGCCGCATCGCCAGCTCGGTCATCGGCCTCTGGTGCCGGCCCACGGCCGCGACCGCCCAGGTGGCCCGCGGCGGCACCTGCGAGATCAGGAACCGCAGCACGTCCTCCCGCGCGCCGATGCCCCCCGGCACCCCGAGCACGAACTGGAAATGCAGGGGCTCCAGGAGGTGTCCCTGCGCGAGCAGCGCCAGCGCCTCGTCCACGTGCCCCACCTCGTAGCACTCGAGCTCGGGGACGCTCCCCGCCTCGCGGATCCGCCGCGCCAGATCCCGGATCAGCGGCCGCGGGTTCTCGAACACCTCGTCGCCGAAGTTGATCGTCCCGCAGTTGAGCGTCGCCATCTCGGGCCGGCACAAGAGCGGCTGCGCCCGCTCCTCGCCGCTCATGCCCACGGCGCCCCCCGTGGAGGTCTGCACGATCACGTCCGTCTTCTCGCGGATCGCCGCGATCGCCTCGGCGAAGAGCTCGCGCGCCTGGCTCGGCGCCCCGTCGGGCCTGCGCACGTGCAGGTGGATCACCGCGGCGCCTGCGTCGCGGCAGCGCGCGGCCTCGTCGGCGATCTCGCGCGCCGTGATCGGCAGGTAGGGCGTCTGCTCCCGCGTCACCTCGGCCCCCACGATCGCGGCCGTCAGGATCAGCTCCGAGCTCGGCGGCGTCACGATCACGCGCGGCGGCGGCGTGATGATCGGCCGCGGCTCCGGCAGCTTCGCCGTCTCCGGCGGCGGCGCCGACAGGGCCGGCAGGACGAGCCGCGGCCGGCGCTGCAGGTCCTTCGGCACCACGCACGTCCCGATCGCCCGGCAGACCACCACCGGGTCCGACAGCGCGTCCGCCGCCGAGGCCGCCGCCCCCGGCTCGCGCACGTTCGAGACCACCTTCCGCGCCTCGAACGCCATCACCCGCGACGTCTGCCCCACCTTCGTGATGATCCCCGTCGCCTCGATGAAATCGCCCGCCCGGACCGGCGCCAGGAACTCGATCGCCTCGTAGGCCCGGAAGAGCCCCTCGTCCCCGTCCAGGCGGATGAGGAGCTCCGTCGCGACGTCACCGAAGAGGCCCAGCATCCGCGCCCCGTCGACGAGCTCCCCCGCGTAATGTGCGTCGTGCGCGCCCATCCGGACCCGCAGCGTGACCGTCAGACCAACCCCAGTGCTCATGGGCGCAGACTCGACAGTCGACAGTCAGCAGTCAACAGAGGAAACTCGCCCCCCACATCCCGGGCTCCGGGCCGCCCCGGCGCCCCACGCCCCGAGCTCCCTCACCTCCGGAGCCTCCGGGTCACCTCCGGCGCCCTGCGCCCCGAGCGCTCTCCATGCTCGGGGCTCCGGATCGCCTCCGGCGCCCACCACCCCGAACCCCACGCATGAACCTCATCGAAGCCAGAAATCTCCCGCACCACGTCGGGATCATCATGGACGGCAACGGCCGCTGGGCCGAGTCGCGCGGCGAGCCGCGCGAGGCCGGCCACAAGGCGGGCAGCGCCGCCGTCCGCCGCGTCGTGCGCGTCTGCCGCCGCCTCGGCCTCGAGGCGCTCACCCTCTACGCCTTCAGCGAGCAGAACTGGGCGCGCCCCGCCGGGGAGGTCGACGCCTTGATGGGCCTGCTCCGCGAGTTCCTCGTGAGCGAGCGCGCCGAGATCCTCCACAACGACATCCGCCTCGTCGCGATCGGCGACCTCGGCCGCCTGCCTGAGGCCGTCCGCGAGGTGCTCGATCCGCTGCGCCGCGCCTCGTCGGACAACCGGAAGATGACCCTCGCGCTCGCGCTCTCGTACGGCGGCCGCGAGGAGATCGCCGCCGCCGCGCGCGAGCTCGCGATCGAGGCCGCCGCCGGCCGGATCGACCCGCGCACGATCGACGACGCCCTGCTCGCCTCGCGCCTGCCGAGCCTCACCGTCGGCGACCCCGACCTCATCATCCGCACCGGCGGCGAGCAGCGCATCTCGAATTTCCTGCTCTACGGCGCCGCCTACGCGGAGCTCGCGTTCACCGACCGCCTCTGGCCGGATTTCGTCGAGGACGACCTCTTCGCCGCGATCTCGAGCTATCAGAGGCGCGAGCGCCGGTTCGGCAAGGTGGGCAAGCGCGCCGCGCCGGCGGCCCACCAGCCCTTGAGCCCTGGAGCTCCGGGCCGCGCTCCCACCGGCGCGCCCTCCGCCTCGAACCCCGGAGCCTGACGCTTGCGCTCGAACCTCGCGACCCGCTTCGCCACCGCCTTCGTCGCCGCCCCTGTCATCCTCGGGCTGCTCTACAAGGGCCCCCCCTGGGGCTTCGCCCTGCTCATCGCGGCGGCGACGGTCATCGGCGCCCTCGAGCTCTTCGGCATGACCCACCCCGGCGACCGCCCATCGCAGGCCGCCGGCGTCGCGCTCACGCTCGCCGTGCAGGGCGCGCTCTGGTGGTTCGGCGCGAGCGCGCCCGCGCTGCTCGCGGTGATCTTCCTCCTGCCCTTCGCCGCGGTCCTGCTCACGCTCGCGCGCCTCGGCGACATCCGCACCGCGGCCCTCCGCGCGTTCGCGGCCGCGTTCGGCCCGCTCTACCTCGGCGGCGGCCTCGGCGCCCTCTCGCTGCTCCGCCGCGACGCCGGCGCCGACGGCCCCTCGTTCGTCCTGCTCGCGCTGATGCTCTCCTGGTTCTCGGACACCGGCGCCTACTTCGCCGGCCGCTTCCTGGGCCGCCGCAAGCTCTACGAGGCCGTGAGCCCCAAGAAGACCATCGAGGGCGCGCTCGGCGGCCTGGTCTTCGCGGCGATCGGCGCGCTCCTCGCGAGCTTCTTCTACCTGCGCTCCTTGCCTGTCCTGGATGGCCTCGCCCTCGCCGTCGTCGCCGGCGGCCTCGGCCAGGCGGGCGATCTCGGCGAGTCGCTCCTCAAGCGCTCGTTCGGCGTCAAGGACTCCGGCGGCATCGTGCCAGGCCACGGCGGCATCCTCGACCGGGTCGACGCCCTGCTCGTCACCGGCACGCTCACGTACCTCTACGTCCTCTGGGCCCGGTGATCCGGAGCCTGGTCGTGACGCGCCGCGTGATTGAACGGCGCCGATAGGCGACCCGGAGCCCCGGATGTTGAACCGGGCGAGCGCGCGGACTAGAACGGCCCGCGCAATGACCACCGAAGACCAAGCGACCTCTCCCACCAGCATCCAGCCGAGCGCGCCCGGGGCCCAGAAGCCGAAGTACGAATTTTTCAAGGTCGTCCAGCGTTACCTGGACGAGGCTTCGGAGCTCATCGAGCTGCCGCCCTACATCAACACGATCCTCCAGCAGCCCAAGAACGAGATCATCGTCAACTTCCCTGTGCGGATGGATGACGGATCGATCCGCCTCTTCAAGGGCTACCGGATCCAGCACAACAACCTGCTGGGCCCTTACAAGGGCGGCATCCGCTACCACGAGACCGTCACGCTCGACGACGTCAAGGCGCTCGCGGCGATGATGACGTGGAAGTGCGCGCTCATGAACCTGCCGCTCGGCGGCGGCAAGGGCGGCATCAAGTTCAACCCGAACGAGGTCTCGCGCGCGGAGCTCCAGCGGATCACGCGTCGCTTCTTCCACGCGCTCGGCGCCAACATCGGCCCCGAGACCGACATCCCCGCGCCCGACGTCGGCACCGACGCGAAGACGATGGCCTGGGCGATGGACACGTACATGAACACGGTCGGCCAGTTCTTCAAGCAGGCCGTGAAGGGCGTCGTCACCGGCAAGCCCGTCGCCTCCGGCGGCACGCACGGCCGCGAGAAGGCCACCGGCCAGGGCCTCGTCCACTGCATCACCGAGTGGGCCGAGGAGCGCGACTTCGACCTCGGCGGCGCGACGCTCCTCGTGCAGGGCTTCGGCAACGTCGGCTCGCACGCCGCGGTGATCCTCTCGAAGCTCGGCGTCTCGACGATCGCGGTCGGCGACCACACCGGCTACCTCTTCAACCCCGAGGGCTTCAACCCGCACAAGCTCCAGGACTACGTGAAGAAGCACCGCTCGATCGCGGGCTACCCGGGCGGCAAGCCGATCACGCGCGAGGAGTTCTTCCGCATCAAGGCGGACATCTTCATCCCCGCCGCGATGGAGAACCAGGTCGGCCCCGACGAGGCCGCGGCCCTCCAGGTCCGCCTGGTGGCCGAGGGCGCGAACGGCCCCTGCAGCCCCGAGGGCGAGCGCATCCTGATCGATCGCGGGATCGACATCCTCCCCGACGTGCTCGCCAACTCCGGCGGCGTCACCGTGAGCTACTACGAGTGGGTGCAGAACAAGCGCTCCGAGTCGTGGTCGCTCGAGGAGGTCGACGGCCGGCTCGAAAAGGCGATGAAGAAGGCCTACCGCGAGGTCGTCGAGATGGCGCGCCAGAAGAAGACCACCCTCCGCCTCGCCGCCTACGCCGTCGCCCTCCAGCGCATCGCCGCCGCCTACGGCGAGCGCGAAATTTTCCCCTGATCAGATCCCCAGCTTCTTGACCGGCACCGCCGCGTCGCCCGGCTTCGCCTCCGCCGGCTTCGGCTCCAGCGACAGATCCGCGACCCCGTCCTGGAACCGGATCCGCGCCACCATCAGCTTCTCCTGCATCGCCACCAGATCGATCGTCGCCTTCGAGAGCTTGTCGCTCACCTCGGAGAGCTTCTTCTCCAGGCTCTGCATCAGCGGCCCCGCCGTCTTCACCGCCTTCAGCGTCACGAGCTGCGCGTGCAGCTCATCCATGCGCGTCCGGTACTCCCCCATCTGCTCGCGCATCGTCTCGATCCGCTGCTCGATCGTCCCGATCTCCTGCTGCACCTTGATGAGCTCGCCCACCGCCGCCTTGAGCGGCCCCTCCGCCGCGTCGGACGACACGAACGCCCGCACCAGGTCGAGCCCGGCCGGCGAGCGCAGATCCGTCGTCCGGAACAGCGGCGTCGACTCCTCGATCACCACCTCCAGCTTGTCCCGCGCCGGCACCTCCACCCGGAACAGGTGAGCCGCCCCGATCCGCTCCTCCCCCTTCGGCGCCTTGGTCAGCGTGAACCCCGGCGCCACCGTGTGCCGCAGATACAGCGTCGCCGCCTCTGCCTGCCGGTTATGGAACGTGAACGTGAACCGCTTCGTGTGCTGCACCTCCGTCGAGAACACCCCGCGCTGCACCGACAGGATCCGCGCGATCTTGTCCTGCGCCCCGTCCTTCTTCTCGACCACGATCTGCCGGTCGAGCGCGAACGGCACGAACGCCACCGAGCGCGCCGGGATCGGCTCGCAGAGCCCCTCCCCGATGAACTTCCCATTGCCGAACACCGTCACCGGCCCGCTCTCGAGCGCCGAATCGGTCGGGTTCTTGATCCGCACGGCCCGGAACGGGAACTCGCTGTTCCCCCGCACGCTCTCGGCGTCATAGAGGTAGACCACCTCCCCCTCGGTATCGGTCTTCAGAATGGAGATCATCGCCGACGTCCCCCGCGCCAGGGTCATCGGCGTCTCGGATTCGAAGTGCGAGGTCCCGATCGGCTCCGTGGGCGCCGGCGGCGCGGCCTCCCCGTCCTTCCCCCCCTTCTGATTCGCATCCTCGCCCTTGGCCTGTCCCTCCTTCGCGGGCGCGGCCGGCGCCTCGACGATCCGGACGCCGCCGGCGCGGCCCGCCTGCTCCCCGTTGCCGACCGCGACCACCTGTTCGGGCCGGACGCCGTTCTTGATGAGCTGGTCCCGGACGCGGTTGGCGCGCTCGAGCGAGGACGCGAACTTGTCGCGATCGTCCTTGTTGGCGTACCCCTCGACGACGATCTGCTGGCGCGAGTTCTGGAGGTTGCGCGCCATGGAGACGATGGTGCTCTCCTGCTGCGCCTGCTGGCTCGGCCCGCGGTAGTTGGCGGCCTGCCCTGCGCCCGCGCCCGCCCTCGGCATGATGACATCGCCCTCCGAGCTCCGGCCGCGCTTGCCGCCGCCGCTGCCGCTGGCCTTGTACTTGGTGGCCTCCGCGGGCTTCTTCTCGTACATGGCGACCTCGTCGACGGCCGCGGTGTTGAGGATGTCGTCGGAGAGCTCGCCGACGACCTTCTTGCCCGTGGCGACGCCGTCCGTCTGATAGCGCCCGTACGTCGCGGCGCCGATCGGCGGGGCCTGGGCGAAGAGGTCGTCCGAGCGGAGCGTCTCGCGCTGGACGAGGCGGACCGACCGCAGGTCGAAGCGGAACGAGAGCGCGGAGCTCGCACCGACGCCGAGCTTGACGCTCTTCCAGTCCTCGCCCGAGGTGTTGTCGACGATGG
>CAYQYG010000120.1:19970-20369 GCA_964421485.1 uncultured Polyangiaceae bacterium | reverse complement strand
GGCGCCGGCGCACCTCGTCTCCCCGGCCGCGCACGGCGGGCCGCACGCGCCGGCCTCGCAGGTCTCGCCGGCCGCGCACGCGGCGCCGCACGCGCCGCAGTGGTTCGAGTCGGCCTCGAGATCCACGCACGCGCCGTCGCAGGTGGTGAGGCCCTCGTCGCAGATGGCCGGGTCGCTGACCTCCCCGGCGCACGAGGGCGCGCCGGCGAGCGCCGCGAAGAGGGCGAGGCCAAAGGCCGGGACCGCGGCCCGGAGGCCGCGCGCGGTATGGTGCATCGAGGATCCCCTCCAGTGAGGGCCGGCGGGCGCCGGCTGAAGCAAGCCTCCCGAGGATACACCGGGCCGGCGCGCCTCTGTCAAGTCAGTCCGCGAGGAGCGCGCCCCGCGGAAGCGGGAACG
>CAYQYG010000120.1:4515-19870 GCA_964421485.1 uncultured Polyangiaceae bacterium | reverse complement strand
GGCGCGGGAACGGGCGCGGGAACGGGCGCGGGAACGGGCGCGGGAACGGGCGCGGGAACGGGCGCGGCGCCGTCCCCGCGCGCCGCTTCAGGACTCCACGACGACGCGGTTCATCCGCACCGGCGTGATCGGCCGATCGTCGCGGTCCGTCTTCGTCTTCTCGATTGCATGGACCACGTCCATCCCCTCGATGACGCGACCGAAGACCGGGTGCTTCGACGGGCCGGGCGTGAACCAGTCGAGGTAATCGTTGTGCACGGTGTTGATGAAGAACTGGCACGAGCCGCTGTTCGGCGCCCCCGTGTTCGCCATCGAGAGCGTGCCCGGCTCGTTCGACAGCCTGGCGTTCGCCGGGTGCTCGTCCTTGATGGTCCCGTCGGGGCCGTCGCCCGTGCCGGCCCGGGGGCTCTTCGGGTCGCGGCTGTGCGGGCAGCCGAACTGGAGCATGAAGTTATTGATCACGCGGTGGAAATGGAGCCCGTCGTAGAACCCGCTCTTCGCGAGCTTGAGGAAGTTGCCGGCGGTGATCGGCATCTTGTCGACGAAGAGCTCGACGCGGATGTTGCCGAGCGAGGTCTCGAGGAGCGCAGTCGGATTGGCCATGGGCGGGGAGGGTACGCCGACTCGGGACCCACCGGCAAGGCCGCCCGGGCGGGCCGGAGGCGCCCCTCGGGCCGACGACGCCGTTGCGCAGGCCGGAGGGCTTCTGGAAGAATCCGCCGCACCGTGTCAGAGCCCGAGCCGCCCCCCGACGCCGACGAGCCCGCCTCCGACGAGCTGGAGGAGTTCCTGGACACGCCGCTGTCGCGGCGCCCCTTGCCCTCGCGCATGCTCAACTGGGCCGACCGGCGGCGGGTCTCGCGCTTCCGCGACCTCATGGCCTGGTCGCCGGAGCGGCTCCGCCGCGAGCGCAACATGGGGGAGCAGACGATCCGCCAGACGCGCGCCCTCGTCGAGCGGGAGACCCGGCGCACCTGGGAGGAGCTCAGCGCGCGCGTCCTCCAGGAGGCCGCGGACGACGACGCGCTCGAGCCGCCGCCGAGCGCGCCCGGGTGGGACCAGATCGCGCGGCTCCGGGACCCGGAGATCGCGGCGCTGCCCCTCGCCGACATCGACCTGCCGGCGCGCATGCGGGGCCTCGCCGCGCGCGAGGGCCTCTCCACCCTGGGCGAGCTGCTCGGGTGGCCGCGCGTGAAGCTCCTCCGCGAGCCGAACCTCGGCGCCGCGACCGTCGCCGCGGCCGCCGCGGCCATCCACGCCCACCTCCGCGCCCGCGCGAAGCGGCAGCTCGCGCCGCCCGAGCCCGCGCTCGACGACTACGGCGACCTCGCGGCGCTCCTGCGACAGAAGATCGCCGCGCTCGATCCGCTGGGCCGGCTCGTGATCACCCAGCGCGCGGGGCTCGCGGGCGAGCCGCAGCGGTTCGCGGAGATCGGCGAGGCGCTCGGCGTCAGCCGGCAGCGGGCCGCGCAGATCGAGGAGCGCGCGCTCGCGGCCCTCTCGCGGGACGGGTGGTGGATCGCCGCGATCGAGGCGCGGCTGCGCGGGGCGATGGAGGGCGGGGCGGTCCCGCTCGCGCGGCTCGCGGAGGACCCGTTCTGGGCCTCGGCCGACGAGCAGCGCCACGTGCTCGAGTACGTGCTCGACCGGCTGCTCGAGGGGCGGCTGCACGTGGTCCTCGGCGACGGCCTCGACCTCATCGCCGAGACGCCGCAGCGCGCGGCCGACGAGGCCTGGGAGGACCTCGTCGCCGAGGCGAAGGGGCTCGAGTTCCCCGCCTCGCCGGCCGAGGTGGACGCGCTCGCCGCCCGCCGCGCCGCGGGGCTCGCGCCGGCGATCGCCGCGGCGCTCCGGCAGCGGCTCGATCGGCAGCTCCACCGCGTCGAGGACGGCGGCGTCGTGCTCTATTACACGGGCATCGGGCCGCGCCAGACCGATCAGATCCTGGCGTTCCTGAGCGCCTCGCCCCGGCCCGTGCCCGCGGCGGAGCTGTGGGCGCGCTTCGGCCGCCGCCCCCTGCCCGACGAGGTGATCCACGTCGACTGGGGCGTCGTCGCGCTGCCGCGGCACGTGCCCGATTTCGCGGGCTGGAGCGCGCGGCTCGGGCCGCTCTGCGCGGCGATCCTGCGGCGCGAGGGTCCGGATCGGCAATGGTCGACCACGGAGCTCCTCGACCTGCTCGGCGACGAGGTCGATCTGCCCGCCTGGCTGAACGCCTGGCACCTCGCGTCGATGCTGCGCTCGTCGGACGAGGTGGCCGCGCTCGGCCACCTGCGCGTCGCGCTGCGCGCTGCGCGCCCCGGCGACGAGCGCGACGAGCGCGTCCACGTGCGCGAGCTGCTCGGCGAGGTGATGCGCGAGGCGGGCGCGCCGCTCTCCGAGGCCGAGGCGCTGGAGCGCGTGCGGGCGCGCGGGGCCGCGTCCGACGCCTCGCTGCGGCGCCTGCTCTGGCGGCCCCCTTACATCGAGATCGCCCTGGATCGCTTCGGCCTCATCGCGCGCGATCTGCCCGGCGGCGCCGAGGCGTGGACCGCCGCGGCCGAGGCGCTCGTGGAGGAGCTCACGGCCCGGGGCGCGGGCCTGCCGCTCGTCGACGCGACGGCGCTCGTGCGCGAGGCGACCGGCGACGCCGAGGCGTGGACCCCCGAGGCGGTGCGCTCGGTGGCCCGCGGCTACCCCGGCCTGCGCCTGGCGAGGACCGACGCGATCGGCCTCGCCTCCTGGGAAGATCCGCGCGTGCCCTCGCGCGTGGCCATCCTCCGGGCCTGCCTGGACGAGGACGGCGGCCAGACGTCGCTCCAGAAGGTGCAGGACCGGATCGCCGCGGCGCACGGCTCGCGCCCCCCGCGCCGGCGGGTCGCCGCGATGCTCGCCGCCGCGGGCGCGCGCCTGCGCGGCGATATCCTGGTCGACCGGGCCGCCGACGACGAAGCGGCGGATCCAGCCCCCGACACCGAGCCCGCGGGCGGCGCGACCGGCCAGAGCACCGCCCCGCCCGCGCGCCCCTGACTCAGGCCGGCGCCGCGCCCGCCTCGGGCCGCCGGAGCTGCACGAGGTCGTCCGCCGCCTTCTTGCCGATCGGCCGCACGTCGTACCGCTCCACGAGCAGCTTCAGCACGTTCGGCGTCACGAACCCGGGCAGCTTCGGCCCGAGCGAGATCCCCCGGACGCCGAGGTGGAGCAGCGTCAGGAGCACCGCCACCGCCTTCTGCTCGAACCACGAGATCACGAGCGTGAGCGGCAGATCGTTCACCCCGCAGCCGAACGCCCCGGCGAGCGCCGTGGCCACCCGGATGGCGCCGAACGCGTCGTTGCATTGCCCCATGTCGAGCAGCCGCGGCAGCCCGAGCAGCGTCCCGTAATCGTGGTCGCGGATCCGGAACTTCCCGCAGCCCAGCGTGAGGATGAACGAGTCGGCCGGCGTCTGCTCGGCGTACTCGGTGTAATAGTTGCGCCCGGTCTCCGCCCCGTCGCAGCCGCCGATCAGGAAGAACCGGCTGATCTTCCCGGCCTTCACCGCGTCCACGATGGCCCCCGCCTGGGACAGGATCGCCCCGTGGTGGAAGCCGACCGTCGACTCGCGCACGACGAGGTCCGCGAGCGGCGGGCACTGGAGCGCGGCCGCGATGACCGGCGCGAAATCGTCGTTCTGGAGCCGCGTCGCCCCGGGCACCGCGGTGGGCCCCGTCGTGAAGAGGCGGCCCTTGTACTCCTCGCGGGGGATCAAGATGCAGTTCGTGGTCGCGACGATGGGGCCGGCGAAGGTGGGGAACTCCGTCTTCTGGTTCTGCCAGGCGCCGCCGAAATGGCCGGCCAGGTTGGGGTGGCCCTGGAGCTTCGGGTACGCGTGCGCGGGCAGCATCTCGCCGTGGGTGTAGACCTTCACGGGGGTCCCCTCGCACTGCCGGAGCAGGACCTCGAGGTCCGCGAAGTCGTGGCCGGTCACGAGCACGCCCGGGCCGGCCTGCGTCCCCTCGCGCACCGTCGCCGGCCGCGGCTCGCCGAAGCGCGCCACGTGCGCGGCGTCGAGCATCTCCATCACCCGGAGGTTCATCCGGCCGCACTCGAGGCACAGCCCGAGCAGGGAGTCCGCGTCGAAGTTGACGTTGGTCACCGTCGCGAACAGCCCCTCCTCGATGAACGCGCTCACGGCCTCGTCCGTCGCGCCCAGGCGGCGGGCGTGGCGGGCGTACGAGGCCATCCCCTTGAGGCCGTAGAGCAGGATCTCCTGCAGCGACTGGATGTCCTCGTCCTTGCCGCAGATGCCCGGCGTCGCCGTGCAGCCTGTGCCATGGGACGTTTGCTCGCATTGGTTGCAGAACATGAGATTTCCTCCGGGCGATAGGGCGCCTCGCCGCGCTGGGCGCCGGCGCGGCGCCGGGGGCCCTGTTCAGGGTCCGTGCCAGGAGGAGGGGAGACGCGTTTCGCGGAAAAAGAGGTATCCGGTATGCTGGATACGGCGCAGCGCCTGCGCGGAAGGCGCAAGCGCTGCGCCGCCTGGCCAGCGGCCGCGCGGGCGCCTGCGGGCGGCCCGATCAGGTCACGGCCTCAGCAGCTTGAACGCGTGCGTCCACTGGTTGCGCAGGAACCCGGGCGCGCACCAGAGCTGGCAGAGCGGCTCGATCGCGCGGGCGCCCTCGACCTTCCCGATGTCCTCGCTCTCCCAGCCGAAGTCCTTCAGGATGGCCCTCACCTGCTCCTTGGCGCCGTCGTCATTGCCGCAGATGAACATGGTGGGCGGGCCGCCGGGGAAATTCGGGCGGAACATGAACGGGTTGCCCACGCAGGAGAAGGCCTTCACGAACCTCGCGTCCGGCGCGGCGGCCTGGAGCTTCTCCATGAGCGACTCGTTCGGCCCCGTGAAGAACTGGATGATGCCGTTCACCGGCGGCGCGTCGGCGATCGGGTTGTTCGCGTCGATCACCGTCTTGCCCGCGAGCGCGCCGACGCCGGCGAGCTTCACCGCCTCGACCGCGACCGTGCCCTTGACCGCCACCACCACGATCTCGCCGAACGCGGCGGCCTCCGCGAACGTGCCCGAGCGCGCCGAGGCGTGGTCCGACCAGCCCTTCACCTTGTCCGCCTCCCGGCTGCCCAGCATGACCTCGTGCCCCGTCTCGAGGAACCCTTTGCCCAGCGCCTTCGCCACCTGACCCGACCCCAGAATGCCGATCTTCATTGCTCCTCCATCACCTCTGCGCCACGTGCCGCGCGAGCGCGGGCTCGCGCGAGCCCGCCCCGAGCGGCGCGGTGCGGCGCAGAGGCCACCCAACCGCCCCCGGGCTGTCAAGCGCAAAGATTTCGGCCCTCGTCATCCGCCTCTTGACCCCGGCGGCGTGCGGAGCATGGGCGGAGCATTGCACGCGGCCGCCGGGGCGCGCAATCCGCCCCGCCTCCGGCTCAGAACGCGAGCGTCGCCTCCAGTCCGCCGGACCAGAAGAAGTCGTGATTGAGCGACGGGCAGCTGCTGCCGTCGCACGTCGAGTTGCCCTTCTCGTCCTCGGTCGACAGGAAGAACGTCGCCCCCTCGAACGACCCGTTCGCGCCGATCACGAGCCGCGGCGCGCGCTCCAGGATCGGGTAGCGGTAGCCCACGCGGCCCATGTACATCACGGACGAGACCCCGCCCTTCACCGCGAGCCTGTCCTCGATGTCGAGCTTGTTCGTGAGCCGGACCCGGTCGCGCCCGAACGCGCCCATGAATTCGAAATAAGGCCATTTGTCGCGCGGGCCCATCCACAGCCCGCCCATCCCGCCGAACCCCTCGAAGCGCGCGTCGTAGAGGTAGCCTTCCTCGAAGTCGGCGCCGACGTGCACCATGTAGGGCTTCGAATAGCGCATGCCCATCCCGCCGACGAAGGCCCCGAGGCTGTCGAAGTAGGCGTCGACGATGCTCCGGAAGGGCAGCTTGCGGTGCAGTCCTCCTTGGACTCGGACCACAGCATCTGATCGAGCGCCGGCACCTCGGCGACGAGCGGCTCCTGCGTGATCAGGGGGTTCTTCGCGTGCTGCGGCGGCCGGAGCTCGGGGATATGGCAGGCGGCCGCCGCGGCCCCGAGGGCGAGGGCGGCCGCGACCCCGCACGCCAGGCCGGGGCCGCGGGCCGCGGGGGCGGGTGGACGGCAAGGAGATGGTGAGTGGGCGCTCATGAACCGGGCACTATATCCATATTGTCCAGGGCAGATGGAAGGAAATTCGCGCGTCTGGTTCTGGATCCATCTCCGCTCCCGTCTCCACTTCCGCGTCCGTTCCCGTGTCCGTGTCCGTTCCCGCGCCCGTGTCCGTTCCCGCGCCCGTGTCCGTTCCCGCGTCCGTGTCCGTTCCCGTGCCCGTGTCCGTTCCCGCCTCCGCTTCCGTCTCCGTTTCTGTGTCCGGTCCTGCCTCCGTGTCCGTTCCCGCCTCCGCTCCCGGTGACGCCGCCCGGGCGATCTGGCACGCTCGCGCCATGACCGACTTCACGCGGCGCACCCTGCGCACCTGGGCCGTGGGCTGTGCGCTGCACGCCGCGGCCGTGATCGGGGCGGCCGTGGCCCTCATCCCCTGGAAGACCCCCGCGGCGAACGTCGCCCTGCTCGCCTACGCGGCGCTCGAGGCCGCGGCCGTCCCGGGGCTCTGGAGGGGCAGGCGCGCCTCGTGGTGGATCGCGCTCGCCTCGGCGGGCGCGGGGCTCTCGGCCTGCGCCGTGGTCCTCGTCGGCCTCCTGCTCTCCTGGGCCTATCTCCGGGGCACCTACGGCGAATTCGGCGCCGGCGCGTCGATCGCCGCGCTCCTGTTCGCGGCGGTCGCATTCGAGGTGCTCGGCGTCGTGCCCGCGCTGCTCGCGCGCGCCTTGCTCCGCCGCGAGGTCCGCGCCGACCTCGGCGTGCGCCTCCGGATCTCCCGCTGGGCGCTGCTATGCCTCGCGGCGCCCCTCGCCGCCGCGGCCGCGCTCGACGCGCGGCTCTCGCTGCGCCCGGCGCCCCCGCTCTCGCCCGCCGCGCGGGCGGAGGCGATCGCATTGCTGCGCGCGGCGCGGAGCGGCGCGCCCCTGCCGGCGGCGCCCTCGCTCGCCGGGAGAGAGGCGCCCGGGCCGGTGTGGATCACCGCCTACCGCGACGGCCGGCCGGTATTGCGCGTCGCCGGCGAGGGCGAGGACCTCGGCGAGGCCCTGTCCGCCGCCGCGGCCGCGCTCGCCGCCCGCGCGCCCGAGATCCGCGGCACCCGGCTCAAGATCGATCGCGCGGTCGCGGTCGGCCCCGTGCTCTCCGAGCACCCGCTGGCCCTCGCGCTGGCCGTGGCGCCCGGCCTCGACGGCCTGCGCCGGCGCGGCGCGCCCGCCGAACGCGCGCTCCTGCCCGACGACCTCGTCCGCCTCGACGCGTTCGGCTCCACGGCGCCGATCGCGAGCCTGCGCGAGCTGCGCGCCGGCCTCGACGCCGCGGCGGCGCTCGCGCGGCTCGGCGATCCCGCGGCCGGCCGGATCGAGCGCGTGCGGATCGAGGGCGTGATCGAGGAGGGCGATCAGGCCCTGCCGGTCCAGCGCGGCAACACGCCCGGGCCGCCGCCCGGCCCCGCCGCGTTCCATGCGGCCGCGGTCGCGGGCGGGGAGTTCCTCCTGCGCCAGCAGCAGGGCGACGGCCGGTTCAATTATCGATTCCTCCCTTTCACCGGCGAGGTGACGTCACCCGACGGCGGGTACAACCTGTCGCGCCACGCGGGCGCCGCCTACATGCTCTCGCAGCTCGCGGGCGCGACGGGGGACCGGCGCTACGCCGAGGCCGCCGCGCGCGCGCTCGGCTGGCTCTCCGGCCAGGTCCGGGAGGGCTGCGGCGGCGAGGGCCGCGCCTGCGTCCCGACGACGCCCTCGCGCGCCTCGCTCGGCGCGACCGCCCTCGGCCTGATCGCGTACCTCGAATATCAATCCCGGACCGGCGATCGCCGCTTCGAGCCGCTCGCGCGCGCGCTCGCCGCGTTCGCGCTCTCGATGCAGCGCCCCGACGGCGAGCTCTGGCACCGCCTGGGCCTGAAGAGCGGCAAGATCAACACGGACGCGCGGGACATGTTCGCCTCGGAGCAGGCCGCGCTCGCCTTCGTGCTCGCCGACCGGATCCTCGGTGATCCCCCCTTCCGTCCCGCCGCCGAGCGCGCGCTCGACTGGCTCACCGGCGACAAGTACGCGTTCTTCCTGGGCCGCTTCATCTACGGCGCCGACCACTGGACCTGCCTCGCCGCCCGCGAGGC
The DNA here is from genome assembly GCA_964421485.1 of uncultured Polyangiaceae bacterium. Classification (GTDB taxonomy): domain Bacteria; phylum Myxococcota_A; class Polyangia; order Polyangiales; family Polyangiaceae; genus CAYQYG01. The sequence continues at coordinate 11,650 of CAYQYG010000120.1, read as the reverse complement.
CCACCCGGTCCTGCCGAAGCGGCGCTATCTCGATTTCTGCCTCGGCTACAGCCGCTTCATCCGCCGCCTGCAATACGAGCCAGGCGCGTGGGTGAACGCCGATTACGAGGGTCATTACGGCTTCTCGTCGCTGCTCGTGCCGCAGGCCCCCGGCACGGCCGGCTTCACCGAGGCGGTGGTGGCGACCTACGAGCTCTCCGCGCTGCACGGCGAGCCCGCCGCCGACGTCCGCGCCCAGGCCGAGGCGGCGCTCGCGGCGCTGCTCCGCGACCAGCTCCGCCCCGACAACGCATGGCTCGCGCCGTCCCCGGAGAGCGCCGCCGGCGGCGTCCGCCGCTCCCTGGTCGAGCCCGAGATCCGGCTCGATTTCACCCAGCACGCGGCGAGCGCCCTGCTCGACGGCGCCCGGGTCCTCGGCGGCTGAGCGGCTGAACGGTGCGCGCGGGGGCGGGGAGGCGATCGCTACTCGGGCACGGCCGGGATCGTCTCGCAGCCGAACTGGACGTCGACCTTGCCCGTGGCGTCCGCCTGCACGGCGGAGCACGTCGACGGGCACAGGACGATCTTCGTGGGGTTCGCCGGATCGTCGTAGTACCAGCCGCCCGTCTGCTGCCCGCACGCCGCCGCGCCTCCGGCCACGTAGCCGATGGTATGCGGCATCCCGCCGTCGGGTGTATAGGCCACATTGACCCTGTCCGGATCGAAGCTGCCGCCTCCCGGCGGGACCTCGGGGATCGCGTACTCGCAGGAGATCGCCGAGCCGGACACGACCGCGGTGGCCATGCTGGCGAAGACAGGATCGAAGTCCTGGACGCACAGATCCCCGAACACGCCGCCCGTCTGCGCGGCGAGCTGCTTGTAGACCGTGCCCTCCGCGGCCGAGAGGGGGACGCAACCCGGACAGCAGACGCCGGGGTTCCCGCCGAAGCAGCCGAGGACGCACGCATCCGGATCCTGCGACGAGGCGATCGCGTCGAACTTGAAGCCCTGGAAGGTCGCATCCAGCGCGATGAGCTGGCTCATGAACGAGCTCGCGCCGAGGTCGGAGTCGTCGTCGGTCACCACCGCGATCGTCTTCGACGCGTTCGCCCGCAGCGAGGGCTGCCACTGGGGGTAGGTCTGGAGGATGATCTGCAGCGCGTCGTTGCTCCCGACCGACTGGACCACGTGGCGGTAGCCGGGCAGGCTCTCGTCGGCCCCGCCGCACGCCCCGGAGCCGAGCGGCGCGGGGATGCAGACGTCGCTGCCCGCGATCAGCACCACGTGCACGTCGATCCCGCTCGCCGTGATGATCGACGCGAAGTTGTTGAGGTTCTGCTGCACCTCGGCGGACTCCTCATCCATGCTCCCGGAGGTGTCCACGGCGATGATGATATCGGCCGGCTGGATCTCGCTGGTCGCCTCCGACGACACGCTGGCGCAAGCGCCGCCGAAGCCGCCGGTCCCCGACGTGCTGGTGGTCGTGAGGCCCCCGGCGGATCCCCCCGCGCCCGTGGTCGTGCTCGTGCTCGTGCCGGTGCCGTTGCCGCTGCCGCCGGTGCCGCCGGCGTTGTCCCCCGAGGCGGAGCACGCGGCGCCGAGCGCGCCCGCAAGGCCGAGGAGCCCGATACCACCGAGGAGCGTGAGCGTTGCAGTGTTCATGTTCCGGCCGCCGAAAGCTAGGGACGAGGTCCATGCGCCCCGGCGCCGGATCGGAGGGGCGTCGTCGCGACGTCACTCACCCCTTCACCCCTCCGAGCCGGCAGCCCCGCGCGCGCCCGGCATGATGCCAGAGCGCTCCGATGCGTGTCGAGCGGTTTCCGGAAACGGAAGCGGACACGGAAAGGCTTCAAGATCGCCCTCCGCTCTGCTTGCCCGATGCACTTGATCTCGATCAACTTCTTCCGGCGCGGGCCTTGACCAGGGTACGCCCCTGGGGTTCCCTGTCGCCCCCGTCATGCACCCTCTCGACATCCTCATGCAGGAGCACCGGCTGATCGAGCGCGTCCTGAGCGCCCTGGCCGCCTATGCCGGGCGGCTCGATCAGGGGGCCGATCCCGCCGATCTGGGCCAGTTCGTGATGTTCATCGAGCAATTCGCGGACGGATGCCACCATGTGAAGGAAGAGCAAATGCTCTTCGAGGCGATGGTGCGCGCCGGGTTTCCCCGCGAGGCGGGGCCCGTCGCCGTGATGCTCGGCGAGCACGCGGACGGCCGGTACCTCGTGGCGGCCCTGCGCGAGCTCTCGTCGCGGGCAGGGTCCTGGACGGCCGATGATATCGTCGTCGCGAGGCGGACGGCGCGCGCCTACGTCATGCTGCTGCGCAGCCACATCGCGAAGGAGGACTCGTGCCTGTACGCCATGGCGCGGGCCCGGTTGCCGGAGGAGGTCTTCGCCGCGATGGGCGAGCAGTTCGCGCGGTTCGAGGCCCAGCAGAGCGGCGCGGGCGAGCACGAGCGGCTGCGCGCCCTGGCCGAGCAGCTCACGGCGCGCCATGCCGCCGCGGAGCAAGCGCCGGCCGCTCCTCCCGCGGCCTGCTGCAACTGACGTTCCCTGCCAACATTTCCGGACCTGCCCCGTCCAAGCGGGGATGAAGGGAAATCTCGCTCCGGCCTGGTCAGGACGCGCCCTCGGCGTCGCGGCGCTCGCCCTCCTCGCGCTCTCGCCGCCCGGCCTCGCCTCGGCCGACGAGCCGGCGGAGGTCGCCTACGCGCTCGACGGGATCGCGCGCAGCGTGCCCACCGGGGGCCCGTTCCGGTGCCCCAAGGTCGATCTCGTCACGTACAAGGGCGAGGTCGTCAAGCTGTCCGCGCCGGCGATGGTCTTCCCGGGCTTCCGCGACCGGTTGAAGGAGCTCGAGAAGGTCGCGCGCGACGTCGGCGTCGAGGTGTATGGCCGCGCGCCGAGCCGCATCGTCCACCTCGGCGCCTACAGCTGCCGCCGCATCGCGGCCTATCCCGACTTCCTGAGCGAGCACGGCCTCGGCAACGGCATCGACATCTCCGGGTTCGATTTCGCCCCGCTCCCGAAGGGCGGCTCCCTCCCCGAGGGCCTGCCGAAGGCATTCAAGACCGCGTTCGAGGTGCGCCTGCTCCCGCACTGGAAGGCGAGATCGGGCCACGCCGCGATCCACGCCCGCTTCCTCAAGACCCTGGCCAGGAAGCTGGTCGCCCGCAAGGACATCTTCCGCGTCCTCCTCGGCCCCGGCTACCCCGGCCACGACAACCATTTTCACTTCGACGTCGCCCCGTACCGCCTCGTCGAGCTCTACGACGACGGCCAGCCCCTCGTCCCGGCCCCGGCGGCGGGGGGAGCGCAGGGCGAGCCATAGTTTCGACCTCTGCGCTCTCCTGCGATGAGCACGGGGTGCGCTGAGGCGTGGCGCCGGGCTGATCGCGCCGGCGGGCGGGCATGCCTCTGCTCGGGGCTGGGGGGAGGCGTCAGGCGGCCGTGTCGGGCGCCGCCGGCAGGGCGCGCGGACGGGGAGGCGTTCCGCCTTGCGCCGGAGTCGGCGCCGGCGCAGAAGGCGCCCATGCCTCGGTACTTCAACACGTCGGGCCCCTGCGATCCCGCGGAGCACTACATGATCCCCCCGCTGCCGCGCTTCCCCGAGGGGCGCGAGCTCATCGAGAAGAAGGGGTACTTCGTGCTGCACGCGCCCCGCCAGACGGGCAAGACCACGACGCTGCAGGCGCTGGCCCGGGCGCTCACCGAGGAGGGGCGCTTCGCCGCGCTGCACTTCACGTGCGAGGAGGCATCCGTCGCGGGCGACAACTACGGCGCCGCGATGCGGGCGCTCCTCCACGTTATCCGCACCGCTGCGGAGGATGGCCTCCCTCCCGAGCTCCAGCCGCCGCCCTTCCCCGAGGCGCCGGACGAGCGGCTCCTCGGGGCGGCGCTGCGCGCCTGGGCCCACGCCTGCCCGCGGCCCCTGGTGCTCGTCTTCGATGAGATCGACTCCCTGGTGGGCCAGACGCTGATCGGGGTGCTCCGGCAGCTCCGCGCGGGTTTCCCCGGGCGGCCGCAGAGCTTCCCGTGGTCCGTGATCCTTTGCGGCATGCGCGACGTGCGGGATTACAAGCTGGCATCCGGCGGCAACCCGCCGCGCCTCGGCTCCTCCAGCCCGTTCAATGTGAAGGTGGAATCGAGCCGGCTCGGCGATTTCTCGTTCGACGACGTGCGCGGGCTCTACGCGCAGCACACCGCCGAGACGGGGCAGCCGTTCACGGACGGCGCCCTCGCCCGGGCGTACGAGCTCACCGCCGGCCAGCCCTGGCTCGTGAACGCGATCGCCCGGGAGATCGTGGACAAGATGAAGGTCCCCGTGTCCGGGGCCATCACCGCGGAGCACGTCGACGCCGCCAAGGAGCGGCTCATCCTGGCGCGCGCCACGCACCTCGACGCGCTGCTCGCGCGCCTCAAGGAGCCCCGCGTGCAGCGCGTCGTCGAGCCGCTCATCGCGGGCGACGTGATGATGAGCGACGACCTCGACGACGATCTGGTCTACGCCCGGAGCCTCGGCATCATCGCGCGGGGCAAGCCCGTCCGCGTCGCCAACCTCATTTACCGCGAGATCTTCGTCCGGGTGCTCGCCGGAGCGGTGGAGGAGAACGTGGTCGCGGAGCCCCGGAGCTTCGTGCTCCCGGACGGCCGCCTCGCGTTCCGGAGGCTGCTCCGCGAGTTCGCGGCGTTCTGGCAGGAGCACGGGGAGGTGCTGGAGGCCGGGATGCCCTATCACGAGGTCGCGCCGCAGCTCGTGCTGATGGCCTACCTGCAGCGCATCGTGAACGGCGGCGGGTACATCGATCGCGAATACGGCGTGGGCCGCGGGCGGGTGGACCTGCTCGTGCGATGGCCATATCGCCGGGCGGACGGCGCGCGGGCGGTGCAGCGGCGGGCGCTGGAGCTCAAGGTATGGCGGCCAGGGGAGAAGTATCCGCTCGCGAAGGGCCTGGCGCAGCTCGACGGCTACCTGGCGCAGCTCGGGCTCGGGCGGGGCGTGCTGGTGATCTTCGATCGGCGGAAGCGGCCGGCGGCGATCAAGCCGCGCTTCTCGGACGCGCGGACGCCCTCGGGCCGAGCCGTCCGGCTGCTGCGGGCGTGAGGAGCAGGGACAGCGACCTGCGGGCGACGCGCCGGAAGCTCGGCGAGCCTCGAGCGCGATGCGCCGGAAGCTCCGGGAGCCTCGAGCGCATGGTCCGGAAGCTCGGCGAGCCCCGGACGCGACGCGCCGGAAGCTCGGCGAGCCTCGGACGCGACGCGCCGGAAGCTCCGGCCGGAGGGCGACCCGGAAGCTCCGCAGCCCTGAGCCGTGCCGCTGCCGCGCGCCGGATCGCCCGCAAGTGATGGGGCGCGCGGCGCTGGCATGGCCGAGGCGCCGGGCCGCCGCCCGTTGACCGCCCCACCGGGACGCGCGATCCTCGCCGCGGTGCACCGGATCCGCCGCTGGCAGTGGAGATGGCGCCGCGCGTGGGATCCGGGCGGCCTCGGCGTCCGGCTCGTCCTCGGCGCAGCGGGCCTGCTCCTCCTCCCGCCCGCAGCGTTCTGGAGCGTGCGCACGGTGTTCGCGACCGGACTCTATTACACCCTCGGCTCGTCGCTCGAGGCCGTGGCCCTCGGCGCCGCCGCGATCCCGGCGATCATCATTCTCCTTGTCCTGGGGCGGGCCTCGATGGGAGAGGGGTCGAGGGGCCTGCTCGTCGTGGCGCCGGTCGTGCTGCTGGTCTCGTGGATCGCCGCGCTCGGCGCGATGACGCTCCTCAACGGCGCACTGGATACGTCCGATCCCCGGGCGCACGACGTGGAGGTCCTCGACCATTCCTTCTGGTGCGGTCCGCGCTACAGGCACCTCAGGGTCGCCTCGTGGCGGCCCGGGGAGCGTGACGTGAAGGTCTGGGTGGATCTCGAGACCTGCCTGCGGAGGCCCGCGCGCGTGACCGTGACGACGCGCCGCGGCGCCCTGGGGTTCGAATGGGTCGAGTCGGTGCGGGAGTGAGCCCGGATGGCCTTGCCAACCCGCCCCGCCGAGGCGAGCGCGCGGAGCTCAGGGCAACGGCGCTCTGCCGAGAATGTGCTTGCGCTCGGGTGTTTGAATCAGGTGTGGCTCGCGGAACACGCTGGGGGTGTGCGAAGGGGGCGGTGACCTGGCTCCCGCCGCCTGACTGACAGGTCTCGCCTGGAGGGGGGGGGCGCGAGGTCGGTTGGCGCAGCATGTCAGCCGTGGCATGCTCGTCCCATGCGGTGGAACGAGGAGAAAAGCCGGCGCTTCCAGGCTCTTCGCGCGGCCGAGGCCCAGGGGCCGCTGGCCGACGCGGAGCGCGCGGAGCTCGATCGGTTGCTCGATGAGCTCGACGCCGACGAGGCGGACGCGCTGCGCCCGGCGGTGCAGCGGGCGGAAGCCCATGCAGCGGACCTCGCCGCCGAGAAGGCGCGGCTCGATGCCCAGGCCGACGCCCTTGCGCGCATCGTGGCCGAGCAGGAGGGCCTCCTGGCGGACGCCACCGCCTACCTCCAGCGGCTACGGGACAGGAGCGCCGCGCTGGCCGAGGACTACCGGCGCATTATGGGGCGCGATCCCATCCCGGCCCGCTGAAGGGGTCGATCCCGTGCCCGATGAGCTGCGCGCGCAGGTCCGGGAGAGGTTCCACGCTCGCTGCGCTTACTGCGGCGTCCACGAGGAGGATGTCGGCTCCACGCTGACGGTGGATCACCATCGACCCCGCGCGCGTGGTGGAACGAGCGAGGCAGAGAACCTCGTCTACGCGTGCGCGCGCTGCAATGAGCATAAGGGCGCTTACTGGCACGAACAGGACCCTCCCCACGTACGGCTGCTTCATCCAGGGCACGACGATCTGACGCAACACCTTCGCGTGGGCGACGATGGTCATATCACCGGTGTGACCGCTGAAGGTCAGTTCTTCGTGCAGCGCCTGCGGTTGAATCGCCCGCAGCTTGTGGCCCATCGTCGCGCCCGCTGGGCCGAGGAGGAGCGCACGGAGGCGCTCGTGGCAACCCGCCGGCGGATCGAGGAGCTGGAGCGGAAGATACGCGACCTGCGCACGGCGCTCGATTCCACCGCCGACGAGATCGAGAGACGTTCGCGAGCACGGTCGTAGGGCAGCTGGTCTTCGAATCGACGCCTCGCACCAGCCTCGC
>CAYQYG010000120.1:0-4415 GCA_964421485.1 uncultured Polyangiaceae bacterium | reverse complement strand
CGAGCACGGTCGTAGGGCAGCTGGTCTTCGAATCGACGCCTCGCACCAGCCTCGCTCGGCGAGCCCTCCGACGCGCTCCCGTGGGGGGTCGAGCCTCGCGCGGGCTGCCTGGCGCTCGTCGACGGGAGGACGGGGGCTGCGATCGCGTGGCTCCCGGCGAGCGATGCGCTGGTCAGGCACCCGAGCGAGCCGGTCTGGGCCGGGGGGCCGGTCCACGTCCGGCTGGAGACCGGCCCGCCCGCGTGTGAGAGGATCGGCCGATGACGGTCGAGCTCCGCCTGCGCCATGCCTCGCTGCCCGCGCTGAAGCGCGACCACGACGCCGATCTCCGGAAGGGGCGGGCCTTCGTCGCGGGGGCGACCGGCCTCGCCGAGCGCGACCCGTGCCGCCTCGTCGTCGTGCATCCGGAGACGGGCGGCACGCTCGCGCTCGAGGCGGAGGTCGTGTGGGTGAAGCGCGATGCCCCCGGGGCCGGGGTCGGCGTCGAGCTCCGCGGCTTCGGCGAGGCGGAGCGGGAGGCGCTCCGGGCCTTCGTCGAGTCGGCTGCTCCCACGCCCGCCCCGGCGCCTCCGCCCGCGCCCGCACGGGAGCCCCCGCCGCGCAATGTCCACGAGCGCGTGCGGGCGCTCTCGATCCCGGAGAGGGAGATCATGGCGCGCCAGGGGACGCTCCCGGAGCGGACCGCCCTCGAGCGCTGTTATGGGGCCTCGGTCTGGGAGGGCCTGCTCCAGAACCCCCAGATCACGCCGCCGGAGGTCGCGCGCATCGCCAAGAATGGCACCCTGCCGCGCCCGCTCGTCCAGCACATCGTCGGCAACCCCGGCTGGCTGTCGATCGCCGAGGTCCAGCGGGCGCTGCTCGGCAACCCGCGGTGCGGCGGCGCCCACCTCGAGCGCGTGCTCCGCGCGATGGCGCGCGCCGATCTCGAGCGCGTCGCGGCGATGAGCGTGTACCGGGCCGAGGTCCGGCAGGCCGCCAAGAAGCTCCTGGGATCGCGCTGAGGGGTATGGAGGGAGCTCCGGCGGAGGGGCTCAGCGCACCCTCACGGACCTCGGCATCTCCGCCTCCAGCGCGCGCTCGTGGATCCGGCGGAGCGCGGCGGCGGTCTCGCCCTCGGCGCCGAGATCCATCCCGCGCTCGGCGAGCTCGAGCGCGGCGGCGGGATCGGTGCTCGCGAGCGCGTGCTCCGCCGCGCGCGCGTAGAGCTCGACCGCGATGCTGGGCTCGCCCCCGCGCTCGAAATGGCCCGCCAGCACGCCCTCGTCGTGCTCCCCCGCCTGCAGCAGCCACTCGGCGGCGAGGTTGTGCGCGAGGGCGCGATCCCGCTCGGTCAGCGTCGCGTAGCAGCCCTCGCGCAGGAGCGCGTGGCGGAACGAGTACTCCTCCTGGCCGGCGAAGCGGCTCCGGCCGCGCTCGACGATCAGCTCGCGCTCGAGCAGCCACGGGAACAGATCCCCGGCGCCGCTCGCCGCCTCGGGATCGCCGATCAGCGCGAGCGAGCCCTGCTTCCAGAACGCCTCGCCGAACACGCTCGCCGCCCTGAGGAGCCGCCTCGCGTCCGCGGGCAGCGACTCGAGCCGCGCCTCGACCATGCCGAGGATCGTGTCCGGCAGGCTGTCGCCGCGGCCCTCCGCGACGGCCCGGACGAGCTCCTCCAGGTAGAACGCGTTGCCGCCCGCGCGCTCCACGATGCGCGCGATCTGCGCCTCGGGGATCGAGCCGCCGAGCGCGCGGCGCGCCAGATCCTCGGCCGCGCGGCGCGGCAGCGCGCCGAGCTTCACCTCCTGCACGTCGCGGCCCTCCCAGAGGTGCGGGAAGGCCTCGCGCACCTCGAGGCGCGCGACGCCGAGCGTCACGAGCGGCGCGCCGCGCAGCTCGCCGAGCGCGCGATCGACGAGCTTGATCGAGGCGGCGTCGGCCCAGTGCACGTCCTCGAGCACGAGCACCCGGGGGCCGGCGGCGCACCACGCGGCCATGAAATCGAGGAACGCCCGGAGGATCTGCTCCGCCATGAGCGCGGGCGCGCCGCGCGCCGCGGCGAGCTTCGGGTGCGTCTCGTCGGGGAACGGCGTCCCGACCAGCTCGCCGAGGAAGCCGGCGATCCTCGGCCCGTCGGCCGCGCACCACCGCTCGACCAGCGAGAGCAGCTTGTCCCGCTGCGCGGGCTTCGGCTCGCCCCCGGTGATGCCCGCCGCGCTCCGGAAGGCCGAGCCGAGCAGCGAGAGCGGCGACCCCGCGCTCATCGAGTCGCCGCGGCCGATCATGATCGCCGCATCGGGGCGCGCCCGCTGGAGGTCCTCCAGGAGCTCGTGGCGCAGGCGCGACTTGCCGATGCCCGCGGGGCCGGTGATCAGGACGACCCGCGCCGCAGGCTCGTCGAGGCTCTCTTCCACGAGCTCCCGCAGGTTCCTGAGCTCCCGGTCGCGGCCGACGCAGGGGCTCGGCCGGCCGAGGAGCGTGCGCACGTGCCGGCCGATGTCCCGCTCCCCGATCAGGAAGGCCCCGCGCTCCGTGGCCTCGATCTCGAAGCGCACGTCGAGCAGCGCGCGCGTCACGTCGTCCATGGCGATGGGGTTCGGGGCGGAGGGCGCGCCACCACGTGGAGCGCGACCCGGCGCTCCGACGGTAGGGCAAGCGACCGCCCGAGGCGGAACCCGCGCGTCGCGGGGCGGCGCCGACGCGAGCAGCGCCGCCGCCCGATCCACCACCGGCCCGACGGGGAGCCCGCCGCCGCGCTCCGCGCGGCCCGTCGCGATCACCACGGGCGATCCGGCGAGCAGGTCCCGCACGCGGAGCGCGCACCGGGCCGCCCGCGCCGCGAGGTCGAGCGCGTCCCCGGTGCCCGCGAGCGAGAGGAGCAGGGTGCCGCCGGAGATCTCGTCGAGCCGCGCCCCGTAGGGCGCCGCGGCGGCCACGATCGGATCGAGCAGCCGGCGCGACGTCGCGCCGTCCAGCGTCGACTCCTCGAGGCCGGGGTCCTCGGCCCAGGGCGCGCTCGCCGCGACGATCGACACGAGCCTGAGCTCGCGGTCCGTGATCGCCTCGGCCAGCGTGGGATCGGCGGCCGTGGCCCTCTGCAGGGGGTCGGCGAGCGCGTCGAGGGCCGCCGCCACCTCCGCCCCGTCCCGCGGCCTCTGCTCGGGATCCTTCGCCATCATCCAGGCGACGAGCGCGTCGATCTCCGGCGGCAGCTCGGGCCGCATGTCGCGCACCCTCGGCGCCTCCTCCCGGAGCAGCTTCGCGAGCACGGCCATCACGTGCTTCCCCTCGAAGGCCGGACGGCCGGTCAGGCATTCGAAGAGCACGGCGCCGAGCGAGAACACGTCCGAGCGCGCGCCGATGCGGTCCTGCTCGCCCGACGCCTGCTCCGGGGCCATGTACCCCGGCGTGCCCATCACCGATCCGCTCTGGGTCAGCCGCCCGTCCACCGTGCGCGCCATGCGCGCGATGCCGAAGTCGAGCACGCGCAGGCCCTCCACCTCGCCGCCGACGAGGAACAGGTTGCTCGGCTTGATATCGCGGTGGATCACGCCCTGCGCGTGCGCCGCCGCGAGGGCCTCGGCGGTCGCGCGCGCCACGGCGAGGCTCTCGCCGACGAGCAGGGGGCCCCGGGCGAGCCGCTCGGCGAGGCTCTCGCCCTCGAGCCATTCCATCGCGAGGTACGGCTCCCCCCCGTCGAGCACGCCGTGGGCGACGTATTGGACCACGCGCGCGTGGGAGATCCTGGCGAGGATGCGGCCCTCGTGCTCGAACCGGGCGACGGCCGAAGGATCCCCGGCCCCGAGGAGCTTCAGCGCCACCGGGCGCCCCGTGGTCCGATCGCGCGCGCGGTACACGGTCGCCATGCCGCCCGTGCCCGCAGGCCGCTCGATCTCGAAGCGGCCATCGACGACCTGTCCCTGGCGCATGTGGAGCACAGGATGCACCGTCAAGGCGCCCACATTCAAGGGCGGCGGCGCCCGCCTCATCCGGCGCGGCGGTGATCCCGGCTGGGGCGGACATGCCGCGGCCGCGCGCGATCGATTGATGGATATTCACGGATCGCGCGCATTCGTCATCGGACGGAGCGCGCGCCGGCGCTTGCGCCCCCGCCGCGATCCGGCGAAAGGGGAGCGCATGAAGGCGCTCTCCTGCACCGATCGCGGCGTGGTCCTCGCGGACGTCCCGGAGCCCGAGCCGCGGCCCGGCGAGGCGCTCGTCCGCGTCCGCGCGGCCGGGATCTGCAACACGGATCTGGAGCTCGCGCGCGGCTACATGGGCTTCCGCGGCGTGCTCGGGCACGAGGTGCTCGGCGAGGTCGTCGCCGTGGGCGGCGGGCCCGCGCCCGGGGACCTCGCGGGCAAGCGGGTCGTGCCGGAGATCAACTGCGCGTGCGGGCGGTGCGCCGCGTGCCGCGCGGGGGGGCGGAACCATTG
>CAYQYG010000119.1:0-20533 GCA_964421485.1 uncultured Polyangiaceae bacterium | reverse complement strand
GATCCACGCGACGGCAGACCGGATCGGCGCGCCGGCAGACCGTGTTGGCACGACGGCAGACCTGATCGGCGCGCCGGCAGACCGTGTTGGCACGACGGCAGACCTGATCGGCGCGACGGCAGACCGTGTTGGCACGACGGCAGACCTGATCGACGCGACGGCAGACCTGATCGGCGCGGCGGCAGACCGTGTTGGCGCGACGGCAGACCTGATCGGCGCGACGGCAGACCGTGTGAGCGCGACGGCAGGCTCTCGTGCGCTGGGGTGCACCACCCGGCACGAAGATCGTCCACGAACCGTCGGGGCCGGGGGCCGAGGGGCCGCGATGGGCCGATCTCGACCGCCGCGCGGATCTCCGTGGGCGTCCTCCCGGGCGAGCGCGTTGCGGTGGTCGAGTAGGTGGGACCCGTCGCATCCCAGCACCACCCCGCGGGGAACGGCTCCGACGTGGCCGACATCGTTGACGTTTCTGCGGCCGCTCCGTCCGCCGCACTCAGCAGCGGGGCCCAACCCGGAGCCAACCGGGCGGGGGCGCCAGTGCCCCCGGACCGCGCCCGCCTCGGGATCGTCGCCGCGCTCGCCGAAGGGATCCGCCTCGCGGTCACGGACGGCGACATCGAAGCCGCCCGGGTCGCCCATGACGCGATCGCGAGACTGCTAAGGCGGCTCGACTGAGTGCCGGACCGCCGCACCGCACGGGCGCCTCGAGGCGCGCGCCCGCCGCCGGATGCACGGACGCGAGCGAGTGTCAACAAAAAAGAGCCGCATCCGGAGTCACGGGGCGCCGCTGCCGCGGCGACGACGGGCCGGCGAGAGCCGGTTCACCAGGAGCAGCAGTGCGGCGCGCGCCTCGGGATCGACCTCCGAAAGTGTGCGGGCGAGGGCGACGACGTCCGGCGTCAGCCCATGCCGCGCGCTCGGCAGAAGATCGGCGAGATCGCACTCGAGGGCGCCCGCGATGGACCACAGCGCGGAAATGCTCATGTCGGCCTGCCCCAGCTCGACACGGGCGATGTAGTTCTTGTGCAGCGCCGCGCGTTGGGCCACCGCGTCGAGGGTGTAGCCGGCCGCTTCACGGCGCCGCCGGACCTCGCCGCCGATCGTGCGCAAGACTTCCGAGGATAGACGCTTCATCGCGTTCCAGAGGATACGCGCGCGCCGGGTGGTGGGCCAACTACGGGCATTGTGGACAGGGGCCGCCGCAATCGATGCCGGCTTCCCCATCGTTTCGGACGCCGTCGAAGCATGACGGTTCCTCGCAGACACCGGCCCAGCAAACGCCGCTTGTGCAATCGTCGGCCACGGCGCATCCCTGACCCGGCGGACACCGCGGACACGAGGGCGCGCCACAATCAAGCCCGGTTTCGGAGTCGTTCTTGACCCCGTCCTCGCATGTTGGCGCCTTGCAGAGACCAGCTACGCACACGCCGCTTTGACAATCAGGGCCCACTTGACATGGAAAACCAAAATAGCAAGGAGCGCACTGTCCGCCGCAGTCTATCGACGTTTCCCCGGGATCCGGTAGAGTGTTTGCGCAGTGAGCCGGAACGCATTGATTGCCCTGACACACGAGCCCCGAGCCAACGGGACACGTCATGAGCGGGTCACCCGGTACACATTCGACACACTCGCCATTGTAACATTGACCGACGCCGGCGACGGGACACGATGCGCCATTTACGAGGGGGTCGTGTTGAGCGCCCTGCGGCCCGCAATAGTCGTATGTACACTGCTCGCCATCGTCATGGTAATCGCTCGGATCCTCAACGGCAACAACCTCGCCCGTTGCGGAGCACTCCGCGCGCTGGCAATCACCGCGGATCTGCGAGGCGAGCGGCCCCGGATGGATCTCGACTGAGCAAACGCCTTGCGTACATCGACCGGAGCCGCACCGTGAATCGGGCGGCCCCTGACAATCGGCGTCGTCTTGACATCCGGTAGGGCACCCCTCCGTGCCCTGAGCGCATTCCGAACACTGGCGACAGGAGAGAAAGCATTCGGGGGAAGTGTCCCCCCGCGCGCAGCAAATATGCTCAAGGGGGTCTAGGCATTCACACTTGCCGTTCTTACAGCCTGTGCCGGGTACCTTCTGATATTCCGAGTTACAATCGTCGTCTACCTCGCACTCCCCCCCGAGATAGGGAGGCTCGCTACACCCACTGTGAGAAAAAGCCGCGCCCATCACGAGCGCGAACGCAAAAACCGTCGCGGGGCGAAGACTGCGCATTTGCTCAGAATCTCCTTGTCCGAAATCGAACTAAGCGAAAGGGGGGGCGGCGGTAGGGCCGCCATGAACCGAGCCGGCGGGCACGGACTCTACACGAACCTATCGGCCGCAGCGATACCAAGAAATCGCGCACGGATCGTCATTTTCCCATGGAAACTTTTTCGAGCTTCCGGAATGCGACGACGACGGTTGCGCTTCTTGTGGGTTTTCGTGCGTTTCCGGACCCCGGCGGCGGGTGGCGCGGGAGGGGGCCGGCGGGGGCCCCGGCGGAGGGGATTCGGCCTTGATGGGCTCCGGCGGAGGGGGCTCGGCCTCGATGGGTGCCGGCGCCGGGGGGCGCTCGTGCTCGGGCGACGGCTCGGGAGCGGGGGGGTGGACGAGGATCCGCGGCCGGTCGTGCTCGATGGTGCGCCGAGCGAGAACCATCGCCACCGCAAGGGCGAGCGCTGCTGCGATCCAGGTGGACACCCGGGCCCGTGGGCGCCGTGACCCCGTGAGCACCGGGGGCGGCTCGGGCGCGGGCTGCGGCTCGGGCGGGGCGGGCGGCGCGAGCAAGCTCGATGACGGTGCGGCGCCCGTGATGCTCGACGCGGCCGGCGGCCCCGCAACGGGCGGGGTCGTGGCAGCCGGAAGGTTCGACGCGGCCAGCGTCCCCGCGACGGCCGGGGTCGTAGCAGCCGGGAGGTTCGACGCGGCCGGCGCGGCGACTGGGGCAGTGTCGTTCGCGGGCTCCCCGCCGGCCGCGGCCCCCGCCATGTCGTGCGATCGCAGGGTGCTCGGCGTCGTGTCGGGTGGGTCGGTCCGGGTGGCAGTACGCTCGCCCGATTCGGCCTCGAGCAAAGCATCTGGGACATCGGCCGCAAGCTCCGCGAGCGCTTCGATCATCGCTCTACGTAGATCCTCCACGTGGGGAAAGCGATCTGCGGGTTTCTTGGCGGTTGCCCGCTGAATGATCCTCCGGAGGCACGCGGGGATCGGCTCGCCGTCCGGGCAAATCGGCAATGATTGGACGCAATGCCAGAGAGCAGCGCCCTCGATGCATTCGAATGGGGGCCGCATCGTGAGCAACTGAAACAGTGTCACTCCCGCGCCATAGACATCGGTGCGAGCATCGCACACGGCCGGCATTCGCTGATGCTCCGGCGCACGGTAGCGCGAATCGATGGCCAGCGGTGCCCGAAACAAGGGCGCCAGACCGAAATTGACAAGCCTCGTCTTCCCCTCGTCGGTCATCCAAATCGATTCGGGGCCGAAGCTGCCATGGAGCAGACCGAGCCCGCGCGCGGCATGGAGAACCTTGACAATATCGAGCGCCTCGAGAGTCATGGTCAGCGCGTCGATCGGCTTCCCCGCAATGAATGTCCGCGCCCACGGGCGCCCGCGGAAATGCTCGGTCGCCGTCCACCGCATCGACGGGGTCGCGCCACCGTCCAGCAAGCGCGCGATCGGTAGCTCCTCCGGGATCCGCCTCAATGCTTCGATGCCCTCGATGAACGAGGGGCAATCCAGGCACCCGGCCGGGTCGCGCGCGACATGGAGCACGGCTTCACGCTCGCCGTCAGTGGCGAGGTAGACGGCAACTTGGCCAAGGTCATGGAGAAGCTGTTCAGCACGCCAGCGCCCAATAATGATCGTCACCATGCGCCCCTCACTTCAATGCCGGTGCCCGCGGTCTTGACCGTGAGGCCGCGGCGCGGATAGAGGGCATAGCTGATCGTCGCCGCGGCGATCGCGCCGCCCGCAATGAATGCAGCGGGGGCCAGATTCCGCAGCGTGACGGCGGTCCCGTAGGCGTCCGAAGCATCCTCACAACGGGGGAGCGCGGCCCTGTAACATCCGTTGTTCCCGCTGGCGCTGTCCTGCCCTTCGCTCTCTTTGAAGTAGACAGCACCCATGAGCCCCGCGCCCGTTCCGAACAGGACGGCGGACGTTGCTGCCCCGGCGATGAGGATCCGATCGTCGGCGCGTGGCACTGTCGGCGGCCGCGTCGGCGTCAGCTCAATCACGCGGGACTCGCCCGCGCCGATTGTGGCAGTGCTCTCCGCCGAAAGGTCCGGCGCCCGTGTCCCGCGTATGGTGTGAGCGCCCGGCGCGAGGTAGGCGACGACGGGCGCCCTGCCCCGCGGTCGGCCGTCGATGGTGACGTCCATCCCTGCGGGGCCGCGCACGCGAACCTCCGCGACCTGTCGGCGGGCATGCGCAAGCTCGAGGCGCGCGCCGACCGTGTGCTCCGGGTCGGTCCCGTACGATACGCACAGGGTCAAGAACTCGACGGCGCGCGGCATGTCGCCCACGCGGTAGGAGAGGCGCCCGACGTTGCAGGCGGCCTCGTGCTCGCCGGTCGCCTCCCAGATATCAAGGAACCCGTCACGCGCCTCGGCGAAACGTCCATCGCGCATCGCTTCGTTGGCCCGCAGGAGAAGCTTCGCGCGCGCCCCCTCGTCCGGGGGCTCCTTCGGCGGCTCCGCGCCGACGCGGGCGGTCGTGAGGATGACCGCTATCAAGACTTGCCATACCACCGGGATCTGCGGTACTTTGCCCATGGTTCCGCCTCCTTGCTCGAGGTTGGGACCGGGTGCCGCCCGGGCGTATCCCGGGTGGCACCGTTACTTTGTGCCAGGTGCATCCGACGCCTGAACAGCGGACGCCGATGCACCGCCCCCCATCTCTAACACACCAAAGGTTGCCTGTGAACGACGATCGTCCTAAGATCGCCAACGATGGAGGTGCATCGCTGATGCTGAACGTTACCTCGTGCTCCTCTGTGCAGCGGTGGCGCGTGCAAACGTCCGACGGGGCACCGTGGCGCCGCCCCGCACCCCGGGAGCTGCGCCCCGACGTCCTCACGGGCGGCTGCCCCTCATGAAGCGCCTCCCTGATGAGGTCCTCGCGGCGA
The DNA here is from genome assembly GCA_964421485.1 of uncultured Polyangiaceae bacterium. Lineage (GTDB taxonomy): Bacteria > Myxococcota_A > Polyangia > Polyangiales > Polyangiaceae > CAYQYG01. The sequence goes on along the minus strand of CAYQYG010000119.1, from coordinate 15,410 downwards.
TCGGCGAGGAGGTGCGCCGCCGCCGGTTGGCGGCGCAGATGAGCATGGAGCACCTTGGCGGCCTGGCCGACCTGAGCCGCAACTACGTCAACAAGATCGAGCTGGGGAAGGCTGACCTGAGCGTGTCGGCGCTGGTCTCGATCGCCGACGCGCTTGGGTGCGACGCGGTCGACCTGTTGCCCGGCCCCGAGGAGAGCGCGGCGCCCGAGGTGGCCGCCGGTGCGCGGCTCCTCTCGGAGATCGATCCCGAGGTGCGCGACGCGATCATCACCATGATGCGCCGGCTCCGCCGCTCGGCCGGGCGGAAACGGTGAGCGGTGCCAGCCGCCCCGGCGGACCTCCCGCCCGCATGATGGGCCCCCGCCGTAACCCTTGAACTTCGCCATCCATCAATTCCCGGGGGTATGCGCGCCGGTGTGACTGTGGCGCACCGACTCGCGGGCTTGTGTGACTACGGTAGGACATGGGTGCTCCCGCGGATCGGGGCGTGATCGATGTCCATGCAGCGCTCGGGTTCCCCGGAGATTCGCCGGGATTCGGCCCGAGATTCGCGCCTTTTCGACGTGAACGCCGTCCAGAAGACTGGATCGCGGTTTCTCGGGCAGTTTTCCGGCGATCGTCCGGATGCTGCCGCCGTGAAGCTCGCTTCCGAGCGGCCGAAACAGGGCACCCAATGCGCGCCAGCCCACCAAATCGGGCGCGCCGATCCCCGCTCCGCGACGTCCGCGAGCGGCCCGGCATTTCCCGAAAGATCGCCGGGAAACCGCCGGCACTGGACCGGCCGCACGCTGCCGGGGAGGCGCCGGGTTCGCTGGGGCTCCCTAATGACAAGATTCGTTGATCGCGCCGCGCGTTATCGCTTTTCTTGATCAAGACGCTTGATTTCTCATTCCGCCTCGTGCATCTGTTCGAGGCTGAGGGTTACTCGGGCGCCAACCCGCGGCCCTCGATGGGGATCCACGTTTGGGCGCGTCCCCGCGGAGAGAACGCCATGACAGAGTCATTGGGCTTGGCGCCGCATGCGACAGAGGCGGCGAAGCATCGAGGACACCCGCTCTTCCCGCGTCCGGAAACGGAATCGGGCCCCGACCCTCGCAACATCGATCTGATCCACGTTGAGCGCTGGCTACTGGATGGAACCAAGGAGGTCTGTCCTGTCGCGTTCCGGGCGAGCGAGATCCGGTCCTGGGAAGACATCGTCGCGCGCTTTGGTGGTCAATGTACCTACCAGCTCCGCGCGCAATGCGCCTCGACCTATCGATGGCAGGGCTCGACCGAAAAGGTCTATTTCGGATCTCCGGCGATCAAGCCGCTATCCTCCGACCCCGGCCGACCGAAGGCCGCTCAGGCACGCGGCGCGGCGGCGCCGATCGCCCCCGCGCCGTCGCCTATCCATCCGGGCACCGTCCCGGCTGCTGGGGGAGCGCCATCGATGGGCTATGCACCGGCACCGATGCACTACTCGGCCCCCTTTTCGCCCCCGTCGTCGGATCTCGCGCCGCTCCTGCACGCGCTCATCAAGTCGACCTCCGAAGTCCAGGGGATGATCCTCCAGGCGATGCTCGAGGCGCGGACGCAGCGGGGCCCGAGTCCGCTCGAGCTGATCCGGGAGCTGCGACCGATCCTCGAGGGGAGCGGGGGCGCGGGGGCGCTGCTTCAAGGGGTCGAGATCGCAAAGGCGATCTTTCAGGGCCCACAGAACAGGGGCGCGCCGCCCAGCGACGATCTGGCGTCGTCGCTCGAGGCGCTGCTCAGGCCGAAGGCGCATCCCCCTGCGGGCCAAGCGGCGGCGCCGGCTGCTGCCGTGCTCCAGGGCGGCGCGGCGCCATGGACGCCGCTGCCAGGGTGGCCGCCGTGGTACCCGCCGCCGTGGGTGATGCCCCCCTTCGGCTGGCCGGGAGCGCCCGCGGCGCCGGCCCGTGCGGCGCCGTACTCCTCCCCGGCCGACGCCGTCCTGCGAACCGCGATGCTGAATCCGGCGATGGGCGCGCGGCTTGCAGCGCTTCTCGCGACGGCATCGAATCCCACGCCGGCCGCCGGTGCAGCGGCATCCGTGAGCCCAGCGGCCGCCGCGGCGCCCGCCGACGCCGCGCCAGCGCGCGCGGACGTTCCGCCCGACCCGGCCGGCGTTGCACCGCCGGCCGCAGCACCCTGCCCCCCGGCGCCCGATGCGCTTCCGAGCGCCCCAGCAGGCTACGCGACGTCGCCCGCACGACTGTACACGGCGCACGCGGCGGCACATGCGCCCCCAGCGTGGCACGCCGCCGTGCCCGTCTACGCGCCGGTTGTCGCGCCCGGTTCGCCCAGCGCCCCGGCACACGCCCTCACGGGTCCACCCGCGACGATCGATCCCTCGTGGAGCCTGCTCGCCATGCCGCGGCCCGACCGCATCGATCTCGGAACCCATCCGAACGGGCAAGCCCACGCCGACGCGCTGGCCGCGCAGACGATTGCCGCACGCGCCACTTGGCGGCCTATGGATATTGGAAGTACCTAGCCATTATCGGACCCGACAATACGACATCGCCATCAACCCGCGTATCTGTATGAGCGCCCCGGTCGCCCGCATGCTCCTCCTCCGAACATGGACCGAAGCAACGGGCCGCGCCGTCATTTCGCCGCCGGAGATGCAGGCAGTGCTTGCGCTCGCGGGTGGGATTGCCTCGGAGAGCGCGGGAGCCGATATGCTCCGGGTGCTCTACTCCCGCCCGGCGATTGTGAGCGCGCTCGAGGGCGGTCACATGCACGACCTGGCCGGCGCGCTCCGCCTCGAGGGGCTCACGGGCGCGCCTCGGGAACCGCTCGCGCGGGCGCTGATGCAGAACGCGAGCAGCGCGGCGCGGAGCCTCGGAGAGCCGGTAAGGGTCATGCTCGCGCGGCCGGACGGTCCGCAACCCGACCGCGTCCTGACGGCGGATGGTTGGATGCGCCTCGAGGATGAGTACCTCCCGCGCGTTGTCACGAGGGAGAACGGGCAAGCGCACGCGGAAGCGCTCAAAGTGCAGGCCATCGCCGCCCGTACGTATCTCCTCCGCGCGATGCGCGACCATCGGAGCCTCGGGCGGACCGCGCCGATCCAGAATTCCGAGCGCTTCCAGACGTACGCGGCGAGGGCGACCCCGCGAGCGAGGGAAGCGACCGAGGCAACCCGCGGTATCGTCGGCCGCCATCGCCGCGCGCTGATCATCCCGAACAACGGTGCCGGCGCGCACCGGCACGCAGAAGGCGCGCCCCGTCGCGACCCGACGCACACCGAGCGATTCGTGACGTACAACGAGGGCCGCACGGGTGATGCGGTCCGCCCCTCTCACCTCGCGTCGCCCGCCCGGAGCGATAATCGCGGTTGCATGAGCCAGAACTGTGCCGATTGGCTTGCGCGACAGGGCCGGAGCTGCCCGTCGATCCTTCGATTCTTCTACGGCGCGGACCTCGAGATCGAGGCGGAGCGCTCGGACTCGGCGGACGATTCGACAACGGCAAGCGCAGCGCCACTCCTCGCACTCGCCGGGATCGTCGTGGCCTTGAGCTCTTGAGGAAGGAGACCGATGATGAAAGGATCTGGCGCGCTTCACGGAGGTATTGCAACGCGCGACCGCGGACACGAAGCAAGGACAATCAAAGCGATGGTAGAGCTTCCCATTTCGGCGATAGCCGTCACGGCGCCCGCGCCGGATCTGCTATCGCAGAAGAACGTAACGGCGTTCACCGGGATCGTTCCGCGTGTCTATCTGGCACTAATCCGCTCACAAGGATTCCCGCTCCCGGTCACGAAGCTCGGAAAGCTACGGCTTGTCAATCGCGTCGCGTTCGTTGCCTACCTCGAATCGCTCGCGAGCGGCCCGGGGCTTTCGGTGCGGCCGGCGACGGCCGACGACGATGACGCCCTCGTTGACCGCATCCTTGCAGACGTGGGGCTCCGGAGGAAGCTGCCGGCCGGCCGGGCTCCCGCTCCTGAGCTTCCGCCTCCCCCGACGACGCGGATCCGTGGTACGCTGCGCCAGAAGTAAGGCGGGCCCGCCCGGTGCTAGCAACACCGGGCGAGCCCTTGATCGAGCCCCGACCTACCGGAGATCGACCCGATGGCCCCTGTAGCCCAACGGCGGGCGCGTGCCAAGCGCCCGGCTGACCCCCCGTCCGCCCCCTCCCCTCGCCGGAGCACCGGCCGCCGCCCGCCGGCCTCTGGCGACGCCGATCCGGCGCCCACCCACAAGGCGAAGCACCCCAACGGCAAGGGGTCCATCCGGCGCCGCCGTGAGTCCTGGGAAGTGCGCCTGAGCCTCCCAGGGGGTCGGCGGCCGTTCAGACTCCCCGGGCGCTGGGCCGAAGCCGACGCCCAACGGCGCCGGGAGCTACTCTGCGAGCTGGCGGATCGCCTTGTGGCGGCCGGGCAGCTTGCGGTCGGGTTGCCCCTGCTGGAGCGCGCTGCCGTGACTGAGGGCGGAATCCTCGCGGGCGTGCAAAAGGCAATCGATCTCCTCTGTCAGGGCCGGACCGAAGGCGAATTGAAAAAGGAGGTAACGACGTTCGCGGATATCGCCAATGCGTGGGTCTCTGGCGAGCTTCGCGCCCGGTTCCCGGACCATGTCAGGCCGCTAAAGACCGCCCGCAAGCATCGGGGCAATTTCAATCGGCATATCCTGCCCCTTGTGGGCCAGGTTCCGATCTACCAATTCAAGATCGAGCACGCCGAGCTGGTGATGCGCAATTTGCCAGAGAGTCACTCGGTTGGTATGCGCAGCATTATCGCGCTGAGGATGAATGGCGTTCTCAATTACGCCGTTTACCCCCTGAAGGTCATCGAGAGCAACCCTATCCCGCGCGGCTGGGCGCCGAAATCCGAGCGCGGTTCCAAGGCGTATGGCCATCTCTACCCCGACGAGGAGGCGCTGCTTATTGGGTGTGTGGAGATTGAGCTTGTCTTCCGGGTGTATTACGGGTTTCTGAGCCGGGAAGGCATGCGCTGCGATACAGAGGCCGGGGTGCTTGAATGGAAGGAGATCGACTTTGTTCATGGCGTCGTGCGGCTCGACAAGAACAAGACGAATCGGCCGCGGGCTTGGAAGCTCTCGCCGGACACGCTGCGCGCGCTGAGCCTATGGCGCAAGCTGGCGCCCCCGGGCCCCTTCGTCTTCGTCGGCCCGCGCGGGGGAGACATCCACAGCTCTGATGCTTGCGACCGTTTCCGCGAGCATCTCAGGATCGCCGGCATCACGCGCCCCGAGCTTTTCGAGCACAACGCTCGACGCCAGCGGCTCCGCTTGCACGACCTGCGCGCAACGTTCGTCACGGTGCGGCTTGCGAACGGATGGACCGAGACTCAGGTGATGGATCGGACCGGTCACACGACCAGCACCGAGCTGAACCGCTACCGGCGCGCGGCCCGTAACTTGAGGGATCTGCACCAGTCCGACTTTGTGCCGATGGACTTGGCGATCCCGGAGCTTCGGGCGCTCGCCGAGTCAGAGGGCGGCGGGGGGCAGGGAGCGGGGGGCGGCCCCGGCGCGGGCGTGGCGACCACGACGACCACGGCGCCGACCACGACGGGCCGCGAGAGCCGCACGGCCGAGGCCGCCGATGCCGGAGGCGCCCCCGCCCCGGCCGCGGTTGGGCAGGGCTTGGGCCCCGCGCTCCACGATGAGCCGCGTGCGTCCGGTGCACCGCACGAAACGCCGGGGGATCGAGCAGATCGCGACCGTTCGCTACCGGGCCGGGGTTCCGTCGCGGCCCCTCGGCCCCCGGCCCCGACGGCGCCGCTGGCGTCCACCACCTCGCGCTCTTCGGCCCCCGGCCCCGACGGCGCCGCTGAGATTCACCCCCGCCCTCGGCCCCGCCCCCACCCTCAAGGCAGCCGAGCCAAGACCACCCCCGCCCCCACTATCCCACCTTTCTTCGCGACCTCGAAACTCCCCGGAACCCCGCCCCCACGCCGCTGTCGCTCGGGACCTGGAGGTTGGTGATGCGGTTTGCGCTCCTGGTCGGCAACGGCGTCGTTCTCGCGGGGATCTCGTGGCTCATCGCCTTTGGCCCCAGCCTCAGGGCCTCGGAGCTCCTGCCCGCGCGGGCCACCCCGGAGCTCGGCGACATCCCGGCGCTGGAGACCCGCGCCGGCCTCGAGACCACCGCCCCCAACGTCGCCGCGCTCGCGAGCGCCTACCTCGACCGCGACCAGCCCGGCCTCGCCACCGCGGTGATCGACAAGGCCCCCCGCGAGATCCAGGCCCGCCCCGAGATCGCCCAGCTCAAGGCCCGCGCCCTCTTCCGCCGCGGCCACGCGCGCGAGGCGCTCGCCGTCGCCCAGCAGGCCCGGACCGCCTGCGCCGAGACGGACTGCTCCGCCTGGATCGCCGCCAAGACCGCGCGCCAGGTCGCCTTCCTCGAGCAGGTCGTGGCCGCCGGCATCGACGACCCCAGGTCCGACCCCACCGCCACCCGCGCCGCCTACGAGCGGAGCACCCGCGAGGTGCGCCTCGTCGCGATGCGCTGAGGACCACGGCAGGAAAACGACATCCGGCAAAAACGTACCCAAGACGTGATCGGCTGCACTTGTCGAATGACTCACCGTTAGCTCATGTCTTAGGCTTTTCCGTCAGCGCCGGCTCCTCCGTCGGGCCGCGCCTCCTCGACCCGCTATCCGCTCGCCGTGGGAGGGCACCCCTCGGGTGGAACCACAGACAGCTCGCCGAACCGACGCCGTTCACCTCGCGCCTCGCGCGCTGCGCGGCCTCGCGCTCGCGGCGTCCATCGCCGCGGCGGGCTGCGTGGTGCCCATCACCAACGCCGGCCTCCCCGCCGTCCCTGCGGCCAACCCCGGCGAAGGGGATCGCCCGCTCGAGTTCCACCTCACCCCGCCGGTCAAGCTCGTGACGGCCGAGGACGCCGTCGTCCGCATCGTCAGCGACGTGACCTGCACGGGCACCCTGATCGCCGAGGACCTCGTGCTCACCGCGCATCATTGCGTGGCCGCGCGCGACGAGAGCGGCAGGACCCTGCGCAGGGACAAGGACCCGGAGGAGCTCTCGATCGAGCTCGGCGGCGACTACCTGCCGTGGGGCGAGGTGAAGATCCGCGCCATCGTCTCGCCGGACTGCGGCTACACCTCGGGCGAGGGCGACATCGCGATCCTCGTGCTCTCGCGCCGCCTCATCGGCATCTCGACGATGACGCCGCGCCTCGAGGCCGAGCCCACGCGCGACGAGAGCGTCGATCCGGTCGGCTTCGGCCGGTGCGCCCTCTCCGCGGACGCCATCCACCGCGTGCGGCGCATGGGCGGCCGCATCCGATCGGTGAGCTCCTCGGACTTCGTCGCCGACGCGTCGATCTGCCCCGGCGACTCCGGCGGCCCCGCCTTCAGCCGCGAGCGCAACGACGTGGTCGGCGTCATCTCCGCGAGCGTGATGGACGCCGACGAGAACACGACCGGCAGCTCGTACTTCACGCGCCTCGACCAGTGGCGCGAGCTCTTCTCCGCCGCGCGCGAGATCGCCGGCGGCGCGAGCCCCAGCGAGCTCCCTCCGTACCGCAGCTGCCAGCGCTGATCTTGGGCTCCGGGTCGCCTCACGGCGCCCTCCGCCGCGAACCCCGGTTGCGCTAGTCTGGGCGATCGATGAGCAAATTCATCCGAGGCCTGCTCTGGACGCTGGGCGTCCTCCTGGTGGTCGCCCTGGGGCTGCGCGCGCTCGTGTTCGACGTCTGGACCGTGCCCGACGACCCCCCGCTCGCCGCCTCGATCGCGCCGACGCTCGCCGCGGGCGACGTGCTCCTCGTGCTGAAGCGCGGCGCGCCGGGCTTCGGCGAGCTCGTCCGCTGCCCCGATCCGGACACGCCCGGCGGCTTCGTCGTCGGCCGCATCGCCGGCGTGGGCGGCGACGTGGTCGAGACCGACGGCACCCTGCTCAGCGTGAACGACACCCGCTACGACGCCGAGAGCGTCTGCCCCGAGCCCAAGCACACCATCAAGCACCCCAGGACCGGGCTCGACGTCACGATCGGCTGCGACGTCGTCGTGATGGGCGGCGGCCGCCACTTCCGCGGCAACAGCCCCAAGGGCCCGCTCGAGAGGAAGCTCCGCCACGAGGTGCGGCCCGACACCGTCTTCCTCCTCAGCGACAACCGCAACTTCCACGACGACTCGCGCGACTACGGCCTGCAGCCGCGGGACCTGTGCAAGCAGCGCATCGTGTTCCGGCTCTGGGGCAAGGGGGGCTGGAGCGATGACGAGCACCGCATGACGTTCGTGCGCTGACCCGCCGCGCGGGCGCGCCGCAGGCGGCAGGATCAGGGCTCCGGCGCGCGATCGCCGCGCGTCACGCCGACGCGCACCACCTTCCACCCGCCCTGGATCTGCGTGAGCTCGACGTCGGCCTCGTGGATCGCCTCGCCCCCCTCGGTGCTCACCTTGATCCGGTACGGGAACCGGATCCGCTGCTCGCGCGACACCGGCTCGCCGCGCTGCACGCTCACGTCACCCCGGGCCGCGGCATAATCGTGATCTTCCTTACGTAGCTGGGCGACCTCGCGGAGCTCGTCGTCCAGCATCTTCGTCGCGCCCAGGGCGGTGAACTCCTTCGCTTTCTCCTGGTCGACCTCGACGAAGTAGGCCTCCACGAAAGCATCGGCGACGGACTCCGGCGTGCCCTGCGGGTTGCCGCGGTGGCAGCCGGGGGCCGCCGCGGCGGCGGCGAGCGCGAGGGCGAGCAAGGGCCGCTTCACTGGCCAAGCTTGACCCGTCTGCTCCAGGACGTCTAGAACCGAGGTCCCAGACCGAGGAAGCGTTTGCATCCCGAGCAGCACGAGATCGGCATCGTTTGTGGCCAGTGCGATACGTGGAGCCCCATGGGCGCCGCGAGCTGCTCTGTGTGCGCGAACGACCTGGCCCTCTTCACGTCCGTGCGCGCGAGCACACCGGCCGCGGCTTCCAAGGGGACCGGCCCGCAGCGCCCGTCGGCGCTCGCGGCGATGGCGATCGGCAGCGCATCGAAGCCGGAGCCCGCAGGGCGCGCCGGCAACAGGACCTCACCGCGAAGCGAGTTCGCTGACCTCTCCCAGGAGGAGCTCATGGAGCAAGCCCGTAACTATGTCTGCCGTTCGTGCTCGAGCGGGGTGCCCGCCGGGCACAAGTTCTGCGGCCGCTGCGGCACCGCCGTCCCGCTCGAGATCCTGAACGCGCAGACGCTCTACTTCGGGGACATGCAGAACCCCGCGAAGGCGAAGCTCATCCTGATCCGCGGGGAGGGCATGGATGGCCTGTCGTTCCACCTCAAGGCGGAGCAGCACATCGTCGGCCGCAACGGGCAGCTCGTGTTCCCCGACGATCCGTTCGTGTCGCCGAAGCACGCGAACTTCTTCTACCGCGACGGCAAGCTCGTGGTGCGCGACGAGGGGTCGCTGAACGGCGTGTACATCCGCGTGCGCGGCACGGTCGACATCACGCCGGGCGACACGTTCCTCGCCGGCGAGCAGCTCTTCCGCCTCGATCCCACGCCGCGCGCCTCCGACGGGCAGGATCCGGACGGCACGTACTTCTACTCGTCGCCGAAGCACCCGAGCCCGTTCCGGCTCACGCAGGTGCTGCAAGGGGGCGCGATCGGCATGACGGTCTGCGCGCGCGGCAGCTCGCTGCAGATCGGGCGCGAGGGCGGCGACCTGAACTTCCCGGTCGACCTGTACATGTCGGCCTCGCACTGCCGGCTCGAGGAGCACGGCGGCAAGTTCTCGCTGACGGACCTCAACAGCCGCAACGGGACCTACGTGCGCATCAAGGCGGAGCGCGAGCTCGCGCACGGCGACTACCTGTTCATCGGCCGCAAGCTCCTGCGGGTCGAGCTCAACACCAACTAGCGCGCGCTAGCGCTTGCGCGGGGCGCGGGCACCGACGCGGGCGAGCGTGTCGCCGGCGGCCCACGCGGCGCGCGCGGCGGCGTTCACCGCGCGGAAGACGGGCTCGGGGATCTGCGCGAGCAGCCGCTCGAGATCCACGGGGCCGTCGATCGCGGGGAGGAAGCGCTCCATGAGCTCGGCGAAGAGATCGTACTTGCGCGACAGATCGCCGAGGCGCGCGCGGAGCGCGTCCGCCTCCGGGCCCGCGGCGTCGCCGAGCAGCGAGAGGGCGCGCCGCGAGAGCGCGCGCTTGTCCTGGACCACCCGCCTGAGGCGCGTGAGGTACGCGCCGATGATCACGTCCGGGTACTTGCCGCGGAGCGCGAACGAGTCGTGGCGCGCGCCGGGCTCGCGCCGGCGCTCGATGATGCCCGCGGCCTCGAGCCCGCGGAGGTTCGCGAAGATGTTGCTCTTCGATCGGTCGAGCTCCAGCGAGAGCTCCTCCATCGAGAGCGGCGACTCCGCGAGGTAGAGGGACGCCACCACCTGGCCGCCGAGGCGGGTGATGCCGGGGAACGACGCGGCGATCTCGGCGCCGACGCCCTCGAGCAGCGCCTGCCGCGCGGCGATCACCCGCTCGTCGGCGGACGCGGCGTCGGTCCGCGGCTTTCGGGAAGACATGGGAGTCCCCTCAATATCGGTCTTCGAGCGAGACGCCAAGCCGCTGCCGCGAGGGGCGCGCTCGTCAGGAGTCGTCCGAACAGAGCGGCGCGAACTTTCCCTTCGGCACGCCCTTGAAGAACTCGACCGGGCAGCCGCCGGGGCGCTTGACCATGTCGGCGATGTCCACCGCGAGAGAGTCGGTCCAGTCGCGCGCGCCGTCGAAGCGGGCCCGGATGACCCCCTCGGGGTCGATGATCCACGTCTCGGGGAAGAGGCGCGTGCCGTACTTGTCCCGGACCACGCTGGACTCGGGGTCGAAGAGGATGATGAACGGCGGGTCGCCCCCGAGCGCGACCTTGAGCGTGTCGCGGACGGCCTCGGGGCCGTCGTCGGTGGAGACGGTCAGGACGACGAGGTCCTTGCGGGTCCGGGCCACCTGCGCGAGCTCGGAGAGCGCGGGCATCTCCTCGAGGCAGGGGGCGCAGGTCTTGGTCCAGAAGTTCAGGAAGACCGTCTTGCCGCGAAACGAGGAGAGCCGGACGGGCTTGCCCGTCATGTCGGGCAGCTCGAAATCCGGCGCCAGCCGATCGCGGCCGGCGTACGCGGGGCGGAGGGCGCAGAGCGCGGTGCAGCTCGTCCGGCGCTGATCGCTCTGGGCGGCGCGGACGAAGCCGAACACCACGAGCGCGGCGGCCAGGATGAAGGCTATTTGCACGAGGGTCGCGGACTTCACGAGGGCGCCTAGCCTAGCGCGTCTTCCGGTGAAATGCGCGAGCGGCAGGCCCGGATCAGCCTTCGGTGAGCAGCCGCGCGAGGCGCTCCTCATCGACCCGGTACTTCATGATCTTCCGGCCATCGAGCTCGACGACGGGCACCTCGACGTCGTACTGCGCCCTCTTCTCGGGGCCGGCCTCCCGGTCCAGATCGATGACCGAGAGGTCGAAGGGGATCCGGGCGCGGACACGCTCCAGGGCGTCGTGCGCGACGTGGCAGAGGTGACAGCGCTCGCGGGTGTACAGGGTGAGCTGCTTCATCGGAGAGGGCCTCGGATCGCTCAGGTGGGGATCGCCGCGATCGGCAGGCTCCGCCGCCGCGGCGCGCAGGCGGCGGCGCCGGTGAGGGCGCGCTCGTAGGCGCGGAAGGAGCCGCCGGCGCGCACGGCCTCGAGCACGGCGCGCCCCTCGGCCTCGCCGCCCTTCGCGAGCATCCACTCGACCCAGGCCCACCGCGCGCTCGTGGCGCGCACGTCGGCGCGGCCGCGCAGGCCGCGGCGCAGGCGATCGAGGCGGGCGCTCACCACGTCCATGCCCGCGAACGAGGCGTCATGGAGGGGCGTGTTGCGCTTCGGGCAAAACGGGGCGATCCCGAGCGCGACGGGGATCACGCGGGAGAGCTCCGTGACGAAGGCGACGCACTCGTCGACGTCGGCGTCGGTCTCGCCGGGGACGCCGAGCATCAGGTAGAGCTTGAGGCGGCTCATGCCGTGGCGCCGCGCGAGCTCCGCCGCGCGCTCGAGGTGCCGGATCCTGGCGCGCCGCTCGAGCGACTCGCGCACGCGCTCGCTGGCGCCGTCCATCGCCGTCGTGAGCGTCTTGTAGCCGGCGAGCCGGAGCGCGCCGACGAGGTCGTCGTCGAGCCGGTCCGGGCGGAGCGAGCTCAACCCGACCTCGCAGCCGCGCTCCGCGAGCGCGCGGACGATCTCGGCGATCCGCGGGTGATCGCTGACGGCCGCGCCGACCAGGCCGACGCGCCGCGCGTCCGCGGGGACGAGCTCCAGGATGCGCTCCTTGGCGACGAGGCGCATGCCGCCGTTCGTGGACCTCCGCATCACGCAGTAGGCGCAGCCGCGGGAGCAGCCCCGCTCGGCCTCGATCAGGAACATGCTCGAGAGCTCGGCCTCGGCGGCGCGGATCGGCGCCCACGCGGGCAGGAGCGCGTCGTCGCACTGCGCGATCGAGGGCATCCCGGCGCCGTGGCGCGCGGGGACGAAGACGTGCGGGAGGGCCGCGAGCGCGTCCAGCGCGGCCTCGCGGGTCGGCGCGTCGCGCAGGGCGCGGAGGGCGTCGACGGCGAGCGTGTCGGCCTCGCCCATCACGATGGCGTCCGCGAAGGCGGCGAGCGGCTGCGGGTTGGAGAACGTGAGCGGGCCGCCGGCGAGCACGAACGGGTGGCGCCCGTCGCGGTCCTCGCGGAGCGGCGGGAGGCCGGCCGCATCGAGCAGCCGGACGACGCCCGCGAGCTCGAGCTCGTAGGCCACGGAGAGCGCGATGACGGGGAAATCCGAGATGGGGCGCAGGCCCTCGTAGGTGAGGGGCCGCTCGCGGCTCGCCTCGTCGTCCGCGAGGAACGCGCGCTCGCACGACATGCCCGGCTCGGCCTGGATCGCCTTGTAGATCTGGAGGAACCCGAGCGAGCTCATGCCCGCGCGGTAGGGCGACGGATACGCGAGCGCGATCTGGAAGGGCGCGCTCTTGTCGATGCGCCCGATCTCGGTCGCCAGCCTCCGGCGGATCGCGGGCGAGAGGGCGCTCGGGCTGGGGCGGGGCACCGCGCGGAGACTCCCCTGTCGGAGGCGGCGAGGCAAGCGAGGCGGCGGGCTTGACGTCCGGGCCGCGGCCGTCAGCGCGGGTCGGGGTCGGGCGTGGGCGCGCCGCCCGGTCGGCGCCACCAGACGGCCTCGCCGTCGGTCTCCCAGATGAAGGCGCCGCCGCGATCGGTGCGCGCGACGTGGACGCCTCGCGCCGCCGCGAGCGTGGCGAGGGTCTCGGGGTGCGGGTGCCCGAAGCGGTTGCGGACGCCGCACGAGATCGCGGCCGCGGACGGGTCGACGGCCGCGAGGAACGCGGGGCCGGTCGAGGTCCTGCTGCCGTGGTGGCCGACCTTGAGCAGATCGGCCCGGAGCGCGCGGCCATGCCGGGCGATCACCGCCTCCTCGGCCTCGTGCTCGGCGTCGCCGACGAGCAGCGCGGCGCGCGCGCCGTGGCGGATCCGCAGGATGAAGGAGTTGTCGTTCGCGCCGCGGTCGGGCTGGAGGTCCGGGCAGGGGGCGAGCACCTCGATGGTTGCGCCTGCAACGATGCGCGGGGCGCCGCAGAGGGAGCCGGGGCGGCGCACGGGGACGCCGCGGCGGCGCAGGCCGTCGAGCAGGCCCGCGTACGCGGGTCCGGCGCCCTCGGCCTCGCCCTGGCCGGTGTCCCAGAGCTCGCCGACCTCGATCCCGTCGAGCGCCGACGGGAGGCCGCCGAAGTGGTCCGGGTGGGGGTGCGAGAGGACGACGAGATCGAGGCGGGAGCGGCGGCGCGCGCGCAGGAAGGGGCGGACGACGCGCGCGCCGGTGTCGACGGGGCTGCCGACGAAGCCGCCGGCGTCGACGAGCATCGCGCCGCCGCCGGGGAGGTCGACGAGCACGGAGTCGCCCTGGCCGACGTCGAGGACCGTCACGCGGAGGCGGCCCCGGGGCGCGCCGGCGCGGATCGCGGCGATCTCGAGCAGGAGCAAGGCGGCGGCGCCCGCCGCGAGCGCGGCGATCCGGCGGGCGCGGGTCGGGGCGGCCCAGGCGAGGGCGGCGGCGCAGGCGAGCGCCGCGAGCTGGGTGGGCGTCGGGTCGGGGAGCTCCACCGACACGCCGAGCTGCGAGGACGCGCGGGCGATCGCGCGGACGACGAGGAGCGCGCCCGATCCGACGAGCGCGCAGCCTCGCTCGACCGAGGGCGCCCAGGAGAGCGCGGCGTGCGCGAGGCAGAACGGGAGCGCCGCCAGCTCGCCGATGGGCGCGGCGACGACGTTCGCGGCCACGCCGAGGAGCGGGAAGCCGCCGCCGTTCAGGAGCAGGAGCGGGGCGCAGCCCAGCATCGCGGCGAGGGTGGTGGCGACCGGCGCGAGCAGCTTGCGCGCGGGCGCGGGGCCGCGGACGAGGGCCGCCGCGAGCGGGCGGTTGAACCACAGCAGCCCGGCGGTGGCCGCCGCGGAGAGGCCGAACGAGAGGTCGCACGCGACGAGCGGGTCGGCGAGGGCGGCGCCCCCGAGCGAGAGGGCGAAGCTGCGCGCGCCCGAGGGGCGGAGGCCGGCGGCGCGGGCGAGCATCGCGAAGCTCAGCATCGCGGCGGCGCGCTGGGCCGAGCCGCCCCCGCCGGCGAAGTCGGCGTAGAGCCACGCGGCGGGGATCGAGGCGGCGGCGGTGATGCGGCCGGCGTCCCAGCGCGCCGCGATCGGCCCGACGCGCACGAGGATCGCGCGCAGCGCCGCGGCGAGGCCGGCGACGGCGAGGACGAGGTGCGTGCCCGAGACCGCGAGGAGGTGCGAGAGGCCGCTCTCGCGGAACGCCTCGTCGTCGCCGGGGTCGAGGTCGGTCTCGCCGAGCACGAGGGCGCGGCCGAGCGCCGCGGCGCCCGGGTGGTACGTCGCCTGGATCCGGTCGCGGACCCGCCCGCGCGCGCGGTCGATCGCGGCGCCGATCGTCCGGCCGCGCGCGGCGATCCGGGCGTCGATGATCGTGCCGCTCGCGGTGACCCCGGCGCGCGCGATCGAGGCGGTCGCGTCGCGCAGCCCCTCGTTGCGGAAGAGGTGGACGGGCGCGAGGTCCACGACGAGATCGATCTGGTCGCCGCGCGCGGCGTCGACCGGCGCGCCGTAGAGCCGCGCCCGCACGGGCTCCGAGATCGCGCGCGCGCCGCACGCGCCCGCGGTCAGCTCGACGTCGGCGCGCGCGGTGGGCGGCTCGCCGGCGGCGCGCCGCGCCTCGCCGATCACGACGGGCGAGGCGATGACGGCGCCGCGGACCTCGCATCGCACCGGCGGCTGGAGCAGGTCGACGGCGCGCGCGTCGCGCGCCGCGGCGGCGTCGAGCGCGGCGCGGGCCCGCCACCCGCTCGCGAGCAGCGAGAGCGCCGCGATCGCGAGGGCGGCGGACCGCGCCCGCGCGCGGAGCGCCA
>CAYQYG010000118.1:0-20625 GCA_964421485.1 uncultured Polyangiaceae bacterium | reverse complement strand
GCGGCCGAGGCCGGCGGCGAGGCCGCTGCGGCGCCGCGGGCCGAGGCCGCCCCGCAGGCGGCGACCTCGCTGCTCGACGTGATCGCGCCGCGGCGCCGGCCGCCGCCCGCCGACGCGCCGCCCGCTGCGGCCTCGCCGGACGCGCCGGCTGCCCCACCGCCGGCGGCGGCCTCGGAGGAGACCCCCGCCGCCGGGCCGCGGGTGCGCGACTACCGGGCGCCGCGGCCGCAGCGCACGGGTCCGTCCGGTGGAGGCTTCCGTGGACCGCGTCCTGATCGAGGCCCGCGTCCTGATCGAGGCCCGCGCCCGGAGCGCGGCCCGCGGCCCGAGGGGGCACCGGCCGAGGTCGCGGCGGCCGGCGGTTCGCGTCCCGATCGAGGCCCGCGCCCGGAGCGCGGCCCTCGCCCCGATCGAGGCCCGCGCCCGGAGCGCGGCCCGCGTCCTGATCGAGGCCCGCGGCCGGAGGGTGGGCGGCCGGCGCAGGGCGGCCCGAGGCCGGACGCCGGGAAGCCGGCTGCGCAGGTCAAGCCCGCGGAGCCGGCGAAGCCGGCGTCGCGCATCGTGACGGTCTCGGGCCCGGCCATGTCGCCGGACAAGGGGAAGCCGGGGCAGCCCGCGCGGCCGGCGCACCTCCTCCTGGCGATCCCGGCCGCGAAGGCCCAGCAGACCTCGGCGACCGGCAAGCCGGCGCTCACCGCGAAGGAGGCGATGATCGCCCGGGCGAAGGCCAAGCAGGTCGCCGGTGGGAAGACGAAGTCGTCCGGGGAGGCCGGATCGAAGGCCTCGGCCGAGGCGGCGCAGATCGACGCGGAGCTGCTCGCGGCAGGCTGGGATCGCGCGCTCGATGCGCTTCGCGCCGCCGGAGAGGGCGCGGCCGCGCTGGTGGACGCCTGGCTCGGCGCCTCGAACGCCGAGGCCATCGCGGCCGCGGCCGAGGCGGAGGACGTCGCGGGCAGCGCGCGGAAGGCCGCGCGGCGGGCGCTCAACGTGCTCAAGGCGCGCGGCCTCGCGATCCCGACGCGGCCCCGCGTGGCGCGGCTCGCCGAGGAGCGGATCGAGGCGATCGAGGCCACGATGATCCCACCCGACTCGAGCGGCACCTCGGTGGTCTCCGTGACCAGCCGCGACTCGAGCGGCCGTTACCGCATCGCGGAGGTGATCGTCCGTGAGTCGATCGGCGTCCTGAACGCCGGCAGCGGCTGGCTCAGCGGCTCGCAGCTCAAGGAGGGGCGCGCGCGGGCGCTCGAGAGCCTCGGCACCGCGCCGGTCCCGGTCCCGGTGGACTGGGCGCGCCACCGGATCGCCCAGGCGAAGCGGCAAAATGCGCGCTCGGGCCAGGTCCTCCCGCTCAATTTCGAGGCGTGCCGCGACCTGCTCGAGCCGGCGCCGGAGGTCGAGCCGCGCCACCCGGTCGCGGACCTCGAGGACACCCTCACGGCCGAGATCGTCGCGGAGATCGCCGCGCGCTCGGCGGCGCTCCACGACGAGCCCGAGTTCCGGAGCTGGCTCCCGTCGCGCGCGGCGCTCGACGAGATGCTCCAGAAGCTCGGGCAGCGGCTCGGCCCCGGCGGCGGGCGCGACGCCGATCAGGTCAACACATTGCTCCGCGAGGAGCTCGATCTCGCGACCGACCGCTTCTTCTCGCCGGAGATCCGCTCGGTGCTCGCGGCGCGCATGCGCGAGAGCGCGATCTCCCTGCGCGCCCGCAAGGGCGACGCGGTCGCGGCCGAGGCGCTCGCGGTCGCGCGCGCGGTGAAGGAGGCGGGGCTCATCACCTCGCCGCCGCGGGAGATCCCCTTCCTCACCGCGTTCTTCCAGAAGGGGCTCGCCGTCATCGCGCAGCAGACCGGCGGGCAGGTCAGGATCCCGGTGCCTGCGGGCGCCGCGCCGGCGGGGCCGGCCGCCGACGAGGAAGAGGCGGCGAGCGGCGAGGCGCAGGAGGCCGCGGGCGAGTAGTCCGCCCGCGGGGGGGAACAGCTCGCGTGATGGAAACGCGAGAGGCGAGCTCCCGGCAGACCGGGGAGCTCGCCTCTCGTGGATCCGAACGGGTCGGGCTACTTCACGATGACCGCGATGTCGCCCAGATCGGTCGAGACGTCGACGTGGGCGCCCGTGGCGTCGGAGCCCATCGTGTAGGACTTGCCGGCCTCGTTCTCGGCGGAGGTCCAGTCCGTGGGGATGCCGGACTCGGTGAGCTCGCCGTTGGGGGTCACGGTGAGCGTGCCGTTCGCGCTGGCGGGGAGGGTGAACGAGATGTCGCCCGAGCCGGCCTTCACGCTGCCGTTCTCGCCGCCGGCGGCCCACTCGGCCACGCTGACCTCGACGTCGCCGGCGCTGCCCTCGATCGTGAGCTTGCCGCGGGCGCCGAGGACCTTGACCCCGCCGCCGCCGGTGTTCTGCACGTCGGTCGACGTGGGGGCGCCGCCGCCGAGATCGACGTCGACGCCGCCGTTACCCTGATCGACCTCGAAGGCGCCGTCGAAGGTCGAGGGGATCGCGACCTTGATATCCGCGCCGAGGTAGCTGGAGGAGCCGTCCTTGAGGCCGACCTCGATGAGGATCTCGCTGCCGTCGGCGGCCGTGAGCTCGAGCTTGTTCTCCATCTCGGAGACGGCGCGATCCTCGGCGGTGTCCTCGTCCATCGTGAAGGGCGAGAAGGTGACCTCGACCTGGTCCGAGCTCCCCCTCACCACATCGATCTGCCCGTTGGCGCCGATGATGTGGATCGGCTTGCCGGGCGTGTAGGTGATGCTCTCGGAGACGGGGGTCCCTTCGTAGCGGGTGAGCGGCTCCACCGTGACCTTGCAGCCAACGAGGGGGAGCGCGGCGAACGTGGTGGCGAGAAGCAGGCAAGCGGTTCGAAGCGAGCGGTTCATCGTGGGTTCCTCTGAGGCGATGGTACGTCGGAGGGGGTCGCGAGCTTCCTCGCCGCACGCGAGGCGCGCGAGGATGCCCTATTGGACGCCCGCCGAGGCCAGGAAATCAAGCGCGGGCAGGGGTTCGGCGCGCAGGGCGTCAGTCCACGCCGATCAGGCGGGGTGGGGATCCGGGTGGTCTCCCCAGGGGAGGGGTTCGGCGCCGAGGCCGGCCCTCCGGCGGAATGCGGCGTGGAGGGCGCGGGTCAGCGGGCCGGGGGCGCCGTCTGCCACGGGGTGGCCGTCGACCCGGATCACCGGGAGGATCTCGCGGATGCTCGAGGTGATGAAGACCTCGGCGGCGGCGGTGAGCCGGGCAGGGGAGATCGCCTCGAAGCGGACCGGGATACCGAGCTCCTGAGCCGCGTCCAGGACGTGCGCGCGGGTGATGCCTGCGAGGATCCCGGCGTCCTCGGGCGGTGTGATCAGCGCCGCGGGGCCCGGGGCGCGCTCGACGAGGAAGACGTTCGAGGTGGTCCCCTCGATGACGTGGCCTGCCGCGTCCAGGACGAGCGCCTCGTGGGCGCCGGCCGCGTGGGCGTCGCGCAGGGCGAGCAGGCTCGCCAGGTAGTTGCCGACCTTGGCGCCATGGGCGGCGGTATCGGCGGCGCGCTGGGTGCGGACGGTGATGACCGCGACGCCGTCGCGGTAGAGCGCGGCGGGCAGCGGCGTGAGCGGCTCGACGAGGATGACGCGGAGCGGCTTGACGGCGAGGCTCGGATCGAGGCCGAGGGGGCCGGCGCCGCGCGTGAGCATCACGCGGGCGACGCTCTCGGGGTTGCGCGCCGCGCGGACGGCGCGGCGGACCTCGAGCGCGAGGTCCGCGCGCGGGATCGGCATCGCGATCGCGACGCGATCGGCGGAGCGCTCGAGCCGGGCGAGGTGCTCGTCCAGCGCGAAGGGCTCGCCGCCGTAGGTGCGGACGGTCTCGAACACGCTGTCGCCGTAGAGGAAGCCGCGGTCGTAGACGGAGACCTTGGCCTCGTCGGGCGGGCAGATGACGCCGTCGATGCTCGCTAGCCGGGGCAAAGGCGGCGCCTACTTCTTGAGCTTGGCGAGGAGCTCCTTGGCGGGGGCGAGCTCCTTGTCGTTGTCGAGCGCGCGCTCGAGCATCTGGAGCGCCTTCTTGTCGTCGCCCTGGCGGTGGGTGATCTCGGCCAGGTAGTAGAAGACCTCGCCCTTGGAGATCGGGGAGCTCTCGTCCAGCTTCTGGAGGAGCAGCGCCCGGAAGGTCTTCTGCGCGCGATCGATGTGGGCCTCCTTGGCCTTGGCGTCGCCGGACTCGGAGAGCTCGAGCGAGAGGATGCCGAGCTCGCGGAGGATCGCGATCGAGCCGGGATCGATCTTGAAGGCGGTGTCGAGCTCGGCGAGGGCCTTCTCCTTCTGGCCGTCGGCGAGGTACGCCTTCGCGAGGCGGTGGTGGATCGACGCCAGGTCCTTGGACCGCCGGCCGCCGTAGGACTCGACGATCTTCTGCAGGGCCTCGGCGGCCTTCTGGCCGCGGCCCGAGGCGCTGTAGGCGTCGCAGAGCGCGAGGAGGAGCTCGCGATCGCCGGGCTGGAGCTCGCTCGCCTTGACGAGCAGGTCCGCGGCGCGGCCGGGGTCGCTCCGCCTGGTCATGTGGATGTCGGCGGCCTTGCGGTAGAGCGTGACCTTCTGCACGTTCTCCTTCGAGGCGTCGGCGTCGCCCGTGATGAGGTCGGCGAGCTCGGTCCACGCCTGCTGCTTCTCGTAGAGCGCGAGCAGGCGCTTGCGGATCTCGGCCGCGGTCTCGTCGGCCTGGAGGCCGCGCTCGAGCACGCGGCGCACGGCGGCCTCGTCGCTCTGGGCCCGGTAGAGGTCCGCGAGGCGGAGGGCGGTCTTGACGGCCTCCTCGCCGGCGGCGTCGGCGAGCACGACCTCGAGGCGCTCCGCGGCGGCGGCCTTGTCGCCCTTCTGCTCGTAGAGCCGGGCGAGGGCGAGGAGCCCGTCGTGGTGGCGCGGCTCGCGCTCCAGGACGGCGCGGTAGGTCTCGATGGCCCTGGCCGCGTCGTTGAGGCGCTTCTCGTAGACCTCGCCGAGGCGGACGCTGTAGGCGAGCTCGGACTTGAGGTCGCCGCGCTCCTTCGCGAGGTCGATCTGCGACACGAAGAGATCGGAGAGCTCCTGATCGCGGCCGGTCTTCTCGAGGAGCTGGGCGAGCAGGGCCGTGGCCTTCTCGTTGTCGGGCTGCTCGTCGAGGACCGCGCGGAGGTGCTCGGTGGCCTCGCTGACCGCGTCGAGCTTGGAGAGGCAGATCTCCGCGCTCTCGAGGCGCAGGGCGGAGCGGGCCGCGGGCGACTCGGCGAGGTCGGTCAGGCGCTCGAGCAGCTTGAGGAGCTCCTTGGGCTTGCCGGCCTTCGCGTACAGCTCGCGCAGCGCGGTCGCGGCGCGGTCGTCGGCGGGCTCGTCGTCGAAGATCGTCTCGTAGAGCTCGATCGCGGCCGGGTCGTCGCCGAGGCGCTCGCGGGCGACGGCGGCGGCGGCGTGGCGCGCGCCGCGGACCTTCTCGGGCTCGGCGAGGAGCTCCGCCTGGCGCACGAGCAGGCCGAAGACCTCCTTCCAGTCCGAGGCGGCCTCGCGCACCTTGGTCAGCTCGGCGAGCGCCCAGGCGTCGCCCTCGTCGGCGGCGATCATCTCGCGTAGGATCGCCTCGACGAGCGCGGTGTCCTTGAGGGCGCCCTCGGCGAGCGCCTTGGCCTCGCGGCGGAGGTCCGCCGCGTTGCCGACGCCGTCGAGCGCGGCGATGCGCCGGAGGGTGCCGACGAGGTCGCGCTCGCGGCTCGGGGCGCGCTGCAGGCCCTCGATCGCTCGGAGGATGTGCTCGCTCGTGGGGTCGTGCTTGAGCGCCTCCTCGAAGGCGCGCTCCGCGGCCTGCGGGTCGCCGACGCGGTCCTTCTGCCACTCGGCGATGCGCATCCAGAGGTCGCGCGCGGTGTCGGTGTCGAGGTCCTCGTGCGCAGAGGTAGCCTTCTCGAGCGCGGCCGCGGCGCTGGCCCAGCCGCCGGTGATCGGGGCGAGGCGCTCGATCTCGGTGAGCACGTCGGCGTCCGAGGGCTCGTCGGCGAGCGCCTTCTCGAGCGTCTCCTGCGCGGCCTTCGGGTCGCTGGACCGCTCCTCGAGCACGCGGGCCAGGTCGAGCCGCAGCCGGACGCGCTCCGCGCCGGTCGGGGCGAAGCGGATCCGCTTCTCGTAGACCCGCGCGAGCGCCGCGTTGTCGCCGCGGGCGCGGTAGACGGACTCGAGCGCCTCGGCGGCCTCCTCGAAGAGCTCGGGCACGTCGGTCAGCGCCTCGAGCGCGGCGCTCGCGGCCTCGTGATCGACGGCCCGATCGAGCGCCTGGCGGAGCGTGGCGAGGCCCTGCGCCTTGTCGCCGAACGACTCGATCTGGATGACGGCGAGGCGGTGGAAGAGGTCCGCCTGCTCGCGGTCGCCGGTCGTGACGGCGCCGCGGCGCTCGAGCACGTCGGCGAGGGCCTTCATGTCGCCGAGGCGGCCGTAGAGCCGGTCGAGCGCCGCGAGCAGCTCGGGGGCGTCGCCGGCGTGCTCGACGGCCTTCGCGTAGGCCTCGACGCTCCGCCGGTCGTCCTTGAGCTTCTCCTCCGCGACGCGGCCGAGGCGCAGGTAGAGGTCCTTCGCGACGGTCGCGTCGAAGAGCGAACCGGCGCGCTGCGCGAGCGCGTCGCAGTAGCGGCCGAAGCCCTCGGTGCGGGCCGCGAGCCGCTCGATCTCGTCGTGCAGCGAGGCGTCGTCGGGCGCGTCCTCGAGGGCGCGGAGCAGGGCGCCCTCGGCCTCGAGCGGGCGCTTGAGCTGCTCGTCCTGCACCGTGGCGATCGCGCGGAGCGTGGTGGCCCGATCGGCGGGCTCCGTCTGCGCGCGGAGGCGCAGCTCGAGCGCGGCGGCGAGCTCCTCGTACCGGCCGGCGGCGCGGAGCACCGGCTCGAGGACGTCGGCGGCGTCGAGGCGGAGCTCGTCGCGGGCCTCGCCGAGCGCGCGGACGGCCTTGATCGCGTGGTCGTTCGCCGGGTCCTCGTCGAGGACCAGCCGGTACTGCTCGATGGCGTCGCTGGGGCTGTCGAGCTGGCTCGCGTGGAGGTCGCCGATCGCGGTGCGGAGCTTGACGCGGGCGTCCTTGTCCTCCGCGGCGGCGGCCTGCTGCTTGAGGTTCTCGAGCAGGTCTTCCCACATCTGCTCGGCCCGGTAGAGCCGCTCGAGCGCGGTGAGCACGGCCGGATCGCCGGGCCGGGCCTCGAGCGCCGCGCCGAGGGACGCGATCGCGTCGCGCCGGCTCGAGAGGTCCTTCTCGTAGCGCTCCGCCGCGCGGACGTTGAGGTCGTAGCGGAGATCGGCCTCCTCGGCGTCGGCGAGCTCGACGCGGCGGGCGTAGAGCTCGACGAGGCGCTCGGCGGCGTCCTTCGGCTCGTAGAGGTCGATCAGCGCGTCGATGGTCATCGCGCTGTTCGGATCGAGCTCGAGCGCGCGCTCGTAGGCCTTGATCGCGCCCTCGGGGTCCTCGAGCATGTCGAGCTTCGTCTCGGCGATGCGGCGCCAGATCGAGGCGTTCTCCTCGTCGGAGGCGGTCTCGCTCTTCTTCTCCAGGACCGAGATCAGGGTCGCCCAGTCGCTGAGGAGCACGGCGAGGGTGTCCATCGCCTCCAGGGGCTCCTGGTCGGTCGGGTCGATCGCGGAGAGGCGGCCGTAGGCGTGCAGGGCGCGCCGCGGGTCGTCGATCTGCTTGTCGTAGACCCTCGCGAGGCAGGCGAGCAGCTCGCGCTTCGTGATGTCGTCGCTCGCGGTCTCGACGCCCTGCTCGAAGCTCGAGGCGAGCTCCTCGTAGGCGCCGAGGTCGTCGGCGAGCCGCTCGAGCTCGCCGCGGGTCTCGCCGTCGTCGGGGTCGAGCTCGAAGGCGGCGCGCGTCGCCTGGAACGCGCGGATGCTGTCGTCGCCGCGGGTCTCCCAGAGCTTCGCGGTCTCGCGCAGGACGGCGACCTTCTCCCGGGGGTCGCTCGCGAGCGAGAAGCGCTCCTCGTTCAGGCGGACGAGCTGGCGCCAGTCGTCCGAGCGCTCGTAGAGCGGCCGGAGGATCTCGACGACGCGCGCCTTGTGCTGCTCATCGGAGATCAGGGCCTCGAGGGCCTTGATCGCCTCGGTGTGCCAGGGGACGTCGCCCACGATCGCCTCGAGCTGGTCGATCGCGCCCGCGGTGTCCTCGAGGCGGGTGCGCAGGAGCTCGGCGAGCGCGAGGCGGTAGGGCGCGGCCTGCTCGCCGTCCGGGGCCGCCTCGGCGCGGCGGAGGTAGAGGTCGGCGAGGTCGCGCGGGCGGCCCTGCTCGCGGTAGAGCTCGGTCAGCGCGTCGAGGGCGCGGGCGTCGGAGTCGTCGACGTCGAGCGCGGCGCGGTAGGTCTCGATCGCGCTCGCGGGGTCCTGGAGCTCGCGGCGCTCCAGCTCGGCGATCGTGTGCAGCGCGGCGGTGCGCTCCTTCTCGTGGCGGTAGTCGAGCGACGCGCGGTAGAGCGCGATCCGCTCGGCGTGGCGCTTCTCCCTGACGAGCAGGGCGTCGATCGCGCCGAAGAGCTCGCGCGACTCCGGCTCGAACTCGTGGGCGCGGCGGTACCAGCGGAGCGCGTCGGCGATCTCGCCGAGATCGGCGTAGATCTCGCCGGTGCGCCGGCAGAGCTTCGCGCTCGACGCGTCGTCGGCGGTGAGGGCGGAGAGCTCGGCGGCGTAGATCTCCGCGAGCCGCCGCTCGGCGCTCGCGACCTTCGCGAGCCGCTCGAGCTCCTGCCAGACGCCCTCGTCGGAGAGCTCCTCGTGGAGGAGCTTCGCGACGGTCTCGAGCGCGGCGCGGTAGTCCTCGAGCTGCTCCTCGTGGAGCGTCGCGAGGCGCTGCAGGAGATCGCGGCGCTCGGAGGGCTCCTGGCTCGCGACGAGGCGCGCCTCGAGCGCGGTCTTCACGCGATCCCAGTCGGCCCGGCGGAGGTAGACCGGCTCGAGCATCTCGCCGGCGCGCGCCTTGTGCTCGGGGTCGGTCGAGGTCTCGAGCAGCCCCTCGAGCTCGGCGACCGCGCCGGCGTGGCCCTGCTCGAGCAGGAGCGCCTCGGAGAGCTCGTCGAACGCGCGCTGGATGTCGCCCGTGTGCTGGTGGGCGACGAGCGCGATCTTGACGTGCAGCTCCGCGAGGTTGCCCGTGCCGTCGTCGAGCTGGCGCTCGTAGAGCCGGATCAGGTCCTCGTGGCGCGCCGCCTCGCGGTAGAGCTCGTCGAGCGCCCTGATCGCGGCGGGGTCCAGGGTGACGTCGAGGATCGCCTCGTAGGTGGAGATCGCGCCCGAGCGGTCGGAGAGCGGCCCGCGCTGCAGGTCGGCGACCCGGAAGAGCAGCTTGGTCTTCTCGCCGTCGCTCTGGGCGTTGTCGACGCGGAGCTTCAGGATCGAGAGCAGGTTCTCGGCGTCCTTGGCCTCCTCGTAGAGCTCCTCGAGCGCGATCATCGCGCGCCGGTCGTCGGCGCGCGCGTCGAGCGCCTTCTTGTACTCGTCGACCGCGAGCGCGCGATCGCCGAGCTTGGTCCGCGCGAGCTCGCCCACGCGGAGGCGGACGCTCTGCTGCACGTCGCCGTCGAGGATGTCGGGCGCGATCCGCTGGAAGAGCTGGCAGACCTCGCCCCAGCGGCCGGTGGCCTCGCCGAGGCGCTCGACCGTGTCGATCCACTCGCTGACCTCGGGCTCGCCGGCCGCCTCCTGGACGCCGCGGAGCGCGTAGCCGAACGCGCGGGCCGTGTCGGTGAGCGGGCCCTCCGCGGTGCGGAGCGCCTTCTGCAGCGTGACGAGCCGCTCGCTCGCCGCGCTCGACGTCTCGACCTTGATCTCGAGCACGCGGAGCAGGTGCTCGGCGTCGCCGTCGGCCTCGTAGAGCGGCTCGAGCGTCTCGGCGGCCTCGCGGCGCGCGTCCTCGCGCTCGAGCATCGCCTCGAGGGCCGCGCGGCAGCGCGCGTTGCCCGGATCGAGGACCAGCGCCTGGCGGTAGGCGTCGAGCGCGCCGGCCGCGTCCTCCTGGTGCAGGCGGCGGACGTCGCCGAGCCGCGCGAGCAGGTCGAGCCGGAGCGCCGTGTCGTCCGAGAGCGAGAGGTCGACCTCGAGCGTCTCGGCGAGGTCGACCCAGCGCTCGGCGCGCTCGTAGAGGGCCTCGAGGGCGGCGAGCGTCGGCCGCTCGGGGCCGAACTCGTCGAGCACCGCGCGCCAGGCGTTGATGGCCTCCGGCACGTCGGCGAGCTTCTGGGCGAGCGTCTCGGCGGCCTTGGTCATGGCGCGGCGCCGCTCGGCCTGGTCGTCGGTCGACTGCTCGCGGGCGCGGAGCACGCCGCAGAGCTCGCGCCACTGCGAGGTGCGCTCGTAGAGCCGCTCCAGCGCGGCGAGCGCCGCCGCGTCGGCCGCGTCGTCGGAGAGCCGCGCGCGCCACGCCTCGATGGCCCTCTCGGGGTCGTCGAGCACGGTCTCGTAGAGCGTGCCGATCCGCTCGTGGAGCGCGCGCCGCGTCTCGGCGTTGTCCTCGAGCCGGACCTCGATCGCGAGCACGCCGGCGAGGGCCTGATGCTGCCCGTTCGCCGCGTAGATCCGGCCGAGCGCCTGCGCGGCGGGGATCACCAGCGCGGGGTCGCCGGGATCGATCTCCAGCGCCCGGCGGTAGACCTTCTCGGCGCGCCCGGCGTCCTCGAGCAGATCCTCGTAGATGCGGGCGACCTCCATCAGGATCTCGCCGCGCGTGACGGGCGTCCCGCAGGCGTCGGCCGCGGCGGTCAGCACGGACGCGACCTGCTCGTGCTCGCCGAGGCGGCGGCCGATCTCGATGAGGCGCTCGCGCGCGGCCGGGTCCTCCGGCTCGAGCGGCAGGAGCTCCGACAGGGCGGCGAACGCGCCCGGATCGTCCTTCAGGCGCTCGTCGCGGAGCAGGCTCACGCGGCGCAGGAGCTCGCGCCGGTCGTGCTCGTCCGTCGCGCCCTCGCGCCGGATCTCCAGGACCCGCACGAGCTGACGGATCTCGTCGCGGGCCTCGTAGACGGCCTCGAGCACCCGCGCGGCGCGCAGGCGGAGGCTGCCGATCTCGAGCAGCCGCTCGACCAGCTCGCGGGCCTCGGCGTCGCTCTGGCGCAGCCGGAGCACGTCCTCGAGGTGCCCGAGGGAGCGCTCGGGCTGGTGCAGGCGATCGAGGTAGATCCGGCCGAGCGAGAGCTTGATGTCGACGCTCTCCTGCTGGGTCGCGGTCTCCAGGCGCCGCTCGAGCAGGGCCGCGAGGTCCTGCCAGCGGCCCTCGCGCTCGTAGAGCTTCTCGAGCGCGTCGAGCGCCGCCGTGTAGAACGGGTCGAGCGCCAGGATGCGCTCGTAATAGCCGATGGCCTTCGAGGCGTCGCCGATGATCTCCTCGGCGATCAGCGCGACCTCGTTGAGCAGCTCGATGCGCTCCTGCTGGTCGGTCGTGCCCTTGGCGGCGCGATCGTAGAGGTCCTCGAGCTCGCCCCAGCGCTCGGACGACGTGAGGATCTGCTTCAGGCGCGCGAAGGAGCGCTGGTTGTTCGGGTCCACCGCGAGCACGCGCTCGAGGTAGGGCATCGCGCCCTCGGGGTCGCCGAGCTGCTCGTCGTGCAGGCTCGCGGCGCGCTCGCAGAGCTCGACCTCGATCGCGCTGCCGAGCACCTTGTCGCCCTCGGTGCGGCCCGCGACGAGGTGCACGCGGTAGGCCTCGGCGAGGTCGGTCGGGCGGCCGGCGCGCTGCGAGAGCTCCGCGGCGCGGTCCCAGAGCTCGAGGTCGTCCGAGAACTCGTGCAGCGCGCGCAGCAGGACGTCGAAGGCCGTGCCCGCCGCGCGGAGCTTCGACTCCTCGACGCTGGCGAGCCGGACGTAGAGGGCGCGCCGCTTCTGCGCGTCGGGCTCGCCCTCGAGCAGGACCCGGAGCGCCATCGCCTCGCGCCGGAAGTCGCCGGTCTCGGCGTACTCGGCGGAGAGCACCTCGGCCGCGCGCATCCGTGTCTCGGGGCGCTCGACGAGCCGCCCCAGGATCGCGATCGCGTCCCCGTCGTGCGGCGAGAGGTCGAGCGCGCGCACCGCCGCTGCGAACGCGTCGGACGGGCGATCCAGGCGGTCGAGGTGGAGCGTCGCGAGCTCGATCTCGCGCCGCGCCCGGTCCGGGCCCTCGCAGGCGTCGCGGTGGGTCGCCACGACCTGCGCGGCGGCCTCGAACTCGCCCGCCGCGGTGAGCAGGCGCGCGAGCGCCCTGAGCGCCTCGCCGCGGCCGGGCACGAGCTCGGCCACCCTCCGGAGCAGCTCGATCGCCTTCGCGGAGTCGTTGAAGACCTCCTCCTCGAGCGTGGCCTGCTCCTCGAGGATCTCGGCGCGCGCGGCGCCCTCGACCTGCTCGGCGCGGAGCGCGAACAGCCAGCGCAGGTCCGCCTGCCGCGCGTTCGCGCGGAGCAGGTCGTCGAGCGCCTTCACGGTCTCGGCGTCCGAAGGATCCGCCTCGACCAGCTCGCGGTACGTCGCCACCGCCTCGTCGAGCTTCGACATCTCGCGCGCGTAGACCTCGGCGAGCTTCAGCCTCAGCGTGCGCTTCGCGTCGGCCGCGAGGTCCGCGTCGGTCCGGAGCCGGTTCTCGACCGCCTCGACGAACGGCCCCCACGTGGACGCCTGGCGTGACCAGGCCTCGAGCAGCGACAGGCCCTCCTCGTCGGGCGACGTCTCGTACGCCCGCCGCGCGTGGCCGACGGCCGTGATCTTGTCCGACAGCGGCCCGCCCGTCACGGCGGCCAGCTTGCGGAGGATGGCGACCTTGGCCGCGCTGTCCTGCGTCGTCTCGAGCAGGACCTCGTAGAGCGCCGGCAGCCGGGCCCACTTCTCTTCCTTCTCGTAGATCGGCACGAGCGCGGTCGCCGCGCGCGCGTCCTTGGGCGAGACGCTCAGCACGCGCTCGTACGAGCGCGCCGCGCGCTCGGGCGCCTTGAGCTGCTCCTCGAAGATCCGGGCCGCGCGGAACGAGATGTCGAGCTTCGTCTCGGGCTCGGGCGCCTTGTCGGCCGCGGTCGACAGGAAGTCGACGAGGCCCTCCCAGTCGGTCTGCGAGGCGTAGAGCTCCTCCAGCCCGTCCCAGTCGCCGGCCGCGAAGTAGGTGTCGCGCAGCACGCGGAGCGCGCGCGCGTGCCCCGGCGACAGCGTGAGCACCCGACGCCACGTCCGCGCCGCCGCGGCCGTGTCCTTGAGCCGCTCCGCGTAGACCGTGCCGAGCTTCTGCAGCGCGTTGAGCCGCGCCGGATCGTCCGCCGCGAGCTCCACGCGCCGCTCGAGCACCTCGGCCACGGTGCCGTAGTCCTTCTCGCGCTCGGCCTGCTTCTCGAGCGCGTCGAGCACGCCGGGCGCGCCCGGGTCGAGCTCCAGGATCTGCTTCTGCAGCGCGATCGCGTCCGCGCCCCGGTCGAGCCGCTCGGCCGCGAGCTTCGCCATCTCGGAGAGCAGCTCGACCTTCGCCGCCCCCGTCGTCGAGCCCACCTGCCGCTCGCAGAGCGCGTAGAGCTGCGGCCAGGCCCGCCGCTTCACGTAGAGCTCGCGCAGCTTCTGCTGCGCCTCCTCGTCGGACGGCTCGACCTCGAGCAGCGACTCGTACGCGCCGATCGCGTTCTGCACGTTCGAGAACTGATCGATCCAGCGCCGCGCCGCCGCGCGGTACAGGTTCGCCTTCTCGGCGCGGTTGCTGGAGAGCTCGCCGAGCCTCTGCTGGTACGCCAGCAGATCGCGCCAGCGGCCCAGCGACTCGTAGATCCGCGTGAGCTCGCGGACCGCGTCGACGTCCTTGTCGTCGAGCTGCACGATCTGCGTCAGCGCCGTCACCAGCGCCGCCTCGTTGCGCGCCCGATCGCGGTAGATCGCCGCGATCTCGCGCAGCACCGCGACGCGGCCCGCCGCGTCGTCGGCCGGCGTCCGCTCCAGATCCTGCCGGTAGAGCTCGACCAGCGCGTTGTAGCCCTCGGTCTGCATGTACAGGCGCTTCAGCGCCTCGCGCACCTCGTGGTTCTCGGGGTCGGTGCGCAGCACGGCCTTGTACTGCTCGATCGCCTTGGCCGCGTTCTCCTGCGACTCCGCCAGGCGCGCGATCTCGGTCGCGAGCGCGCGCCGCGCGGGCCCCTCGGGCAGCGAGCGCTGCGCGTCCGTCAGGATCGTCGAGAGGCGCGCCTTGTCCCCGCGCTGGCCGCAGATCTCGCGGAAGAAGCTCAGCATCCCCTCGTGCGACGGATCGGCGCGCCGGACCCGGTCGAAGTAGGGCTCGGCGGCCTGCGGCTGCCCGCGCATCCGCCAGTGGACCATCGCGATCTGCACCAGCATCCCGAGCTCGTCGCCCGGCTTCACGCCGCCGGCGCGGAGCTGGTCCTCGTAGAGCGAGACCAGGTGATCCCAGTCGCCGGAGGCCGAGTACGCCTCGGCGAGGAACGACATCGCCTCCGGCTGGCCGGGCACCATGTCGAGCACCTGCTGGTAGCTCGCCACCGCGCGCGCCGGATCGTGGAGCCGCTTCGACGCCGTCCTGCCCGCGCGCAGGCCGGCCGCGATCCGGTCCTCCTTGAGCTGCCCCTCCGCGAGCACCAGCGCCTGGATCCGCGCGACGCTCTGCCAGTCCTTCGCGTCCGTGTAGACGATCTCGGCCAGCGCCGCCGCCCGCCGGTTCTTCCGGTCGAGCCGCAGCGCCTCCTCCACGTGCTTCACCACGTCGTCGGCCGCGTCGGGGCGCCCGTACCGGTAGGCCACGTCCGCGGCGCTCGCGTGCAGCACGCTCCTGAACGCGTCGTCCGCCGCGCTGTCCGCCTCCGAGACGTAGCGGGCCACGAGATCGCGCCATTTCTCGCGCTTCGACGCGTCGTTCTCGATCGCCTCGGTCGCGGTCGGGTCGCCGGGCCGGATCTCGAGCAGGCGGCGGTACGCGCCCAGCGCGCGGCCCACGTCGACGAGCTCCTCGTTGTAGACGCGCGCCAGCTCGGCCTGCATCGGCGCCTCGACCGGGCTGCCGGCCGCCAGGGCGATCTCCAGCTCGAGCAGCCGCGCCACCGCGTCCCACTCGCGGCGCTGCTCGTGCTTGCCGCGCGCCGCCCCGAGGAGGCGCTCGGTCTCGTCGTCGTTGCTCCCCGGCGCCGTGACCGCCTCGGCCAGCTCGTTCCAGGCTCCCTCGTTCTCCGGCTCGTCCTGCAGGCGCCCGAGCGCCATGCGAATCGTCTCAACGCTCATCGTTTCCTCGGTCTCGCCGTCCATCCGACACGCTCACGAGCCCGCCCGGCGCCACGGGGAATCGCGACACGATCAGCCCAGAACCCACTCCCAAGCCAGCCCCCAGCAGGCGGTCCCGGGCCCGGGGAGGCGAGACGAACCGCCCGAGCCCACCGAGAAGCGCCGGCCCCCTGCCTGGGGGCCGCGCCGCGCTCCGCACCCGTCCACTGGGGCCGCGAAGATAGCCGGGCCGGCGACAGGGTTTCAAGGCTCGCCCGCTTCGGCTATCAAGCGGCCCATGGACGGGACGATGATCAGGCGGATCGGGGTGATCGGCGCGGGGCAGATGGGCCGGGGCATCGCCCAGGTCGCGGCGGGCGCGGGGCTCGAGGTCGCGCTCTGCGACGCCACGCGCGAGCTCGCGGAGAGGGGCAAGGCGCAGATCGCCTCCGTGCTCGCGAAGCAGGTGGAGAAGGGCAAGCTGGCCCCCGAGGCCCGGCAGGACCTCCTCGATCGCATCGCCCCCACCGGCGCGATCGCCGACCTCGCGCACGCCGACATGGCCGTCGAGGCCGCCACCGAGAACGTCGACCTCAAGCTCGACCTCTTCCGCGGCGCCGACGCCGCGCTCCCCGCCGGCGCGATCCTCGCGTCGAACACCTCCTCGATCTCGATCACCCGCCTCGCGGCCGCCACGCGCCGCCCCGATCGCGTGATCGGCATGCACTTCATGAACCCCGTCCCGCTCATGAAGCTCGTCGAGATCGTCCGCGGCGTGCAGACCTCCGACGCGACCTACGAGGCCGTCCGCGACCTCGCCGTGCGCTTCGGCAAGACCGTGATCACCTCGAAGGACATGCCGGGCTTCATCGTGAACCGCATGCTGATCCCGCTCTTGAACGAGGCGTGCTTCGCCCTCCAGGAGGGCCTCTCGACCCCCGAGGACATCGACGCCGGCGCCCGGCTCGGCCTGAACCACCCGATGGGCCCGCTCGAGCTCTCCGACCTCATCGGCCTCGACACCGTGCTCGCGATCGCCGACGTGCTCCACCGCGAGTTCGGCGACTCGAAGTACCGCGCCCCCACGCTGCTCCGGAACCTCGTCGCCGCCGGCTGGTACGGCAAGAAGACCGGCCGCGGCTTCTACGTCTACGACGACCGGGGCCAGAAGACTGGCCGCGCGGTGTAGCTCGTCCTCTTCCCGTCGGCGCGGCGCCCTGGTAACCGGCACCGCATGACCGCTCAAGAACTCGTCGCGATCGAGCGCACGGGCCACGTCGCCATCGTCACCATCCAGCGGCCCGACAAGCTCAACGCCCTCAACGCCGCCGTCATCGCGGAGCTGACCCGCGCCTTCCACGAGCTGACCCACGGCGCCTCACCGGGCGAGGAGGTCCGCGCCGCGGTCCTCACGGGCGCCGGCAAGGCGTTCGTCGCCGGCGCCGACATCGCGGCCATGTCGGCCATGACCACCGTGGAGGCCAAGCGCTTCGCCGACGCCGGCCACCGCCTCTGCGCC
This sequence comes from uncultured Polyangiaceae bacterium, assembly GCA_964421485.1. Lineage (GTDB taxonomy): Bacteria > Myxococcota_A > Polyangia > Polyangiales > Polyangiaceae > CAYQYG01. The sequence continues at coordinate 3,942 of CAYQYG010000118.1, read as the reverse complement.
GACATCGAGGCCGCGCCCTTCCCGGTCATCGCCGCCGTCAACGGCTTCGCCCTCGGCGGCGGCTGCGAGCTCGCGCTCGCCTGCGACTTCATCTACGCCGCCGACGTCGCCAAGCTCGGCCAGCCCGAGGTCAACCTCGGCGTCACCCCCGGCTTCGGCGGCACCCAGCGCCTGCTGCGCCGCGTCGGCGCCGCCCGCGCCCGCGAGCTCATCTACACGGGCGACATGATCACCGCCGAGCAGGCCCTCGCGATGGGCCTCGTCAACGCCGTCTTCCCTGCCGCCGAGCTCATGCTCCGCGCCCGGGACACTGCCCTCAAGATCGCCGCCCGCGGCCCGCTCGCCGTCGCCGCCGCCAAGCGCGTCATGCTCCGCGGCGAGGGCATCGATCTCGCCGTCGCCAACGAGCTCGAGGCGACCGCCTTCGCCTCGCTCTTCGGCAGCGAGGATCAGCGCGCCGGAATGAAGGCATTCCTGGAGAAGTCGAAGGCCTCTTTCACCGGCAAGTAGACAAACAAAAAAAGAGCCGCGCGCAGCGCCATGATGGGGGCAGGCGTGCGCGCGGCGGACAGCCGCGTCCGGAGAGGAGGCGCTCCGGCGCGGTGACAAGAAGGCCGCGCGGCGCCCGGTTGGGGGGGGCGGACCGGAACGCCCGCGGCACCGAGAGTGTGCCACGCCGGCGCGCGCTGTCGAAAATAAAGTGCACCGATCGCACACTGGCAAATACGTCAGAGTAGCCATCGCACACGAATATCTGGAATATCTATCCAGTCTGTTCGGGGTTTCGCCGCGGCTCACGGGGCCCTCAGAATCGATGCCCGTGCGCCACGATCGCCCCGGCGATCGCCGCGAAGAGCGTGAGCGCCGCGCTCGCCGCGAGCGCCGCGCTCGCCCCCCGCGCCATGTCGGCCGCGCCGTGCCTCTGCCCGCTCGCTCGCCGCGACGCCAGCGTGCTCGCGGCGAAGAGCGCGACCGCGCACCACGCCAGCGCCAGCCCCCCGAACGCGAAATGGAGCTTCCGCTCGAACAGCCAGCCGAGCGCCTCCGAATCGATGAAGACCTGCTGCCGCAGCCTCCCCCTGTACGGCATGTCGAGCGGCAAGCCCGACGCGAACGCGGCGGACGCGAGCCCCGCGGCCGTCGCCGCGAGCGCGCCGCGGCCCCTCGCCGCGCGGCCCCACCACCCCGCGCCCACCGCCGCCGCGCAGGCGAGCGCGGCCGCCCAGGCGATCACCCCGTGCGCCCCCGAGAGCCAGCGGAGCCCCTCGCCCGTCACGGCAGCAGCGCGCCCTGCGCCGCGATCGCGATCGCCGCCGCGATCGCCGCGCGCGCGACCCACCGCCCCGCCGCCTCGGGCCACCTCCCCGCGAGCGCCGCCCCGCCGATCGCCCCCATCCCCCCCGCGTGCAGCGCGAGCGCGCACCGCCACGCGAACGGGCTCCGCGCAGCGCCGATCACCGCCCGCGGGTTCGCCTCCGGCAGCAGCGCGGCCTCCGCGCAGCGCGCCGCGGCGTACCCGATCACCGCCGCCGCGCACCCCGCCGCGATCGCGAGCAGCAGCCGCTCCCGCGCCCCCGCCGCCCCGCCGCGCGCCGCTCCTCCGCCCTCCACCTCTCCCGGATCTTCCATGCGGCTCCCGGGCATCCCTTTACTTCTCCTCCCCGCCTGCCGACAATGCGCGCATGCTTGCGCTTGCACGTTCGCCCGGGCCCCGGCTCCGCGCCTTGCTCCTCCTCGGCCTCCCCCTCGCGCTCCTGCTCGGCTGCTCGGCCTCCGAGAGCGACGACCCCTTCGGCGGAGGCGGCAGCGGCAGCGGCGGCTCCGGCTCGACCACGACGACCAGCAGCACCACGACCGGCACCGGCGGCTTCGACCCCGGCGCCGGCGGCGGCGGCCAGGGCGGCGCCGCCCCTGTCGACGCCGAGGTCTTCGCCCACAGCGCGAGCACCCTCTACCGCCTCGACCCCCTCACCAAGGACGTCACCGTCGTCGGCAACTTCTCCGGCTGCGCCGACTCCGTCATCGACATCGCGATCGATCAGAACGGCCTGATGTTCGGCACCACCTTCAGCGGCCTCCACCGCATCGACAAGGCCACCGCGGCCTGCACCCCCATCGCCTCGGGCAGCTACCCCAACTCCCTCTCGTTCGTGCCCAAGGGCACCGTCGATCCCAACGTCGAGGCGCTCGTCGGCTACGCCGGCTCCTCGTACGTGCGGATCGACACGGTCACCGGCACCATCACCACCATCGGCGCGCTGACCGGCGGCTACGTGTCGAGCGGCGACGTCGTCTCGGTGATCGGCGGCGGCACCTACCTCACGGTCAAGAGCGCCGGCTGCTCCGATTGCATCATCGAGGTGAACCCCACGACCGGCGCCCTCGTGAATCTGATCGGCCCCCTCGGCCGCACCGACGTCTTCGGCCTCGCGTTCTGGGCCGGCTCCGCTTACGGCTTCAACAACGGCGGCCAGCTCTTCGAGGTCGACCTCACGACCGGCACCGCCACCGACATCCCGATGCCCAACCCCCCCCCGGGCCTGAGCTTCTGGGGCGCCGGCTCCACCACCGCCGCCCCCCTCGACCCGCCCGAATGACGCGCTCGCGGACGAGCCCGTGGCGCGCGCAGATGAGCACCGCTCTGGATCGCCGCGCCTGATACAGCACCGATCCACTGGTCCACCGGCGGACCAGGTCCCTGCGCCCCCGAGCCCCGGATCTGTCCGGTGGAGGCGCAGATCTATGCTCCGACTGCGTCTTTTGACGCGCCCGCGGTCCCCCGGCGCGCCGGCACGGTCCCTGCCATGACGCGCCGCGTTCGGAGGGTGCGCTATGAAGAGCAGCGGAGCATCGAGGTCATGGTGGGATCGAGCGGCGGTGCGGGGCGCGGCGGCGCTCTTGCCGGCGACGTTGCTGTGCGCGTGCACGGCGATGGCGGAGGGGCCGGGGGACCTCGACTCGACGGATGGCAACGACGCCGCCCTGTCGGACACGTACACGCAGACGCAGTACCCGATCGTGCTCTGTCACGGCATGGCCGGCTTCGACAAGCTCTTCGGCGTCATGGAGTACTTCAATGGCATCGAGTCGGCCCTGCGCGACGGCGGCGCCGACGTCTACATCACCCACGTCCCCTCGTTCGACGCGACCGAGGACCGCGGCGAGGCGTTGCTCGCCCAGGTCGAGGACATCATCGCCCGCACGGGCAAGGCCAAGGTGAACCTCATCGGCCACAGCCACGGCGGCCTCGACATCCGCTACGTCGCCGCCGTCCGCCCCGATCTCGTGGCGTCCGTCACCTCGATCGGCTCCCCCCACCAGGGCGCCGAGCTCGCCGATTTCCTCCGCGACAACATGTCCGAGGGCGGCTTCAGCGAGGCGGTCGTCTCGGCGCTCGCGAACTCGCTCGGCACCCTGCTCGGCCTCCTGAGCGGCCACACGAGCCCGCAGGACTCGGTCGCCGCGCTCGAGTCCCTCACGTCCGAGGGCATGGCCGAGTTCAACGGCGCCTACCCCGCGGGCCTCCCCTCGTCGTGGTGCGGCCAGGGCCCGGCCGAGGTGGACGGCATCCGCTTCTATTCGTGGTCGGGCACGGGCGTCATCACGAACATCCTCGACGTATCGGACGTGTCGCTCGGCGTCGCCTCGCTCGTGTACAGCGAGTCCAATGACGGCCTGGTGGGCCGCTGCAGCTCGCACCTCGGCCAGGTCATCCGCGACGATTACAAGATGAACCACCTCGACGAGGTGAACCAGCTCTTCGGCATCACGGCGATGTTCAGCACGAGCCCCAAGTCGGTCTTCCGCTCGCACGCGAACCGCCTCAAGAACGCGGGCCTGTAGGCGGGCGGCCCCGTGGCTCGCGGCGCTGTCAAGGGCGGCCTCGCGGCGGCGGGCGCCCGCATGGGGGGCGCCCCGGGGTTCGCCGCCCGGTCGCCCCCC
>CAYQYG010000117.1:0-20917 GCA_964421485.1 uncultured Polyangiaceae bacterium | reverse complement strand
CACCGACGCCTTCTTCGAGCGCACGCTCGCCGAGCTCCGCCGAGGCTTCGCCGAGCGCGGCGTCCGGCTCGACGATCTCGACGATCTTGGCAGCCTGGTGGGTTAGGGCCGCTCGTCGAGTCGCGGTGCCGGCGTGCACGAAGTGGGTGCGCGGGCGCATCGTCGTCCAGCGCTTGAAGGCCAACATGCGGAAGGTGGTGAAGGGGCGGGCGAATGCGAGCGCGTGCGCGGTGAGCACGTGCACGCTGCAGAAACAGGCGCCGCGGGCGGCTGTTCCCGCGAACGGGTGAGCCGCGGCGGGCGACGTGGAGGCGGCGCCGCACATTGCAGGGGCCGGCGGGGAGAGCGGCCCCTCGAGATCTAATGGCCGCGGGCGAGCTGAGACTTGAGCTCGGCGAGCTCGCGCAGCGCAGCCTCCTTGGCGGCGCGCTCGGCGTCCGCCTGCCGCAGCGCGGCCTCCTTGGCGGCGCGCTCGACCTCCTCGCGGGTCAGCCAGGGATCGAGGCCCGCCTCGTCGTTGCAGATCCTCACCGACCGGCCGGGACCGACGTGAATCCAGCCCTGGATTGCGTCGGACCAGGCCGGGCCTTTGCCCGCGGCGGTGCGCTCGAAACAGCCCTCCTCGCGGCGCCGCCAGACCTGGATGCAGTGCGGGCCGCCGTCGGCGCGCGGGCCGAACCGCAGCGGATCGATGACCCAGAGCTCGCCCACGCCGCACACGGCGTACTTCGCCGGGGCGAGGTGATAGCCCTTCTGCGAGTTGGATGCGCTGACGACCTCCACGGCCAAGCGCGGTGCGAAGTGGCCATGCCGCCACATCAGCAAGCTGAGGACCTCATCCCCCTCCGGAGGCGGAGGATCGAGGATGTACACGTCGGGGTCGACACCGTATTGAGGGTGCTCGCGATCCCAGCGGACGGCCAGATTGCGGCCGATCTTGACGCGGCGACCGGCGCGGTCCGCCCATGCCAGAAGGAGCTGGCGGAGGTGCTCGGAGGTGAGGTCGTGCGGGCTCGTTTCGGGCAAGTGCTCCTCCGTGAGCACCCACCGCTCGGGATCCGGCACGACATCAGCAGCGATGATCACGCGGGGAGCAGCCATCGGCGACGAGGGTAGCACGTCGCCGGGGCGCTCCGCATCGCCCTTGGTCGAGGGCAAGACGGGTGGGTTCATGACAAAGCTCCAGACGGCCGGCCGCGACGCGGACACCAGCGTCCGCTTGTTGGCCGGCTACATCTGTGAATTACGGGGAGGAGGCTTCGGTGATCAGAGATCGAGAGGGGTCGGCGCGTGAGCAGATGAGCGGGTACGCAGGCCGGAGTGGCGGCGGCGCGTAAATACGTGGACGAGGGCAAAATGAAACCAAGAAACGCTGCGGCGAGAATGAGCCGAAGGGGGTTGAAGGCTCTCGAGCTCGATTGCGTGGGGGAGGGGCCGCCCGAGGAGATCGAGCGCGCGTGGACGGAGGAGGCTCTACGTCGCCTCGAGGATCTCCGCGCAGGTCGCACCCAGTCGATCCCCTGGGAGGAAGCCCGGAGGCGCATCTTCGCCCGGGGCTGAAATGGCTCGACGCGTCTTGTCCTTCGCGCCCGAGGCCGAGCGGGAAGCGCACGAAGCCTTTGGTACTGTGAGCGAGACGAGCAGGCAGGCGCCCGCTTCGAAGCGGAGCTGCTCGCCGTCTTCGACCGCATCACGGAGGCCGGCGGCCGCGAGGGATGACTTTTCGACACGACGGCGCATCGAGGTGGGCCGGGTCCACCGCAGCCTTTTCGCGCCGGGGGCGCAACTGCCGGCGCGGTCGCGTCGATGGAGCTGGCATGACCGCGCCGCGCCAGATCCTCCCCGGGCAGATCTACCTCGTCACCCGCCGCTGCACGCAGCGTCAGCTGCTGCTACGGCCCGACGAGACCACCACGCAGATCTTCCTGTACACGCTCGGCGACGCTGCCGCGCGCTTCGGCGTCGAGCTCATCGCCTGGCACGCCTCGAGCAACCACTACCACGCCGTGGTCCACGACCCGAGCTGCAAGCTCCCACTGTTCCTCGAGCGCTTCCACAAGCTCTGCGCCCGCGCCCTCAATGCCCGCTGGAAGCGCTGGGAGAACTTCTGGGCGGCCGAGGCCACCTGCGCGGTCCGCCTCATCGAGGAGGCCGACGTGCTCGACAAGGTGGTCTACGCTCTCGCCAACCCCGTCACCGACCACCTTGTCGATCGGGTCTTCGACTGGCCGGGCGCGAGCTCGCTGCGTTACACCACCGCCGTGCCGCGCACGGTCACCGTCGCCCGGCCCAGGATCTTTTTTCGCGAGGCTGGGCCGATGCCGGAGACCGTGACGCTCGTGGTCGCCGCGCCGCCCGCTCACGGCAACGACCGCGGCGCGTGGGCCGATCGCGTCCACGCCGCCGTCCGCGACAAGGAGCGCGCCGCCCGCGAGGAGCGCCTCGCCACGGGCGGGCGCGTCGCTGGCCGCCGCCGGATCCTCGCCGCGTCGGCGTTCGACAGACCCATCACGCAGGAGCCGCGCAGGAACCTCCGGCCCCATATCGCTTGCCTCAATCGCGAGCGCCGTATCCGCGAGCTCGTTGCGCTGCGGCGGTTCCGCGCCGCACACGCCGAGGCGCGCCGTCAATTCGCCGATGGTCAGCGCGATGTGCTCTTCCCTGCGGGGACGTTTCAGATGTGCGTCGTGTTCGGCGCGCGCTGTGCGGCGCCCTCGTAGCGCGCGCCACGCTCGCCGGTCCTCCTGACCGGCTCACTCCGGCTCGCGAGGGCGGAGGGATGGGACGATCTGCCCGCAGCTCGTCTCGGCCCCTCAGCGCGCGTGTGCGCGCGATGCTGCGCATCGGCATCGGCGCGATGTGCAAGGTCCGCGCCAGCGGCGCCCGCACCCAGCGCCGCCGGCGCGCAGAACGAACCTCGGTCGGGATCGCTCGTTGCAGGGAGGGCGGGGGCTCGGTACGATGGCTGCACCCGCCCCTGTCCCGGGGGGGGCACATCGGAGAGATGAAGCCGAGAACTGGAGAACTGGTGCGGGCTCGGCGGTCAACCGCCGAGCTGAACCTTGCAGAAGTCGCGGAGCTGGCCCGCATGTCGCCGGAGACCCTCGAGGCGTTCGAGGAGGGTCGGGGGAGCATCACGGCGGCAGCGCTGGACCGTCTCTGCTACGCCCTCGCCATCGACTCCGGCGCGCTGAGGGAGGGGCGGATCGAGCGGCACCCCACGGCGTCTATCTTCTTCCTGCATGGGTCCTTTCCGGACTTCCGGGAGGAGGAAGATCGTCCGAAGCTGGCCCTGGTGCTCGATCGCTCCCTCGCGCTTGTTGAAATCAATGGTTTGCTTGGTCGGCCCGGCAGCCTCCGAGCCCGATTCGAACCGGAGGAGCCCACGGCTCAGGCAGCGATGGATGGCTATCGGTTGGCCCGTGACGTGCGTCGCAAGCTCGGCAATGAGGCAGACCGCCTTCCCGATATGGTCTTCCTGCTGGAAGAACAGTTCGACGTCCTCGTCCGCATCGAAACGCTGGCGAGCTGGCGCATCCCCGCGCTGGGGATGAAGGAGCCTCAGACAGGGGCTGCCGCCGCGATCCTGAATGCCGCGAACGACCGGCGAGCGAACCCCCAAACGACTCGCGTAGACCTCGCCCACGAGCTGGGGCACATCCTCTTCGATCCCCCGAACGGCGAGGTCAACCTCATCGTGGACTACGACAGCGACGAGGGGAGGGTCTTGACGCATGCCGAGATGAGGGCGCGCGCATTTGCGGCGGAGCTTCTCCTTCCACTGGAAGGGCTGAGGCGCCTGCTCGGGAGACCGTGCTACGAAATGTCGGAGTCGAATGCCCTCGAGCTCGTTGCTCGCACCCGAGGGGAGTTCCTGACGCCCATCGAGATTACCGTCAACCACCTCGTCAACCGTGAGTACATCGTCCACTGGCTGCGCGAGCCCCTGATCGAGCAGGCCCGTCGGGTCGAGCCGCTCCGGGACGTCGCTGCGCCGCGCGCGCCCAACGTGCCCGAGCATGACCTCCTGGAGCGGCGTGTCGAGGAGGCGCTCACGCGCGGTATGATCTCCGGCTCAAGGGCGCGTGAGCTCCTGGGAATGAGCCCATGGGACGAGAGCCCGACGGTGGCGTGACTCGAAGGAGCACCGATGTTCCGATACCTCCTGGACAGCAACGTGGTGATCACGTTCCAGAGGGCGAACCGTCTGGCGGAGCTCGCCGCCGCGGCCGCCACGGTCGGCCTGGCGATTGTCGATGACGTGGAGGAAGAGCTGACGCATCCGCCCCGGCCGGCAGATCCGGTGACCGCGAAAATGAAGGATGTCGCACGGGTGATCGCCGGCAGTTCGATCGAGGTGATCCCTATTGTCGCGGGGTCTCCGGAGGACTGGGGCCGAGAGGCGCTGAAGCGCTTGGTCGGAGCAGGAGAAGCCGCCTCGGTTGCGGTCGCGGTGCGACGGTCGGACCTGATCTTCGTCACGGAGGACATCAGGGCCGTCGAGGGCGAGAAGCTCAGGTTATACCGTGAGCTGCCCGGAGAGGCCGGCCGCATCATCGGGATCCATTCGCTCCTGCGGATCCTCGTCGAACGCAGTGCGATCACAGCGCAGGTCGCGACCAATGTCTCTGACGCCGGGGGTCGGAGCAACGGTCCGCCGCTGTGGTGGGCAGATTGGGCGGCGGCGCTTTCGTAGCACCGAGGCCGAGGCGCCGCTCAAAAGCTCGCCCGCCTGCACTAACTTCGGACGAGCCGCAAGTACCGGAAATCTTGATGGAAGAGCCGTGGATCGCTCGTTCCTGTACCTGTACGGAGCGCAGCGCAGTACAGGAACGACAGATGAGCGGCGCAATGGCTTGAGCTTCGCTCAAGCAGAGGTGGAGGCGCCGGGAATCGAACCCGGGTCCGCAAGGCCTCCAGCTCACCTTCATTCACGTGCGTAGTCGCCATACGCCGGCGACGGCGTTCGCGGATTCGGCCGCGGCCTATCTTCCGGTAATCTCGGTCGCGCTATCGGAGGAGCTCTCACGCGACCCAGCCCTGTGGTTTTCACCCTCCGGGTACCAGGACGATCTCCCCATCGGATGTCTAGCGGTTCTTAGGCCGCGAGAGCGTAGGCGTTGTCGTTCGCACTTATGACGTCCCGCTTGATAGGCGGTGCAGGAGCCGCCGCACGCAGATGAACCTTCAGTCCCCACGTCGAAGCCGATCGCCCCCAGGTGGGTCATGTCGTAGTCAGTGACGGGTGATAGATTGCCCCTTTCAGGCGCCACGTCAACCCCCCGTTTTCCTTTTCCTTTGAGTGGATCAGGTCGGGCGGCCGTCAGGCGGCGGCGAAGCGGATCGACGGGGCGCCGGGGACCGGAGGGATGGGGGCGGCCGGCTGGCCGAGCTCCAGGAGGATCTGGAGCGTGTCGCCATAGGTGGTGCCGCGGGCGATCCGGCCCCTGGAGAGCTCGATGACGTCGCAGACGGTGGGGTGCCTGGACTTCTTGCCGCCGGGGGTGACGTAGCTCCACTCGGCGATGGACCTGGAGGCGGCCTCGTGCACGGCGTGGAGCTCGATGCGGGCCTCGGGGAAGGCTTCGGCTGAGCTGCGAAGGAGGGCCAGGACGGCCTCGGGGCCCTGGATGAGCTCGCGGCGGGCGGCGTTGAACCACGTGACCGAGGGAGCAAGGCGCGCGCTCAGGGCGTCCCAGTCTCGGCGGTTGTAGGCATCGAAGAACGCCCTCGTGATCTTCCCGCTGCGCCCCATCGCCATCGCCCTTTCCGATCGCCGCCGCCCGTTCAGTCCAGCGCGGGATGATGCACGGGGCGGACCAGCCCGGACGCCAGGCGCGCAAAGGGGGGATCGGGCAGATCGCAGTCCGGCAGGGGGGTGGAGGGTGGGGGGATCGTGGATCCAGGGCGATCCGCGGATCCATCCGGATCCCCGGTGACCCGGGGGCGGGGTGGGGACGGGCGCGGGGACAGGAGCGGAAGCGGAACACGGACACGGAAAACGGACACGGACACGGAACGGACACGGAAAACGGACACGGACACGGAAACGGACACGGAAGCGGGCACGGATACGGCCACGGTGGCAGTCACGAAGAAGCGGTCCTCGCGGTTGACCGGGGTGGTCGGGGCGGGGGAGCATGCCGGCCATGACACCGGAGGAGTTTCTGGTCGAGCTCGACGGGCGCGTGCGGGAGCGGCTCGCGCAGATCGAGGAGGCGGGGGCGGCAGGGGAGCCGGGGGAGGGGATCGGCGTCCCGGAGCTGCTCGCGGCGGCGCTCAAGAAAGAGCTGGAGGCCGCCGAGGAGGCGGCGATCTGGATGGCCTCGGAGCGGGACGTCGAGGTGAAGCTGGCGCTCGCACGGCAGTGCGGGGACGAGGCGCGGCATTACAGGCTCATCGAGGCGCGGCTGCGGGAGCTGGGGCGGGATCCGCAGGCGCTGCAGGCGGGGTTCGGGGCGCCCACGCCGATGTTCGTGTTCCTGCGGGGGCTCGAGGCGACGGTCGAGCGGGTCGCGGCGGGGCAGTTCACGCGGGAGGCGCTGGCGCGCGTGCAGAACCAGGTGTTCATCGAACACTGCGAGGCGCGCGGAGACGCGGAGACGGCGCGGCTCTACAGGGACGTGATCCAGCCCGACGAGGGGCACCACCACGAGATGGGGCGGCGGCTCCTGCTGCGGCTCGCGGTGGGGGACGAGGCGCAGGCGCTCGCGCGCGCGGCAGCGGCGCGGACGCTCGAGATCGCCGAGGAGCTGCAGGAGGTCGCGCGGCTCAAGCGGGGGATCTGCAGGGCGCCGGGGTGCTGAAGGGGGCGGCGCAATGGAATAGGAGCGGCTAGGGCAGGGGAGGGGGCGCCGGGAGCGAGCCGCCGGCGCGCACGTACTCGACGATGGTCGCGCTCATGGCCCTGTCGGCCTTCTCGCACTTCTTCGAGACCTCACCCATGGTGGCGCCCCTGCACTCCTTGCGGCGATCGGTGACGGCCTTGCCGACCTTCTCGTCGGCCTCGAGCGCGGCGCGGGTCTTCTCGTCGAGGCTCTTCCAGGGGATGATGGCGTGCTTCGGCTTGGCAGGGGCGCGGAGGCGGAGCTCCTCGGACATCAGGGAGGCGCAGGAGCCGTCCCAGCGCAGGACGTCGTAGCCGCCGCCGGAGCCGCTCACGACCATGCCGCCGGTGTCGGGGACGCGGTGGAAGAGCACGAGCACCTCCTCGTCGAGGCGGAGCTTGTCGCTCGACGAGGCGCCCCCCGAGGCGTTCCAGGCCTCGACGTCGCGGGTGAGGTAGCCGCGGGTGAACGGGGTGCCCCTGGCAAGGAGCGCGAGCGCGATGTCCGGATGGATGCCCTCGCAGAGGCGCTTCACGAACAGGCGGGGCGGGAGGCACACCTTGCCGTCGCCGCCCTCGGCGCACGCGGTGGGGATCCGGCGAGAGGCCGCCTCTTCGGGGGTCTCTGCGGGCTTGTCCGCGGTCTGGTCCCTGTCAGCGGGCTTGTCCGCGGCCGGCGGTGGCGCGGCGGGACCAGGCGCGGCGGGCGCGGCGCCTCCGCACGCGGCGGAGAGGGGGAGCGCGAGCAGCGGGAGGGCGCGGCGAGCGAGCTTCGCGAGGGCGGATCGCATCGCGACGAAAGCTACCGGACCGCGGCCGCCTGGGGCGCAGAAAATGGGGGTCGAGGGCGCTGCGCCGATTCGGGGAGGGCGCGCGGCGGCTTGACGCACGGGAGGGGCCGTCGGACGCTGGGCGGAACCGGAGGAGCTTGTCGTGGCCTTCTCTTTCTCTTCTGCGCGATGGACTCGATCCCCCGGCGCCCGCACGCTGCGGGCGCTCTTCGCGTGCGCGGTCGTCGCGGGGTGCGGCTCGACGGGCGAAGATCCGCCGGGCGGGACCGGGGGCGGCGAGGTGACCACGGGCTCGGGCGGGGGGACGACGACGTCGACGTCGACGTCGACCACCACGACAGGGGAGGGCGGGAGCGGGGGGGCGCCGGAGCCGAAGCTCGGGCCGCCGTATCCGATCGTGCTCGCGCACGGCTTCTTCGGGTTCGAGCAGTTCGCGGGCGCCGATTTCGCGACGTACTTCTACCAGGTGAAGGAGACGCTGAGCGCGGAGGGCGAGATGATCTACACGCCCTCGGTCGATCCGTTCAACGACTCGACCTTCCGGGGCGCGGAGCTCGCGGAGCGGATCCAGCAGATCCTCGACGAGACCGGCCACGCGAAGGTGAACATCATCGGGCACTCGCAGGGCGGGCTCGACGCGCGCGTGGTCGCGCACGATCATCCGGATCTCGTGGCCTCGGTGGTCACGATCGGCACGCCGCACCAGGGGTCGGAGATCGCCGATATCGTCCTGCAGATCGTGTCGGATCCGGCCGCCCAGGCGCTGGTCGATCAGCTCGTGCAGGTGATCGGCGCGCCGCTCTACGACGACGTGGGCAACGAGACGAGCGTGGTCGACGCGCTCTACCAGTTCTCGAAGCCGGGCATCGAGGCCTTCAACGCGCAGTACAGCGACGGGCCCGGCGTGTTCTACGCGTCGATCACCGGGCGCACCGATCTGCACGGCGGCGGGAAGGACTGTCAGTCCGTCGAGGCGCCGCCGTTCATCGCGGCGTTCGACGACGAGCGGGATCCGACGAACGCCGCGATGATCCTCCCGGAGAGCATCCTCGACGGCGGGCTGTTCGAGTTCATCCCGAACGACGGGCTGGTGCGCGTGAAGGACGCGAAATGGGGGCATTTCTGGGGGTGCGTGCCCGCCGATCACCTGGATGAGGTCGGGCAGATCTTCGGGCAGGGGCCGGGGCTCGGGAACTCGTGGAGCTACATGGATTTCTACCGGTCGCTCGTGGCGCACCTGCGCGCGCAGGGGTACTGAGCGCGCGGGGGGCTACTTGATCGCCGTGACGACGCTGCCGGCGAGGTGGATCTTCGCCGACGCGAGCTGCGCGGAGCCCCTGGGGAAGAGCAGGAGGCCGCCGCCCAGGTGGTCGTAGCGGTAGAGCTGGCCCTGCACCGTGGTGGTGGCGCCCGAGGGGGCCACGAGCTCGACAGGGGTGGCGTCGGCCATCGGCGGGCGGTGCAGGGAGACGGGGGCGAGGAAGGCGGCGTTGCCCTGGGCGTCGATCTGGACGCGCTCCCAGGTGAGGTCGAAGAGCTCGGGGGGGATGATGACGTTCGCGCCGTCGACGCCCTGGATGCGGGAGAAGAGGGCGCGGAAGTTGTAGTCGCTGATCCAGATGGGCTGGCAGTAGCCCATGACGTCGGTGGTGTTGGTCGGCGAGAAGAGCTGGTGGCTGAGGATGTTGTAGCCCCAGGTGCCGATCTTGCCGCCGCTGTACGGGTAGCTCTGATCGACGCCGGAGGGGCCGCCGCAGGGGGCGTGGTTCCGGCCGTGGTTGTGGCCGACCTCGTGGACCGCGGTCTCGGTGGCGATGTCGCCGGTGAAGCCGATGCCGATCGCGACGCGGCCGTACGAGTCGCCGGGCGTGGTGACGAAGCCGAGGCCCGCGACGCAGCCGCCGCCGCAGAACTCCTGGATGGAGCTCGCGGGCGCGAAGATGCCGTAATAGTAGACGTTGGCGGGGGCGTTCTCCTGCGCCCGGAAGTCGGCGAGGGCGTTGAGGAGGCTCTCCCAGCCGGCGCCGTTCGGGGAGATGGTGCTGTCCCACTGCACGGGGGCGTGCACCGTGAGGTCGATGCTCGTGATGGGGTACATCGCGAGGAAGAGGTCCCGGTAGCGGTCGAGCTGGGTCTGCGAGGTGTCCGGGGTGCGGTTGGAGCCGTCGGCGCCGTAGGCGATCGGGATGAGCTTGACCTGGAGCGTGGCAGGTGACGGGGCGACGTTGATGGGGTCGCTGCCGGCGGCCGGGAAGACGGCGGCGGGGTTGTCGCCGCCGCCCTGGCCGGTGACCTGGAGGAGGTCGACGCGGTAACCCATGCCGCCGACCATCATGGAGGCAGGGACGTCGAAGTTGATGGTGGTCTGCAGCGAGCCGTCGCTGGAGCTGCCCGAGAGGGGCTGGACGACGTCGATGGGGGCCTGGCCGTCGATGGTGAGGCGGGCGGTGACGGGCTGGCCGTTGTAATCAGGGAGGAGGTCGTAGAAGACGCGGATGAGGGCGTCGCGGCCCGTGACGACGGGGATGATGGAGTCGACGTGGGCGCCGCCGGTCATGAGGGGTCGCTTGACGCCCTGGTAGATGGCGATCTCGCGGATGCTGACGCCGGTGGCGGGCGACATGGGGTCCTGGGGGGTGGTGCCCGTGGACGTGGTGCCGGCGCCGCCGGTGCCGGTGCCAGTGCCAGCGCCGGTGCCCGAGGCGCCGCTGCCGTCCTCGCCCTTGATGATGAGGTCCTCGGCGCCGGTGAGCGCGTTGCAAGCAATCAGCGCGGGGCAGAGCGCCGCCGCGAGGGCCATGAGAGAGAGCGAGCGGCGATCAAGCATGGTGGGGCTCCGGGGCGGGCGATTATCACGCCGCGTGCCAGCGGACGGGAAGCGAAACTCCAGGGTGATGAGGGGGCGGGCGTGGACCAGGGGAGAGCCGGCGCGGATCCAGGTGGATCCGGAAGGGGCCAATCGCGTGCGGTTGAATCATTCGAGCATGGATGATCCTGGGCGCTCCCCTGGCACGTAATGCACCTCTCGGCGATCCGTCCGGCCGATCCTAGAAGCCGCGCGTCGCGCCGAGCAGGAAGCGGAGGTCCTGCAGCGCCGCGCCCTGCTCGAAGGTCTCGGTCGCGGAGCCGAGCAGGACGTCGAACGATTGGTCGCGCGAGCCGTTCGTGCGCACCCCGAGCGTGAACGAGAGGCGCAGGAGCTCGGGGTCGAAATCCTCGAGGTGGTGGCCGAAGACGTTGCCGATCGCGATCTGCGCGGAGCCGTCGATGAAGGACCAGATCGGGTGGCGGTGCTCGAGCGTGGCGGCGATCGAGCTCTCGCCGAGCAGGCGGCCGGCGCGGAAGCCGCGCATGGGGCGGTCGCCGCCCAGCGCGGCGAGCTCGGTGAAGGGGACGGGATCGTCCGCGAGCGCGTCGGCGAGCTCGGTCGCGACGGAGAGCGCGATGAGGTGGTTGCGGCCGGTCAGGTCGAGGAAGCCGCCGAACGCGGCGCCGTAACGGAGCCAGCGGCTCCGCTGCGGGCGCTCGAGGTCGAAGTCGTGCTCGGCCGTGAGCTCGAGGCGGACGCCGGTGCCCGGCGCGGGGCGCTGGCGGCGCGAGTCGAGGCGGAGCTCGAAGCGCTGGCGGTAGGCGGTGTAGCCCTCGTCGAAGCCGGGGGGCGTGGGGTAGCGGCCGATGCGGACCATCGCGGAGACGGTCGGCTCCTCGCAGCAGACGTCGTCGAAGCGGGCGGCCCGCACGCCGGTCGAGGCCTCGAACGAGCTGGAGGCGCCGAAATCGAGGTGGAAGGCGAGGCCGAGGTCGACGCTCGTGGCCTGGTAGCGCGCGCTCGAGATCTCGAGCGATCGGGGGCCGATGCCGGCGAAGAGCGCGTCGGGGCGGCTCGAACCCTCGGTGCGCAGCCTGACGTGAGAGGACCTGTCGACAGGGAAGCGGTCCGCGATGATGAGGCGCAGCCAGCCGTCGCCGCCCGTGGCGAGGTGGGTGCTGAAGGCGTTGTCCCTGAAGCCGAAGTCGTCATAGAAGAAATACACGCCGAAGCTTGGCCGGAAGCCGAAATCGACCAGCACGGTCGGGATGAGGCCGATGTTGCGGTTCGGGCCGAAGCCGAAGAGGTCCTTCAGCGCTTCGATGACGTCGTGATCGGATAGCGTGCGCCCGGGGCCGCTCTCCCGACTCGCGGGCGCGGGGCCGCCGGGGGCGTCCTGCGGGGCCGCGAGCGCGGCGGACGGGAGCGCCGCGGGGCTGAATGCGAGGGCGGCGATGAGCAGCGACTGCTTCACGCGTCGAGCGGTCATCGGCGGCGGGAGCATACCGCGCCCGCGAGGGCGGCCCAGGCTCGGCGCGGCAGGCGGTGGTCAGCGCCGGGCGCGGAAGGCGTCGTAGCCTTCCATCAGCGCGAGGTAGATCCAGCGGCCGAGCAGCTCGGCGCCCGCGCTCGACGGATGCGCCAGGTCCGCGCCGCCGAGGCCGCGCTGGACCCACGTGCCCATCGATCCCTGTCCGCCCATCGCCTCGTACGTGTCCCAGAACCCGCAGCCGACCTCGCCCGCGACCCTGCGCTGGATCGCGACGAGCTTGGGGATCACGGGGCGGCTCCTGAACACGTCGCCCTTGCGATCCGCGCGATCCATCGGGCCGACGAGCAGGCAGGAGGCGCGCGGCAGGGCCTGCTTCACCTGGACCAGGACGGCCTTCATGGTCGACTCGTACTGATCGAGGGGGAAGAGCTCGCCGTCCTCGCTCTCGTTCATGCCGAACTGGAAGACGGTGAGCGAGGGGTCGCGCGCGCGGAGCTGATCGGCGAAGTGGGCGTCGTCGTTCTTGTCGAGGAAGCGGACGCGGCAGCCCTGGATCCCGATCGCGTCGAGCACCACGCCGGGCGCGTCGCGCTCCATCCAGACGCCGAACGCGCGCACGTCAGGCCCGAGCGCGCGGACCTCGAGCTCGTGCGGTCCGTCCGGGACCGCGTACGTCTTGAGCGCGGTGCGCGGCGCGGGCGCGGCCGTGTCGATGATCTCGCGGTCCTCGCCGTCGACGCGGATCTGCATGCGCCCGCCGCCCGGGTGCTCGAGGTAGTCGACGGTGAAGCGCGAGACCGCGCGGCCGAACGAGCCCTCCTTGGCCGTCGCGAAGCGCGAGAAGACGCCCGCCCCCTGCGATCGGAACGAGACGCCGCCGATGCCGTAGAGCCCGTCGGGCGCGAACGGGCCGACCACGCGGCTGACCTGCCACCCCTTCGAGGCGAACCGGACGACGTCGTTGTGGAAGTACCCCGGCCACGCGTTCGCCATGAGCATGAAGCCGTGCCCCGCGTCGCCGAAGCGGCGCTGGAGCTTCCTGCGCAGCCCGGCCGTCACGAAGTCGCTCGCGACGATCGAGTCGCCGAAGTAGGTGATGCGCGCGACCGCGCCCTGGTCCTTGCGCTCCGCCGCCGCGAGCGCGCCGAAGAAGGCGTCGAGCGCGCGCCCGCCCGGGTCCTCGATCGCGCGCGGCGCGCGCTCGCCGCCGCCGGCCGGGATGATCTCCGCCGCGGCCGGCGGGATCGCGATCTCCTCGGGCTGCTGGAGCTCGGCCTGCTCGGTGGTCTCCTGCGCGAGCGCCGCCTCGCCGACCGAGGCCGCCGGCGCAGGCGGCGAGAACGCCGCGATGCCCTGGCCTTCGGGCAGCGGGTGGAGCAGGCGCAGGCGCGTGAGGCCGGGCACGACGTAAGGGAGCGCGACCAGCGCCGCGAGCGTGAGGAGCGCGAGCGCCGTGCGAGAGATCAACGCGTCGGTGGGAACGGAAGCAGGAGCGGAAGCGGAAACGGAAACGGAAGCGGAAACGGGAGCGGAAACGGAAACGGGAGCGGACACGGGAGCGGGAGCGGAAACGGACACGGAAGCGGAAGCGGAAGCGGAAGCGGTTGCGGACCCGGGCGCGGGCGCGGGCGCGGGCTCGGGCGTGGGGTGGCGCTTCGGCGGCCGGGAGCCGCCGGACTTTTGCTTCTTCCGTGTCATCGCGCGGCGAGGGATCGGGGAGCGGCCAGGTGGGGCGCTACGGCTGGCTCTGCTTCTGCTGGAGCATCGCGTTCGCGCGATCGCGGCAGGTCCGATCGCCCATGTGCGAGCAGATCGCGCGCAGCAGCTTGATCTCCTCGATCGACGCCTTGCCGCTCCATACCTTCGGCTCGAGCGCCCTCCGCTGCGCGGCATAGCCGCTCGCGTCCAGGCTGCCAGGCGAGGTCGGCGCGGCCTCCGTGGCCGTCTTGCTCGTCGCGGGCGCCTGCGCGCCGGTGCCGGTCGTGGTCGGCGAGCCAGGCCCCGGACCAGGCCCGGGCCCCGGACCAGGACCAGGACCAGGACCAGACGGGGGCACGTAGCCCTCGGGGCGGGGCGTCGGGATCTGCATCTGCTGCAGCTTCGGCTCCGCGGCCTTCAGGGTCTCGAGCATCTCGAGCGCCTTGTCGCGGGTCGCCTTGTCGACGCTCGTCGTCGACACGATCGTCGAGAGGATCGCGAACTTGTCCTCGGGCGTCGGCGCGGCCTCCGCCTTGGCGAACATCGAGCTCGCCCACTTCGCCTCGATGTCCTTGAACGCCGGATCGTCGCGCACGGCCGACGTCTCCGAGATGCCCTGCACGATCTTGTGCGCGGCCTCGAGATCGGGCACCGCGAGCTTGGCCTTCGCCTCCTCCAGGAGGCGCGCGTCGGCGTCGGGCGCGGTCACGACCGGCGACACGCCCTTGTCCGGGACCTCCGGCACGGGGCGCGTCATCGCGTAGACCGCGGCGCCGGCGAGCAGGAGCACGAACACGATGAACGCGACGATCTTGCCCGCGCTGGAGCCCCGCGGCCCGCTCGCGGGGCCCGCGGTCCCCGTCGCGGACACGACGCCCGCGAGCTGCGCGGCCGGGCCCTGCACCGTGTCCACGCCGGTGCGGAAGATCTTGCCCGCGCCCACGAAGCGCAGCCGGACGTCGCCGAGCTCCAGGGCGTCGCCGGCCTCGATCAGGCCGCGCTTGAGCTCGACGCCGTTGATGCGGATGCCGTTCGCGCTCTGCTTGTCGATGACCTCGAAGCGCCCGCCGCCGAGGCTGATGAGCTCCGCGTGCTGGCGGCTGACCGAGCTGTGGTTGATCGAGACGTGCGCGTCCTCCGAGCGGCCGATCATCAGGCGGTCGCCGTCCAGCGGGAACTCCGCGCCCGGCGTCGGGCCGACGACCATCACCAGCCGGTTCGGCCGCGTGTGCAGCGGCGAGAGCGTCGTGCCGCGGCCCGGCGCGGGCGTCGGCGTCGGCGCCGCCGTGAGCGCCTCATCGATCAGCTCCAGCCGGTAGTCGCCGAGCTGCACCAGATCGCCGTGGCGAAGGTGCTGCTCGCCCACGACCCGCATGCCGTTGACGTACGTGCCGTTGTAGCTGTCGCAGTCCTTGATGACCCAGCCCTGACCGTTCTTGGTCAGCGTCGCGTGCTTGCGCGACACGTTCCGATCGGTGAGGCGGATGGCGTTCGCGTCGTCGCGCCCCAGCCCGTACTCGTCGTGGGCGAGAGGGAGCCCCGTCTGCTTCCCCTCGTCGTCCTCGATCGTCAGCTTCCACATGGCGGGTTCTGGGCGGCAGCGTCCGGGCCTCCCCGGCGTGCTGAGCACGGCTCGCCGCGAGGGCGCGACTACTTTAGCGAGACCGCCTCCGGGAAAGCAACGATGCGCGCAGCCCGCGTGGACCTGTCCCGGTCGCTCGCCGCCCGGTCGCATGGAAAACGGTCACGGCGGAAGATTCCGCTTGTGCTTTCCTCCGCGAGGCGCCGCCCGGGCGCTAGCGGGGCAGGGCCCCGGCCCAACGCAGGGGGCTTCGCCCCCTACGCTCCCGATGGTCGCTACCCCGAGGAGCTGGAGCGCGGACGAAACTTGACTCGTTTGTCACTACTTTTCGCTCCCTCGACTCTAGCCCCGAGGCCCCACGCCGCGGAACGGGTGGAGGAAGGCCGCGAGCGCGGCCGGATCCCTCGTCTGGAGCCACAGCCGCCCGCGGCCGCGGAGCGCGCACGCGAGCCCCTCGCCCGGGGGCTTGCGGACCTCGTAGTCGAGGCCCGCGGTGAACGCGACCAGGTGCGCCGAGCGGCAGACGTACCCTCCGCTCCCTTCCTCGAGGTCGATCGCGTGCAGGGCGCCGCACCCCGCGAACCAGATCTCCCCGCGCCCGTACGCGCGCATCATGAGCAGCCCGCCCGCGAAGAACCCCCTCGCTCCGTCCCACCGCGCGTCGAGCAGGACGTCCGGCGTCGACGCGAGGTACGCGCCCGATTGCAGGAAGAGCTCCTCGCCGGGCGCGAGCGCGGCGCGCTCGATCTCCCCGTCGGCCGGGGGCGCGAGCCAGAGCGACTGCATCGGCGCGGTCGCCGTGAAGGTGCTCTGGAGCAGCCCCTCGCCGCCGAGGATCGTGCGCCCGAGCGCGCCGCCCTGCCCGAGGCCGGCCTTCTCCTCGATCGCGGCGTCGCGCGCGGCCGCGGCGCCGCCGCGGGCCATCACCTGCTCCCCCGGCCGCTCGAAGGTGACGCGGAGGACGCCGCAGCCCGGCGCGTGGAGGATCTCGTGGCGCACGGCTCAGCCCCGCCGCGGCGGCAGCTTCGCGCCGACCGCGGTCCCGTACTCGGAGACGTTCCGCGACTGGAGCCACACGGACCCCTCGCCCTCGAAGCGGCAGACCAGCCCCTCGCCCGAGAGCCACGACGAGAGCCAGCCCGCGCCGCCGCTCTCCACCTCGCACCGGAGCCGCGCGTCCCACGCCGCGAGGTGGCCGGTGTCGATCACCATGCCCCCGGCCACCGGGAGCTCCTCGAGCGCGCCGTAGGCGCCGATCAGGAGCTGCCCCTCGCCCGAGGCCTCGAGCACGAAGAGCCCGGCGCCCCAGAAGAACCCCGCGCCCGAGCGCGTCCTCACCTCGACCGCCGGGCCGCTCGCGACGTACGCGCTGCTCTGCACGCACCAGCGCCGCGCGCCGACCTCGAGCACCGCCATGTCGCCCGGGAGCGGCGGCGCGAGCAGGACCTCGCCGCCGGGCTCGGCCGCCGTGAGCGCGCTCCGCGAGGACGCTTCGGCCCCGAGCATCCGCCTGAGCCCCGAGAGCAGCCCGCCCGATCGCGGCTCGATCCGTACGCTCGCCGACATGGCCACCATGGCCCCGCGCTCCGCGATCACGCGCTCCCCCGGCGCGAGCGCGCACCGCGCGAGCGCGTACGATGGTCGATGGAGGAGGGTCACCTGCATGGCCGGGCTCACGGTGGCAAGAGCGGCGACAGCCAGCCCACGAGCGCCTCCGCGCTGCGCGCCTGCACGAGCACG
Organism: uncultured Polyangiaceae bacterium; assembly: GCA_964421485.1. Classification (GTDB taxonomy): domain Bacteria; phylum Myxococcota_A; class Polyangia; order Polyangiales; family Polyangiaceae; genus CAYQYG01. The sequence goes on along the minus strand of CAYQYG010000117.1, from coordinate 3,979 downwards.
CGCCCCCGCCCGGTGAGCTCGCACGCGCCGCCGCGCCGGACCGTGATCCCGAGCGCCGCGTCGAACCCGACGACGTGCCCGCCGTCCACGAGGCAGGCCCCGTCGCACTCGATCTCCTCGAGCGCCCCGTAGCTCGAGACCCACACGTCGCCGCTCCCCGAGGCCCGCAACAAGGAGCCCTCCTCGGCGAGCTCCGCGAGGCCGCGGCCGCTCTGCACGGCGAGATCGACGTCGCCGGCGCTCGCGAGGAAGGAGCGCGCGCGGAAGATCATCGCGCTCCCCCGGAGCGGTACGTGCTGGACTCCGCCGCTCATCGCCGGCGCGAGCCACACCCACCCGCGCGCGCGCGACGAGAACCGGTTGACCAGGAAGGCCGAGCCTCCGAGGAGCTTGCGGAGCGCGGCGGCGAGCAGACCGAGGAGCGTCGCGAGCGGCCCCGCGCTCCGGCGCCCGGCCGGTCGCACATCCATGCGCACGCCCGCCGATCGCGCGACCATCGCCCCCACCGCCGCGCGCACCTCCTCGCCCGGTCCGAGGTCGATCTGCAGCATCGAGGCCGAGGGCCCGTGCTTGACGGTGTGCTCCATGCTCGACCTAGCCCCGCCGCAGCTTGCCGGCGCTGGCCGCAGGCACCAGCATGTCCCCCTCGACCCTGCCCGCCACGTCGAGCACCGTCCGCCCCTCGTCGTCGCGCCCGGGCCGCTCCCGCGCGTACCGCTCCGCCGCCGCGCTGGCCACGACCCCGAGCTCCCGCGCCGCCTCCGCCAGCGGTCCGGCGAGCGCCTCCTCGATGAGCCGCGCCCGCTCCGCGCTCGAGGCGCCCGCAGGCACCGCCACCGCGATCGTGCCGACCACGCGCCCCTCCTCGGCGAGGAGCCCGTGCAGCGAGCCCGACCGCCGCAGCACCTCGAGCGCCGCCTTCGCCGCGTGCACCCGATCCCGCGCCGCCGAGAGCGACGCCGCCCCCCGCCGCAACAGCTCCCGCCCGTCGTCCGTCGGCTCGGCGCGGAACGCCTCCGAGAGCCGCGCGTTCTCCTCGCGCAGGCGGGCCACCTCGGCCTCCGCGGCGGCGACATCGGCTTCCAGGCGGGCGAGATCGTTCGAGCTCATGGTCGGTCCTCCAGGCGCGGGGCATCTTAGCCGCGAACCGCCGTCCGGCGAGGGCCGCCCGCGGCGAAAAGATCCGGCGCCGCGACACCTCCCTGCATCCTCGGTGGAATCGTCCGCCCCCCGGACGCGATAACGCGCTCTTTGCCGCGCCGCGCGATGCATTTCGTGTCTTCCCAATCGATGCGCGACGCAGTAATGGGCTCCTTTCACCTCGTCGCCACAAGGAGTCCCCATGCACCAGACCTCGAACCGGATCCGCATTGTCTCCACGGTCGCGCTCCTCGCCGGCGCCGCCCTGCTCGGGACGGCGTGCGTGGGGGCGGAGCCCGCCCCCGAGGTCGAGCACGTCGACGAGGTCGGGATGTCGTGGGAGGAGTTCCTCGAGGTCATCTACCAGGAGCCCGATACCGGCATCTATATCGTCGACGGCGACACCCCGATCCTCACGCTCCCCGAGCTCCAGCGCTTCTACGAGGAGAACGTGCGCGACGGCGCGCTCATCGTGCACCAGGCGAACGGCGCGGACGCGGTCTGGAGCGCGACCCAGAAGCTCAACCTCACCTATTGCGTGAGCACCAACTTCGGCAGCCGCTACGACGAGGTCGTGCAGGCGATGGCCAGCGCGACGGGCGCGTGGGAGGCGGCGGCCAACGTCAACTTCGTGCACTCGTCCTCCCAGGACAGCTCCTGCACCTCGAGCAACAAGAACGTCGTCTTCGACGTCCGGCCGGTGCACTCCGGGCAGTACCTCGCGCGCGCGTTCTTCCCCAACCAGAGCCGCTCGAGCCGCAACGTCCTCATCGACGACAGCGCGTTCCTCTATGGCAACTCCCCGAGCGTCACCGGCGTCCTCCGCCACGAGCTCGGCCACACGCTCGGCTTCCGGCACGAGCACACCCGCCCCGAGTCCGGCACCTGCTACGAGGACTCGAGCTGGCGGCCCCTCACCCCGTACGACTCCGATTCGGTCATGCACTACCCGCAGTGCAACGGCACCGGGAACTGGTCGCTCACGCTGACCAACTACGACAAGAGCGGCGCGGCCTCGCTCTACGGCTCCCCCGGCGGGTCGAGCGGCGGGGGCGGCGGCGGGAAGAAGTGAGCCCGCGGCCCCCCGCTCATCACCTCACCTCCGCGTGAACAGGATGCTCAGCAAGAGGAGCGCGAGCGCCCCGCCCGCCCCGTAGAGGCAAGCCCGCGCGAGCGCCGCCTGCCCCGCCAGGTGGAGCTGCAACGCCGCCATCCCCGCCGCGATCGCCAGCGCCGCGTAGATGAGCTGCCGGACGCCCGCGTACACGAGACCGGCCGCCTGCGCGAGCCCCTTGACCCTCACCTCCGCCTCGCCGCGGTTGGCGCGCGTCAGGTACTTGCGCAGGTCGTCCGGGATCGTGAGGGCCTTGAGCCCCATGTCCTTCGCGGCCTCGAGCGCGATCTGCGCCCAGTCCCGGTTCCCGAGCACGAAATCCTGGAGGTAGGGACGCACGACCTCCATCGGGTTCAGGTCCGGATCGAGCTGCGTGCAGAGCCCCGTCAAGAGGAGCAGGGTCCGCTCGAGCAGCACGAAGTCCCGCGGGACGTGGAACGCGCCCGAGAGCTCCTTGATGCCGATGTTCATGCGGCGCAGATCGATGAGGCTCTCGATCCCCTTCTGCGGGTCCAGCTTGATGTCCTTGAGGTTGAAGGACTCGAGCCGCACCTCCTCCTGGAACCGCTGGTGGAAGAACTCGATCACCTTCTCGCTCACGTCGAGCGTGTCGGTGCGCGCGAGGAACCCCATCTTCCGGAGGGCCTTGATGATCTGGTCCGTGTCCCGCCGGATGACGGCCTCGAGGAACTCCGGGATGCCCTCCCGCATGCGCGGCGAGAGCTCGGCCACGGCCCCGAAATCGAGCAGCACGAGCTCCCCGCCCGGCCCGACCAGCATGTTCCCCGGGTGCGGATCCGCGTGGTAGACGCCGTCGATGAAGATCTGCTGGCAGAAGATCTGGACGATCCGCCGCGCCAGCTCCTTCCGATCGACCCCGCGCGCGTCGAGCGCGGCGACGTCGCCGACCTTGATCCCCTCGACGAAGGTCGTGGTCATCACGCGCCGCGTGCAGTACCCCTCGATCGGCCGCGGGAACCGCACCATGGGCTGCTTCGAGAAGTTGTCCGCGATCCGGGTGATGTTCTGCGCCTCCCGGACGAAGTCGAGCTCCTCCGAGATCATCGATCGGACCTGGTGGTAATAGGCGTCGAGCCCCCGCACGGGCACGAAGATGGCGACGATCGCCATGATCCGCCGGATGGTGGTGAGGTCGAGCCGGACGATCTCGTCGATGTCCTGGTGCTGCACCTTGACCGCGACGTGCGTCCCGTCCCGGAGCCACGCCTCGTGCACCTGCCCCAGCGAGGCGCTGGCGATCGGCTCGCGCCGGAGCCGCTCGAAGAGCTCCTCGGCCGGCGCGCCGAGCTCCTCCTCGATGCGCGCCGCGATCTCGTCGTAAGGCCGCGGCGGGACCTGATCCTGGAGGCCCTCGAGCCCCGAGCGGAGCTCGCGGGGCAGGAAGTTCGCCATGATGCTGAGGAGCTGCCCCACCTTGATGAAGAGCCCCTGGAGCTGGATGATGGTGCGCTCGATCCGCCGCGCGTTCCGCGCGTGCACCTCGCCGATGTGGGCCTCGGTCCAGGTCCTCCCGTAGAACCTGGCGACGAAGAAGAACCAGAGGTAGCTCGCGAGCACGACGAAGGTCGTCGAGTACGCGCGGAAGAAGCGCCCGCTCTGGGCAGCCTGCCGGCGCATGGTGCGCGCCTGCGCCGGGCCGCGGCGGAGGATGGCCGACGGGCGGGGGGCGGCGGAGGGGCGGGCCGGCGGAGGTGGGGTGGTGGG
>CAYQYG010000116.1:9400-20931 GCA_964421485.1 uncultured Polyangiaceae bacterium | reverse complement strand
GGCGCCGATCGTGTCGGTCGGCGCGTGCGCGGCCGGGCGCCGCAGCGCCGCGTTGTCGGGCGGCCAGCGGATATCGTCGCGCACGCCGACATAGGACGGGAACCGCGGGACGCCGGCCTCGGACAGCTCCTGATAGCGGAACGTCACGATCGATCCCGGCGCGGGGGGCCGCTCCCGCTCCCGGTCGGAGAAGCCGGTCCCGACGGAGAAGCGCACCCCGTCCGGCAGCTCGACGAGCAGCGCGCCCATCCGGCCCGCGTGCCGGCCCGTGCCCGCCTGGTGCTCGATCACGATCGCCTCGGCGTCGAAGAAGCTCTTCACCTTGAGCAGCGTCGAGGACCGGCCCACCTCGTAGCGCGACCCCGGCTTGCGCATCATCAGGCCCTCGCCGCCGAGCGCCTCGACGCGCGCGAGCTCCTCGCGCAGGTGCGCGACGCTCTTGCAGGGCTCGTGCTCGTGGTGCCTCGCGTGCGCGGGCCTGCGCTCGCCCAGGGTCCTCCGGAGGAAATCGATCCGGTCCTCGAACGGGGCGTCGAGCGCGGGCGCGTCGAAGACCACGAACGCGATCTCCTTCCAGTGGTCGCTCCCGTCCTGCCGGCGGACGATGCTGATCGTGCGCTGGAACTTCTTGCGGCCGCCCCAGAGCTCGCCGTCGAGCGGCGTGTCGGGCAGGCCCGCGACGAACCAGTCAGGGGCGTGATAGCGGTTGCCGAGCCGCGAGAGGAACGCCTTGCCGTCCCAGTAGGCGCGCACCCCGTCGAGCTTCTCGCTCATCCACCAGCCCGTCATGTCCTGCGCGTTGTCCCAGGGGTTCGCGAGCAGGATCGGCGGGCCCTCCTGGACGGGCTTGGCGCCGGCCGCGCCCGCGCCGGCCGCCTTGCCGCGCGCTCCACCCGGGCGCGCCGCCGACGCGCCGACGCGCGCGATCTCGGCCGCCTCGCCGCGCAGCGCCTTGAGGTGCTTGCAGGTCCGCTTCTCGATCGCCAGCGACTGGTTCCGCCACGCCGGGCAGGTGCACGAGTAGACCTCCCCCACGTTGCGCAGGAGGTACCGGGACGACCCGGAGCCCTGCACCTCGATCGATTCGCCGTCCTCAAGATCCGGCATGATGACATTCCGCCTTCCTCGCCGGATTTTCCATCCGGCGCGACGGGGGCATGTTCACCCGAACGCGGGGCGCAGGGCCAGGGGCACGTCGGGCCCGCGGATGAGCGGGCCGGGGGGGGTCACTGATCCGGGCGATCGCCGGCCTGGGCGGGGGCGTCCTTGCCCGAACGGGCGGCGTCGACACAGACCTTGGCCACGTGGCGCTCGAGGGCGTCGCGGCGGTGCTTCGCGTGGCAGCGCATGCTCGCGAAGCCGAAGCCGTAGCCGCCGACGGTGCCGAGCGCGAGCAGGGCGATGAGCAATCTCCTCTTCATGGTCGTCTCCTCCGGATAGAAACTCGAGAATGGCGGGGCGGCTCAGACCTCGTGGCGGCGGCGGCGGGACGGGCCGAAGGCGCCCGGGCCGCGCTCGATCAGGTCGGCGAGGCGGGCGCGCTGCCCCTCGTCGAGCGCCGCGTGCACCTTCGCGAGGGCCCCGGTGAAGGCGCGGCGCATGGCCTCGATCGCGGCGTCGTGGCGGGCGAAGGTCTCGCCGAGCAGCACCTCGTCGAAGCCCTCGGACCGCACGGCCCTGGCGGCGTCGGCGCGGGTCTCCCGGCCCTCGTCGCGCCACTTCGCGCCCTCGTCGCGGAGCTCGCGGAAGGCGGCCTCGATCACCCGGTCCTGCTCGGGCGTCGTGTCGAGGCGGTCGGCGATCATGCGGAGGAAGAAGCCCGGGCCGCCCCAGCCGCCGCGGCCGCGGGCCCAGGGCGGCCCGCCGCCCCACCCCTCCTCGTCGCCCCAGCCGCATGGATCGCGGTACCCGCCGAGGCGGCCGCCGCAACAGCCGCCGCCCCCACACCCGCCGCTCCAGCCGCGGGCCCAGCGGCCGCAGGAGCCGTGGCGGAGCACCTTGATGAGCCCGATGAGGCACGCCGTTCCGATGATGAATCCGAGCATGACGAATCCCTCTCCTCCGGGACGCGCGATGCGCTGCGTCCGTGGCGCGAGGATGGATTCGGTCTGTGAAATCGCCGCCGGGGTCGGCGTGAAGAAGTGTGAACCGCGCTCGGGGGGGCCCGCGGCGCTCAGCCGGGCTTGCGGGCGGTGAGCTCGATGGCCACTGCGTCGACCGAGACCGAGGTCGGGGGGCCGAGCTTCTTCACCTGGACCGTGACGGCGACGGACTCGGTGTCCGCGAGCACGCGGGCGATGATGCGCTCGGCGAGCGTCTCCAGCAGCTTGTACGAGGCGCTCGTGCCGGCCTCGACGACCAGGGTGGCGAGGCGGTCGTAATCGAACACGCGGGCGAGGGTGTCGGTGCGCGGCAGCACCGCGACGGGCAGCTCGACCTCGATGCTGACCACGAAGTCCTGAGGCAGGCCGCGCTCGGCGCGGGAGACGCCGTGCTTGGCGCGGAAACGGATGCCTTCGAGCCGGATCCGGTAGGTCTGGACGGCGGGATCCACGGGGCTCGACGGCGCGGGGGGTCTGGGCTCCGGCATGCGCGCCGGGGCTCGGTAGCACGGCGCAGGGGCGGGCGGGATGGCGTTCGAGGCCCAGGGCGCCGGAGGTCACCTCCGCTGCGCGAGGGCGTCGCGATCGCGGACGATGAGCCGGCGGCCGGACACGTCGAGCAGGCCGTCGCGCCGGAGCGCGCCGAGCGTGAGCGTGACGGTCTCGCGCGTCGCGCCGATGACCTGGGCGATCTCCTGGTGGGTGATCGGCGCGGAGATGAGGATCCCGTGCGGGTTGGGCACGCCCCAGCGCTCGACGGCCTGGAGGAGGAACTCGGCCACGCGGCCCTCGACGTTGCGGAAGAGCAGCGACTCGATGCGGTCCTCGACCTCGCGCTGGCGCGCGAGCAGCAGCGCGAGGACGGCCGCGCCGAGGGTCGGGTCCGCCTCCATGAGCGAGCGCGCGACGGCGATCGGCAGGCGGAGGACCTCGGCCTCCTCCATGGTGACGGCGCGCTCGGTGCGCACGTCGAGGCCGCCGAGGCAGGACTCGCCGAGCAGCTCGCCGGCGCCGCGGTAGCCGAGCGGGATGGCCGCGCCGCCCACGTCGCGCTCGAGGCGCGCGCGGCCCCGGCCGAGCATGACGAGCGAGTCCGCGGGCGCGCCCTGCTCGAAGGCGACGGCGCCGCCGGGGACCACCTCGATCACGATCGCGGCCGCGACCGCGTCGCGCGTCGATCGCGCCGCGCGCTCGAAGAGGCCCGCGAGCCGCGTGGGGCGGCCGCCGCGGGAGCGAGGGGCCTCGGAGGGGGAGCGCCGATCGTCGGGCGCGTCGGGGAGGGCAGGATCGATCTCGCTCACAGACGTCGATACGAGGGTACCCGATCAGGGGGCGGATGGGAGCGCGAGAACGACGGCGAAGCGGCGCAAATCCGCGCGGATCAGCGGCCGTCGAGGGTGATGACGACGTCCCGGCCGAGCGCGGCGTCGGCGCTGCGGGCGAACTGCTGGAAGGCGCGGTAGGCCTCGGGCTGCACGCGGCCCGCGGGCAGATCGACGACGCGCTCGAAGACGAGCTCGCCCTTGTCCACGCGGTCGCTCACCTTGACGGTGCGGCCGCTGTCCTCGGCGGAGATCGGCGCGAGGGCGGTCGCGACGCGCGCGCCCTGCGGGAGCTTGACGCGCACGCGCACGGCCGAGCGGGTCGCGATCTGCTCGGAGATGTAGAGCGGCGTCTCGCGCGCGGGCAGGCCGGCGAGGTTGCCGAGGTGCACCATGAACGGCGGCGAGATCACGAGCTCACCCTCGCGCGAGCGGGCGAAGCTCGCGGTGCGGACCTTCATCACCAGCACGAGCGGCGCGTCGAGGTTGGTGAGGTTCTCCACCTCGAGGGCGTCGAGCCGCGCGCCCGGGAGGGCCTGGGGCAGGAGCTTCGCCTCGATGGTCTCCTTGAGGCGCGCGTCCGGCAGCGTCTCCAGCGCGGTGCGCAGCCCGATGGCGAGCTTGCCCTCGAAGCTCTGCCGGAGCTCGAGCGTGGCCGAGCCGTCCGCCGCGAGCTCCGCGACGCCCTCGTGGGTGACGCCGTCGACGGCGCCGGCCGAGGTGGTGACCTCGCGCGGCGCGCCGGGCCGGAGCACGACCGCGGGCTGGCCGCGCAGCGAGCTCGGGAGGTAGCCGTACGGCGCGAACTTCTCGCGGACGACCATCCAGCGCGGCGATCCGGGGCCCCGAGCGTCCACACGCACCGCGAGGGCGTTGAACGACTCGGCCTCGCTCATCGGGCCGCGCGGCGGCGCAGTGAGCCGGTCGCGGACGACGCCGTACGAGGCGTCGATGCCGAGCAGCCGGCAGAGGTGCACGAACGCCTCGGTGCGGTTGCCGCTCTTGCCGATGACCGCGCGCCGCCCGTCCGTCTCGCGCCCCGGCTCGACGTTGGCGAGCACCCAGCGATAGACGCGGCGCGCCTGCTCGTCGAGCGAGGGCGGCGGGCCGCGCCGCTTGGCGTCGTCGCCGAGCGCGATCGCGCGGGCGACGCGGATGAGCCGCGGATCGCGCGGGGTCTCGTCCGCGGCCGCGTCGACCATGCGCGCGAGCGTGTCCTGGAGGTTGATGCCCCAGCCGATCCGGACGTTGGGGATGAACTCGGAGAGCGGCGCGCTGCCGGGCTCCTCGGGCAGGGCGGGGCTCTTGTCCACGCGCCAGCGGCGCACGGCGACCGCGCCCGCCTCGGTGACCTGCGCGGGCGGCACCTCGCCGCCGATCTCGACGTCGAGCGCCCGGTCCTTGGGCGAGATCACGACGAGCTCGCTGCGCCAGTACGGCACCTTCTCCTCGCGGAACATCCACCGCGGGCCCTCGAAGGTGCGCCCGCCGCGGCCGTCGCTCCGCAGGTTCCAGATGCTCTCGGTCTCGATGTAATCGCCGACCTCGAGGTGCGGCATGGTCACCGTGGGCTTGCCCTCGACGACCTCGGGCTCGAGGATGGTGCCGTCGCGCTTCACGGTCCGGAGCTTGAGCACGAGCCCCCGCGGCACGCGCTGCTCCGCGTGCTCCTGGATGGCCTCGCGCGACTGGATGCGGATGATCTCGTGCTCGAGCATGCGCGCCGAGCCGTCGCCGTGGACCCAGAGGGCCGCGTAATCGAGCACGCGCGCCGCGTTGCCGGGCATCGTCTGCCCCGAGGCCTCGTACTGCGCGATGACCCTGGCGCCGTCCTCCCGGTAAGGGCTGAGCTCGGTCGTGCCGTCGATGAGCTCGATGGCGTCGCGCAGGTCGCCCGCGTCCGAGCCGCGGCGGATGGCCTCGATCAGGGCCTTCTGGAGCGCGTCGCGCTCGCCGCGCGCGTAGCGGGCGTCGGCGAGCGCGAGGCGCGCGGCCGCGTCGTCCGGGTCCTTCGCGAGCGCGCGCTCGAGCTTCTCGAGCGACTCCTCGCCCTTGCCGGCGCGGGTGAGCAGGTCGGCGATCCGGATCGCGATGTCCTTCCGGTCCTTCCGGAGCGATCCGAGCCGCTCGAGCTCGGCGATCGCGGCCGCGTAGTCGCGGCGGTCGATCGCCCGCTCGAGCTCGATCTCCGAGTCCGGATCGAGCTTCCGGATGCGCGCCGCGAGCGCGTCGGCCTCGGCCGTCTTGCCGTCCTCCACGAGCAACCCCCGCATCGCGCTCAGCACGTCGGCGTCGTCGGGGAAGCGCGCCGCGGCCTCCTTGACGGTCGCGGCGTGCTCCGCCTTCCACCCGAGCCGCGCGTACATCGACGCGAGCGCCTTCAGGATGTCCGGCACCTCGCGGAACTCGCCCGCGAGGGCCTCGATCTTGCGCGCGACCTCGGGCACGCCGATCTTGTCCGCCTCGTCGAGCGCGAGCCAGAACCGCGGCCACCAGAGCGCCGGGTCCTTCTGCGCCGCGCGCGCGCGCACGTCCTTCACGAGGTCGCGCGCGTCCGACTCGGGGAAGATCGGGTCCTTCTCGATGAAGACGGCCTGCGCGGCGAGCGCGGGCCCGGTCGCGGTCGCGGGATCCTTGACGAGCGGCTCGATCAGGACCGAGCTGACGTCCTCCTGGCCCTCGAGGTGCGCGACGTACGCGGCGAGGTACCGGGAGATGGGATCCGAGACGTCGCGCGGCGCGGGCGGGCGCGGCGTGCCCGGCTGCGGCGGGACGCCGAGCGCGGTCAGGAAGGGCTCGATCGGGTTCGGGTCGGGCAGCCGCTCGGGCGGCGTGATCGCATAAGGCGGCGCCGGATCGTCCGAGGTCACGGCGCCGAGGGGCGTGCCGTCCGGCGCGAGCAGGCGGATCGAGGTGTCCCGCCCGCCCACGCGGGCGAGGATCCGGTGCCGCCCCGCCGCGAGCCTGAGCCGCGCGCCGAACCGGGGCCAGATCCCCCACTGCTTCGTGTCGCGCGTGAGCACCTCGACGTCGTCGACGAGCACCGCGAACGCGCCCTGCACGGCCACGATGAGCTCGCGGTCGGCCGGCAGCTCGACGAACGTCTCGACGTAATAGACGCCGCCCTCGGTCGGGCCCGCGGGGCTGAGCTGGCACCCGCGCCGCTCGACCTCGAGCACGCGCGGCGGCTGCATGCGCAGGGGGTCGCGCGGGAAGACGGGGGGCCAGGGTCCGGCCCGCTCGGCCTCGAAATGGACGCGGTGGTCGCTCTGCGCGAGGTGCCCGAAGGGCCCGGCCATCCTGGCCTTGTCGATGCACCCGAAGCGCTTCGCCGCGACGTCGAGCCGCGAGGCCTTGTGCCCGGCCGCGGCCATCTCGTCGTCCATGCCGTCGAGCGTCCACCACTCGACGAGCTCGCCGCGCGCGCGCCACCCGATGTTCCCCGGGTGGTCGATGGACTGGACGACGACGCTCCGGACCTTCTGCCAGAGCCCCGCGACGCTGTGCCTGAGGCCGAGGAGGTGGCTCGCCGAGAGCCAGGCCACGAGCGGGGCGTCCGGGTGACGGCTCTGGCGGGCGGCGGCGACCGCGTCGACGTACGCGAGCGCCGCGGACTGGAAGCGGCCGTGCGCCTCGTCGTCGACGGCGCGGGCGAGGGAGGCGAAGAGGGGTTCGGGGCGCAGGGCGCCGTCAGGCGACCCGGAGCCCCGAGCGTCGGACCGGGATCTTGCGGCGATCTGGTCGAGCCGCTTGCGGGCGGCCTTGGCGGCCGCGGGCTTGCCCCCCGGGACGAGGAGCTCGCCCAGGAGCCAGCGGCCGACGACCTCGCCGTCCCGGGAGGCGGCGGCCTCGTCGCGCAGGGCGCGCAGCGGATCGGCCGGCGTCGGGGGGGGGGCGGCGCCGCAGGCCCCGAGCGAGAGGGCGAGGACAGCGGCGGCGGCGAGCCGGGTGGCGGCGGCGAGCAGGCGGCGGGCGCGCATGGGGCCGGGTCCTTAGCGCGGCTGCTCCGCGGCGGCGAGGCGATCACAGGTTGCGGCGACAGGACGAGCGAGCACGCCCGGCCCCGGGGCCTCCTGCCGGGTCAGAGCATTTCGATCCAGGGGAGCTTGGCGAAGGTACGAACGGGCGGGCAGCTCCACGGAGGATCGCACCTGGGGTGCAGGGGGGTCGGATGACCGGCACGCAGCGGATCGCGCTCAGCCGGCGTCCGAGTCGTCGCCTTCGATCAGGCCTCGCACCGAGAGCTCGACCGCGTCGAACGGCTCCGCCCGGATCCGCTCCTCCCGCTGCGCGGATTGCACGAGCAGATAGCCCTGATCGGTGCAGCGGTAGACGACCAGCGCCTCCAGGATCGGATCGATCAGCCAGTAGTGCGGCACGCGGCTGCGCTGGTAGGTGAGCATCTTCTTGACGATGTCGTTGCGCTCGTTCGAGGGGGACAGGATCTCGCAGACCCAGTCGGGTCTCACGATGATGGGGCTCTCCTTGGGAAGGACCGGCAAGGTCTCGCGCCGAAAGCCCACGACGTCGGGTCGGTAGACCTCGCTCTCGGAGAACACGATCTCGGTCTCGGTCATGAACCGCCAGCCGCCGGGGGCTCGATCATCCGAACGGCGGCGGCCGTAGGGGCCGACGAGGAGGCCCGTCAGGTTCGCCTGCGAGCTCCCGTGCTGCGGGCTCGGCATCGCTTTCCGTACGAGCTCGCCGCCGATGATCTCATGAAAGCGCTCGGGCTCCGGGATGGCGAGCAGGTCCTCGATGCTCGCGGGGGTTCTCTTCAACGCAACCGACATGCCCCCGAACATACACCGCGCGCCGGGGATCGGAACCGGATCCGCCCGGCGGACGAGCCCGATCCCAGGCGGAGAGCGGAGCGAGCCCGCCTGGGCCTCCTCACCGCGGGCGCCGCGGCTCGACCGGCAGGTCGACGCGCGACGCGCGGGCGCCGCCGCGGTGGAAATGGAGCGACGCCCGCGGATCCGGCGGCGCGGCGAAATGGTCACGGTCCGCGCCCGCAATGGCGATCCGGATCGAATGGCCGCGGCGGAAGCGGTGCGATACGGGGAGCAGATCGATCACGATCCGCTCGACGGCGCCCGGGGAGAGCGGCGCCGCGTCGGCGCGCAGGAACGATCGCGGCAGCGCGGAGCCGCCGATCGCCTCCGCAGGCGCGACCGCCCGGTGCAGCGCCCGGAGCTGGCCCTCGGTCACGTAATGGACGCCGCCGTCCGGATCCACGTCCTCCAGATACACGAAGATCGTCGCGTCGGGCGCGCTCGACGCCACGTGCAGGGTCACCGCCGGGTGGCCGGTCACGTCGAGGTCCTCGCCGAGCGGCCGCGACGTGTACGCCAGCAGCCGGGCGTCGCGGGCGCGGCGGTCGGGGTAATCGGCCTGGATCAGCGGGCCGAGCAGGCCGCGCCAGCGGGTGCGCTCGCCGGTGCCGGCGTCCGGATCCACGTCGTGATCGTCGGCGCCCTCGGTTCGAGGCGGATCCCACGCGAGCTCGCGGCCGGGGGAGAGGTACATCGGGCGCAATACAATGCCGGGGGGCGGCCATTGCGAGGCCGCGCGCCACTCCTCCGCGCCGGTCGTGTAGTAATGGACGGGGGGCTCGGCGCCGATGCCGCCGTCGCGGCCGCGGAGGTGCAGGTCGAAGAAGGCGAGGAGCTCGGCGTCGAGGTCGAGGGCGGCGGGGCGCGTGCGGCGGCCGGGGGACATGTAGAGGCGGCCGCCGTGGCCGTGAGGGCCGAGCAGGAGGCGGCTCTTGGGGTTCGGGACGGCATGCCAGCGCTTCGCGGCGGCGCCCTGGTAGGCGCCGTCGCGCCAGCCGCTCACGCCGTAGATCGCGGCGCCGCCCGCGCGGAGGTCGGCGGCGAAGCGGTGCGGGCTGAAGGCGTCGATCGTGGCCGAGGGGTCGGTGGGGGACAGGCCGGCGTCGTCGCGCGCGGTGATCCGGAGGGCGCCCTCGTGCACGTCGAAGCTCGAGCCGTGCTCGGCGATCGCGGCGGCGAGGGAGGCATGGTCGCCCTCCACCGGGAGCACGCCGGCGAAGATGGCCTTGAGCCCGGCGCGGGCGGCGCGCACGGCGGCGGCCGCGGGCAAGGCGTCGAGCGCGGCCGCGGCGCGGCGCCCGAGGCCGCGATCGGCGGCGGGGCGCATGGAGCGGATCACGAGCCACATGGCCTGCGCGATCGCGGCGGGGGAGTCGTTCTGGTCGAGCGCCCGGTTGAACGCGCTCCACGCGGCCGTGAACCACGCGAGGTGCACGCCGCCGGGGAAGGCGACGTCGGCGTAGGCGTCGAAGAGCGAGTACATCGGCGCGACGGCGCGGACGGCGGGGTGGCCGTTCACGAGCAGCATCTCGGCGCAGGTGCCGTCGTAGGAGACGCCGAGCGAGCCGACCGCGCCGTCGGACCAGGGCTGGGCGATGATCCAGTCGACGATCTCGGCGCCGTCTCGCACCTCGGCCGGAGACCAGGGGTAGGGGCGGCTGCCGGTCGACGCGCCGGAGCCGCGCACGTCGACGTCCACCCAGGCGTAGCCGCGCGCGAGGAAGCGGCGGCGGGTGAGCACGTAGAGGTCGGGCAGGTGCGCGACGGGCAGCCCGCCGAACGGGGGGCGCACGCGCCCGGCGCGGAAGTAGCGCGTCTGGCGCAGGATCGTGGGGACGCGCTCGCCCGGGGCGAGGCCGGCGGGCAGGTGCACGTCGACGGCGATGCGGACGCCGTCGCGCATCGTGAGGTAGCGCGAGGCGCGGCGCACCGGGCGGGGCGGGACGTCGCGGGTCGCGGCCGCCCGCTCGGGGGACCAGTGGGCGTCGGGCAGGTCGGGGCGCGGCGTCATCGGGCGCGGGATGCGCCGGGCGCCGCCGAGACGCAAGCGCGATCAGGGGCAGCCGGAGCCGGGGCCGTCGCAGTCCATGGGGCACTCGTCGCAGATCACGCAGAACACGAGGTCATTGTACAGCGTCGCGCCGCTCGGGTGATCCGCGGCGCACTGGTCGGCGCAGGCCTGATTCGAGCACTGGTCGAGGCACTGCACGAACGCGATGCAGTCGCCGCTCGGATCGTTCTGGCAGGCCATGAGCTCGTCGGCGCAGTTGACCGCGAGGGCGCAGCCGATGCAGCCCGACTGCGAGTCGCCGCAGTAGCCCTGGCCGTCGCAGGACGTGCCCGTGCTCGTGGTGCCGGAGGATCCCGACGTCGTCGTGTACGTCGTCGTGTACGTCGTCGTCGTGTACGTCGTGTCGGTCGTGGTCGTGCCGGCGCCGGAGCCGCCGGAGCCGGCGGGGTCGACGACGACGTTGCCGCCGCATGCGGCGGGCAGGGCGGCGGCGGAGAGGATGGCGGCGAGAAGGAAGCGGCGAGAAGAGAGGCTCATATCCGCATCATCGCCGATCCCGCCGCGCGCGTCCAAGCGCCGGATCAGGGCGCCGCGCCGGCCACCTGCTGCAGGAGGATCGCCTGCTCCGCCACCGCCGGGGACGGCTCCGTACGCTCCGGGGGCTGCGCCGCGGCCGCGCGCGCCTCGATGAGCTCCCGCTCGAGCTGGGCGACGCGCCACGTCGCGGCGTGCAGGTCGGCCTCGGCGCGCGCGGCGCTGTGGGCCAGCGTGTCGAGCTGGCGACGGAGGGCCTCGGCGCCCTCGGCCTTCGCGGCGCCCGCGCGCGGGGGAAGCTCTCCGCCGCCCGCCGGCCCGCCTTGCCCCGAGCCCGCGGCGCCGGTGCCCTCGGCCTCGATGGACGCCTCGAACAGCTCGCCGAGCTCGTCGACGAGCTCCTTGCCGACGCGCTCGCTCTCGCGCAGCTCCGCCTGCAGCGCCGCGATCACCTTGCCGCGCTCCCGGAGCGCCTCCTCGAGCGCCGCGATCTCGGCGCCGACCACCTCGCTCGCGTCGCTCCGCTGGAGGTCGCCCTTCTGGCGATCGAGCTCCTCGTTCCTGCGCAGGAGCTGAGCCTTCTCGCGCTCGAGCCCCTCGATCTGCGCCCGCAGCGCCTCGACCTGCGCCCGCAGCGCCTCCGCCGCGCGCCGCTGCTCGTCGGCGGCGCGACGCTGCTCCTCCGCCGCGCGCCGCTGCTCGTCGGCGGCGCGGCGCTGCTCCTCCG
>CAYQYG010000116.1:0-9300 GCA_964421485.1 uncultured Polyangiaceae bacterium | reverse complement strand
CTCCGCCGCGCGCCGCTGCTCGTCGGCGGCGCGGCGCTGCTCCTCCGCCGCGCGCGCCCTCTGCGCCTCCGCGGCCCGGGCCTCTTGCCGCTCGGCCGCGAGGCGCCGCTGCTCGTCGGCCCGCCGCTGCTCCTCCGCCGCGCGCGCCCTCTGCGCCTCCGCGGCCAGGGCCTCTTGCCGCTCGACCGCGAGGCGCCGCTGCTCCTCGAGCGCGCGCCCGAGCTCCTCGACCCGGCCGCGCGCCGCGTCGCGCTCGCCGGTGATCCGGGCGATCTCCCGCTTCGCGGTGGTCACCGCGGCCTCGAGCTCCTCGACCCGGAGCATCAGCGCGGGATCCGGCGCGGCCCGCGGCGGGACGGCCGGGCGCGCCTCGAGCTCCGCGATCCGGGCGCGCGCGGCGTCGAGCTCGGCGGAGAGCGCGTCGATCCGGTCCTTCGCGCCCGCGATCTCGGGCTTGTTGCGGATCATGCCGAGCTCGAGCTCGACCTTGGTCCGCGCCTTCTTCTCGTCGTCGAGCTGCTTCGCGAGCCGCGCGGCGCGGTCGCGCTGCGCGCGCAGCTCCTCCTCGAGGTCGCGGATCTTGTGGCCGTTCCGCTCGGCCCGCACGTGCGCGTCCCCCGCGCGCGCCTCGACGTCCTTGAGCCGCGCGCCGCGCTCCGCGAGCTCCGCCTCGAGGTCCGCGATCCGCGCGTGCGTCGCCGACGCCGCCTCGGCCCGCGCCGCGGCCCGCGCCTCCTCGGTCTCGAGCTCGCGCTCCATGCGCAGCCGCAGATCCGAGAGCTCCTCCTCCAGCGCCGACGCCCGCCGCGCCGCCTCGTCGAGCGCCGCCGCGGACGCGCCGCCCGCCGCGGCAGGCGCCGGCAGGTCGGCGAGCGGGATCTCCACGACCGAGAACGGATCGAGCCGCACGGGCCGCTCGCTCGCGAGCGCGATGAACTGCTCGGGCTCCTCCGAGCCGGTGAGCAGCGACGTGTCGATGCTCACCTCCGGCTCGCCGTCCTGCGCGAAGTCCGCGATCGTGTAGCCGACGAACGGCGCCTGGCCGAGCATGCGCACGACGCGGAACTGCAGCGAGACGAGGTCGTAGAGCGCGTAGTAGTCGGGCCCCGGGCGCCGCCCCGCGCCCTGCGCCTCGCCCTGCGGGAGCAGCGCCCGCGGCGCGTCCGGGTTCGGCGACGCGATCACCGCCGCGCCGCCCTCGGACACGAGGCGCCGCGCCCGCCGCAGCGCGTCGGCGGGATCCGCGAACGCCGACAGGTCCGGGATCACGACCGCGTCGAAGGCGCCGTCCCGCACGCCGAGATCGCCCTCCAGCACGGCGAACGCGGGGTGCGGGCCGCGCCCCGGCGCCACGCGCGCGAGCGCCTCGGCGACGCGGGCCGGCTCGGGATCGTAGGCGTGGACCAGCCGCGCGCCGCGCTCGATGAGCCGCTCGGCGAGGCCGATCCGGGCGTCGCCGAGCACGGCCACCCTGCGCCCGCGCACCAGCGGCTCGAGGTACGCGCCGAGGACCAGCGAGGGGTGGATGCTTATCGGGGTTTCAGGGCGCAGGGGAGGTGCGGCGCCCGCGGGTGGGGCGGCCAGCTTGGATGACGCCGAGGACATGGCCCGCACCTCTTACGGTGCGGCCGGCCGGGTGTCTACTGCGGGGCCGATCCCGCTCCGGAGGCGCCCGGATCCTGCGGTCTACCCCGGCGGCGGCCGCCCGGCCTATAAGAGCGGGGTCCGCGGAGAGCGGAGAGGGAGCTCGGAATGGATCTCGACGTGGGCGACGTGCTGGATGGCCGGTACAAGCTGCTGGAGGTCATCGGCGCGGGCGGGCACGGCACGGTGTACCGCGCCGAGGACCTCCAGCTCGGATCCGAGGTCGCGATCAAGGCGATGCACGAGGACGTCGCCGAGGACCCGACCTTCAAGGCCCGCACGCAGCGCGAGGCCCGCGCGATGGGGGCCCTCTCGGGCACCAGCGCCACCCAGGTCTTCGCGCTCCACGAGACCGGGGACGGCACGCTCTACATCGTGATGGAGCTGCTCCGCGGCAAGGACCTCGAGACCACCCTGCGCGGCCTCGAGGCCGCCGGCCAGAGGCTGCCCGACGCGCGCGTGGCCGCGCTCTTCGGCCCGGTCGTGGACACGCTCGAGGCGGCGCACGCGCGCGGCATCATCCACCGCGACCTCAAGCCCGCGAACATCTTCGTGCTCGAGGGCGCCGCGCGCGGCGGCGTCCGCCTGCTCGACTTCGGCCTGGTGAAGGTCCTGAAGGCCGATCCGCTCACCAAGGAGGGCTCGATCCAGGGCTCGCCGAGCTACATCGCGCCCGAGGTCTGGCGCGGCAAGCCGCAGGAGGTCGACCAGCGCATCGACGTGTTCTCGCTCGGCGCGACGCTCTTCCGCACCCTCGCGGGCCGCCTCCCGTTCGAGGGGCGCACGCGCATCGACGTGCTGCTCGCCGCCACCCGCGGCCCCCGCCCCAGCCTGCGCGCCCACCGGCCCGACCTTCCGCCGGAGGCGGACGCGTGGGTCGCCCGCGCGCTCGCGATCGCGCCCGACGCGCGCTACCCGGACGTCCGCCGCCTCTGGGCCGACCTCGCGCCGCTGCTCCACGGCTGAGAGCGGGCGAGCGGCCGGCCGGCCCCCCTTGCGGCGGCCGGAGGGGCGCTGGTAGGTTGGAGCCCAACACCCGAGAGACAGGATCCTGCGGATGAACGCCGGCGCGGCCGTGCTGCAGACCGAGACCGTGTTCCACGGGCGCTACCGCGTCCTGCGCTGCATCAAGGCGGGCGGCATGGGCGCCGTGTACGAGGTGCTCGACGAGGCCACCGCGAGCCGCCGCGCGCTCAAGGTGATGCTCCCGGGCCTCCTGAGCAGCGACGAGCTCCGCGCCCGCTTCGCGCTCGAGGCCCGCATCACCGGCAGCGTCGAGAGCGATCACATCGTCCGCACCTCCGACGCCGGCGTCGACCCCGAGACGCAGACGCCGTTCCTCGTGATGGAGCTGCTCCGCGGCGAGGAGCTCGGCGGCCTTGTCCGCAAGCGCAAGGCGCTGCCGCCCCAGGAGGTCGCGCTCTACCTCTTCCAGGCCGCGCTCGCGCTCGACAAGACGCACGACGCCGGCATCGTCCACCGCGACCTCAAGCCCGACAACCTCTTCGTCACGATCCGCGACGACGGCACCCCCTGCGTGAAGATCCTCGATTTCGGGATCGCGAAGGTGCTCGAGCGGCGGAGCGACGACCCCGCGACGCAGCACATGCTCGGCACGCCCGCGTACATGGCGCCCGAGCAGATCCGCTCCGATCCGCACGTCGGCCCCCGCGCCGACGTGCACGCGCTCGGCCACGTCGCCTACACGCTGCTCGTGGGCGAGTCGTACTGGTCCGAGGAGTCCGACGCGCTCGTCTCCCCGTACCTGCTCGCCGCGGAGATCATGCGCGGCCCCGCGGAGCCCCCCTCGCAGCGCGCCGGCCGCCGCCGCAACCGCGCGCTCCCCGAGGCCTTCGACGCGTGGTTCTTCAAGGCCACCGCCACGGCCCCCGACGACCGCTTCCAGCGCGCCTCGACGGCCATCGCCGAGCTCGGCGTCGCGCTCGGCGTCGCGCTCCCGCGCATCTCGCGCGCCGTGCTCGTCCCCGAGCCGCGCGCCGAGACCGACGCGCCGCCGCCCCCCGGCGCCCCCTCCGACCCCACGGTCCCCACCGGCCAGCGCCGCGCCGCGGCCGCCGCGATGCCGACCACCGCGCTAGAGACGCCCACCGCGGAGGCCTCCGGCCGCCGCACCCCGCCGGTCGCCGTCGCCACGAGCGAGCCCACGCCGCCGCCTCCCCGCTCCTCCCGCCTCGAGACCCCGGCGCGCGCGGCCCGCGCCGACTCCCCCACCCCCTCGCGCACCGCGGCGCCGCCCGAGTCGACCACCCCCTCGCTCCGGCGCTCGCAGGACGCCGTCACGCCCTCGCGCCGCATGAGCCCGCCCACGCCCTCGATCGACCCGCGGCGCGCCGACACCCCCGCCCTCTCCTCACGCCGCGATCGCGCCCCCCAGCGGCGCTTCCAGATCAGCGTCGATCAGGTGAACCGCATCCTCCGCCTCAAGGTCTGGGGCTTCTGGGACGCCGCCGAGGGCGAGGCGTACTTCGAGGAGTTCCTGCGCAGCGCCCGCGCGCTCACCGGCAAGCCCTGGTACGTGCTCGCCGACATCTCCGAGTTCCCCGCCCAGAAGCCCGAGGTGAACGACTTCGTCGGCAAGACGATGGCCTTCGCCACCGCGAACGGCATGCGCAAGGCCGCGAACCTCGTGAGCAGCGCCCTGACCCGCATGCAGATCGGCCGCCTCTCCGCCGACACCGGCCTCCCGGAGTTCTCCTTCTTCCAGTCCGAAGCCGAGGCCGTCGCCTGGCTCCTCCGCAACGACTAGCGGGGCAGGCCCCCCACGCGGACCCCTAGCCGAGCACGAACCGGCGGATCCGCCCCGCCAGGCTCTTCGCGGGCTCGTCGCCCGACCGCTCGCTGCTCGCGCCGCGCAGATCGAGCTGCCGCGCCGCCATCAGCATCGACAGCTCGATCACGAGCTGCGGCCGCGCCTCGATGATCGGCTGCAAGCCCTCCTTGCTGATCTCGTAGAGCACCACCTCGCCCAGCGCCCGCACCGTCGCCGTCCGCTCCTCCCCGGTCAGCAGCGCGAACTCCCCGAGCACCGCCCCCTTCTCGAGCGTCGCCACCGGCGTGTCCTTCCCGTCGGGCTGCCGGACCAGCACCTCCACGCTCCCCGACGCCACCACGAACATCGACGAGTCGCGGTTCCCCTGGATCACGATCCGGTCCAGCGGCCCGTACACCGCCCGCCGCGCCCGCTGCGCCAGCTTCCGGATCTCCCGGTCCATGAGCGGCTTGAACACCGGCACCTTCCTGAGCAGCGCCGTGGCCTCCTCGACGCTGTCCACCTGCACCACCGGGTGCGGCTCATCCAGCTCCAGCGCCGGCCCGTACCCGTCGCGCCGCTGCAGCGCCGCGACCCGCGCCGGGCTGCTCTCCATGTACGCCTCGAGCAGGCTCGCGTTCTTCGGGATGCACTCGTCGCCCGTGTAGTCCATGAGCCCCCTGTCCGCGGCCCACTTCGCGACCTCGTTCATCGACTTCCGGTACTGCCTGCACGCCGACGGAAAGATCCCGTCCTGGTCCCCGAACAGCGACGTCAGCGCCTCCGGCAGGATGCTCAGCCCGAGCGCGCGCATGTCCCCGCGCTGGTGCCAGAGCGCGAACTCCCGGTAGCGCGGATCCAGGTGCGAGAGCTCCGGGAACGCCAGCGCGCTGTCCTTCAGCACCGCCCGCTCCGCGTCGCGGAACACCCGGTGCCACGTCTCCTGCGCGTTCGACTTGTTCTCGCCCCCGAGCTCGATCGCCGCCTTCAGGTCCTCGTGGTGCGCGTGCAGGAACGCCAGCGTCGCCTTCTGCTTCCGCATCAGGTTCGACAGGCTCACCGGCCCCGCCGAGAAGATCCCCGACGCCCGCGGCACGATCTCGCGCAGCGCCCACACCTTCCGCCACGCCTCCACGTCGAGCCGCGCCCGCACCGCCGCGAACGCGGGGCTCAGCTCGAACGCCCACCGCTCCTCCGGCGAGAGCATGTCCGGGTACTCGTCCCTCACCGCCTCGAAGATCCCGAGGCAGGTGAGCAGCTCCAGGTACAGCCCCACCCGGAGCAGCCACCGCGGATCGGGCAGGTTGCGCCGGTGCTGCTCCAGGTCCTGGTGGATCGCCCGGAGGTACAGCATCGCCTTGTCCGTGCCGATGGTCAGCACCGGGAACCACGGGTGGTAGCCCGCGTGCAGCTCCTCGACGCCGAGCCGCCGCTTCTGCGCCTCGAAATCGGCCTTCACCAGCCGGTCCATGAGCCGCGCGTAGAGCGACCCGAAGCGCCCCGTGTCGAACACCTCCACGTCGGTCTGCGCCGTCGAGATGGTCCTGCCGCCCTCGGACAGGCGCAGCTCGATCCGGAGGTCCTGGCAGAACAGGTTCGCGAACGTGAACGGGTCCGCCCCGTCCGCCGCGCGCCGCCGGAACCACTCGGGCATCTCCTCCCAGCGATAGCCCCTGGACGCTCGGGGCTCCGGGTCGCCTCCGGCGCCATCCACCGAGGCGCGCGGCATCAGCGCCCGCGCCGGCGAGATCGACGCCACGTACGCCGTCTGATGGAAGCTGTTCCATGACGACTCCTCGAGCATCGGCACCGGGTACGCCGCCGTGGACACCACCTCGGGCCCGAGCGGGACGTCGATGAGCCCCGGCACCGGGCACGGCTCGCCCACCTCCGGCGGCGGCGGGACGAACCACGCCGACATCGTCACCTGGAAGGGCCGATCGAAGGGGCTCACGAACGCGTAGAGGTCGTGCAGCCGGTACAGGATCCAGATCTCGTCCGCGAGCTCCGGCTCGTCGCTGTTCGAGCTCAGGCACCCCACCCGCTCGCTGCACCCGTGCCCCGGGTAGAGCGCCTCGTCCACCGGCCGCCGCCCCGGCTCGAACGGGATGATCTCCACCGAGGGCTGGAGCTCCGCCGACTCCTCCTCGGGGCTCTGCCGCGCCTCGAGCTGCCGCAGGTACTGCCGCACCCGCGCGAGCTTGTCCTCCCAGTCGAGCCCCTCCACAGGGGTCAGGAGGAGCCTCTTGAACTGCTTCTGGAACTCCTTCGGCGTCACGCTCACGCCTCCCTCCGGGCGCTCGCCCTTGATCGGGCAGCTTACCCGCGCTCGCCCGCGCACGGCCCAGGATTCTCCGCCGCCCGAGAGATCCCTCCGAGCCCCTTGCGCCCCCGCGCGCCGGACGGTACGGGCTTGCCCCGCATGGCCATCGAGATCCGGGAGCTCAAAGCCGGCGACAGGAAGGGCCTCAAGGACTTCCTCGACGTCGTCGACACGATCTACGCAGGCGACCCCTGCTACGTCCGCCCGCTCGACTTCGACGTCGCCGATCGGCTCGACAAGAAGAAGAACCCCTTCTTCGAGCACGCCGAGGGCACGGCCTGGGTCGCGTACCGCGACGGCCGCCCCGTCGGCCGGATCACGGCGCAGATCGATCACGAGCACCTGAAGCGCCACCACGACGACGCCGGCATGTTCGGCTTCCTCGACACGATCGACGACGAGGAGGTGGCGCGCGCGCTGCTCGAGGAGGCCGCGCGCTGGGTGAAGGCGCGCGGGATGAAGCGGCTGCGCGGCCCCGTGTCGCTGTCGCTCAACGAGGAGGTCGGCTGCCTCATCGAGGGCTTCGATCACCCGCCGATGATCATGATGACCTACCACCGCCCCTACCAGGGCGGCCTGATCGAGCGCGCCGGCCTCGCGAAGGCGAAGGACGTCTACGCCTGGCGCTACGACGTCGGCGAGGTGCCCGCCCGCGCGCAGAAGGCCCACGCCGACGTGCTGGCGATGCCCGAGGTGCAGACGCGCGAGGCCGACCTGAAGCAGATCGACCGCGACATCCGCATCATCATGGACGTCTTCAACGACGCCTGGAGCGACAACTGGGGCTTCGTGCCGCTGACGGAGAACGAGCTGCGCAAGCTCGCCGCCGACACGAAGCTGATCCTGCTCCCCGAGCTGACGAAGCTGACGTTCGTCGACGGCGAGCCCGCGGCGGTGGCGATGGCCCTGCCGAACCTCAACGAGATCATCCAGGACCTGCACGGGAAGCTGTTCCCGTTCGGGGTCCTGAAGCTGCTCTACCGCCTGCGGGTGCGCGGCCCGCGGAGCGGCCGGCTGGTGATCCTGGGCATCCGCAAGAAGTTCCGCCAGATGCGCCGCTACGGGGGCCTGAGCGCGTTCCTCTACGTGGAGATGAACCGCGCCGCGCACCTCCTGGGCATCCGCGAGGGCGAGCTCGGCTGGACGCTGGAGGACAACGCGGCCATCACCGCGGGCATCCGGCTGATGGGGGGAACCATCTACAAGAGGTACCGGATCTACGAGCGGGAGCTCTGATCCGGCGGAGGAGCACATTCGATGAGGGTCCTGGTCACGGGCGCGAGCGGCTTCCTGGGCTCGCATGTGGCGGAGCAGCTCGCAGGAGAGGGCCACGAGGTGGTGGCCCTGGTGCGGCGCTCGTCGAACACGAAGTTCCTCTCGACGCTGAGCCGCGTGGAGCTGGCCTACGGGGCGGTGGAGGACGAGGAGAGCGTGCGGCGCGCGATGGCGCGCGCGGACGCGGTGGTGCACTCGGCGGGCCTGGTGAAGGCGCGGGACGAGGAGGAGTTCTTCAAGATCAACACGGAAGGGACGCGGAACCTCCTGGCCGCGGCGAAGGAGGTGGCGCCGGGGCTCAGGCGGTTCGTGTTCGTGTCGAGCCTGGCCGCGGTGGGGCCGAGCAAGGACGGGCGGCCGGTGGCCGGGGACGCGCAGCCGGAGCCGGTGACGCACTACGGCAGGTCGAAGCTCGAGGCGGAGCGGGCGGTCATGGCCGAGAAGGACGCGCTGCCGGTGGTGGTGCTGCGCCCGCCGATGATCTACGGGCCGCGCGACAGCGAGTCATTCGCGTTCTTCCAGCAGGTGGCGCGGCGGTTCCTGCCGATGCTCGGGGACGGGACGAACACGCTGAGCGTGATCTACGCGACGGACGCGGCGAGCGCGTGCGTGCGGGCGATCCACGCGGAGGTCCCGAGCGGGCGGGCGTACTTCATCGACGACGGTGAGGTGTACGTGTGGCGGGACATGCTGGGGGACATCGAGCGGGCGCTGGAGACGCGGGCGCTGGTGCGGGCAGGGCTTCCATTCTTTCTGCTGCGTGGGGCGGCGGCGGCCAGCGAGACCCTCGGGAAGCTGACGGGCAAGGCGGTGATGCTGACCCGGGACAAGGTGAACGAGCTGGCGGCGCCGCACTGGGTCTGCGATTCTTCGGAGGCGCGGCGGGAGCTGGGGTGGGAGCCGCGGGTGAAGTGGGCGGAGGGGGCACGGCGGGCGGTGGCCTGGTATCGCGAGCACAAGTGGCTGTAGGGGGGGTAGCGGGGGAGGCGGCGCCACGAGGTCCGGTTCCCGGCCGCATCATGGCCATAGAGCACCTGATCGTTATCGGGCGATCATCGAGATGATCCCGCTCGGCGAGACCTTGCGCACGCGATTCGCCTGATCCGCGATCCCCGGCCCCGGCTCCTCCCGCGAGAGGGGACGGCGGTCCCGTTTGACGCTTGGGCCAGGGGTTCGTACCGTGAATCCATGCCGTTGCGCCGCGCCGTCGCTGCCTTGATCGTCGCCTGCGGGGTGATCCTGGCTTGGGGAGGGGGCGTGGCGCGAGCGGAAGGGGGGGCGCAGGGGG
>CAYQYG010000115.1:3259-21044 GCA_964421485.1 uncultured Polyangiaceae bacterium | reverse complement strand
CCCTCAGCGCCCGGCGGCGAGCGCCAGGGCCCCGAGCTCCAGCTCCCCTCGCGACACGAGCAGGTGCACCCGCCGCCGGTCGCCCGACGTCGCCCGCACCTCCCAGCCGCCGCGCAGGTTGTCCTCGTCGAGGATCCCGCGCATCAGCGCCTCGGCCTCCGGCGGCACGAACGCGATCCGGTCCACCCGATCGGCGCCCGCCGCGCCGGCCTCCACGATCTCGAGCGGCGGCGACAGCTTGAGCGCGAGCTGCCGGAGGAAGGCCCGCACCGCCTCGGCCGCGGCCTTGCGCAGCGCGGGGCTCTCCTCCCCGAACGGCGACAGGTGCGCGAGCTCCGCGAGCTGCTTCCTGCAGAACGCCGTGAGCCGCGGCGGATCCGCGAACGGCGCCGCGCGCCACCCCCCGAGCGACCCTGTCCGCTCCGGGGTAGCGCCCCCCGAGGGGCGCGTAGGGGGCGCAGCCCCCTCATCGGCTGTCGGCCCTGCCGACTCGCGCAGGAGCCGCGCCGCCAGCGTCGCCACCTCGGGCGGCTTCACCTCGTCGTAGATCGCCCGCGCGTCCGCGGGCGCCACGAGCCCGCGCAGCAGGATCCCCCCGCCCCCGGCCCCCGCGAGCCGCTCGTCCAGCCGCCGCTCCTCGCGCGCGAGCTCCGCGTCCGCCGCCGCGAGCGCCGCCCGCACGCCCTCGAGCGCCGCGATCGCCTCCTCCAGCCGGTCCACGATCCGCTTGAAGATCCGCTGCGTCCAGAGCAGCCGCCCGTAATGGAGCCTCTTCCTGAAATGGGCCACCACGTCGCGCGACAGATATCCTTTCAGCGCCTGATCGAGCGCGTCGCGCGCCTCGACGACCCAGTTATGGTGCCGGCGGTCGTGCTTCCACAGCCGGTACCCCACCGAGCTCGCCGCGACCGCCGCGCCCAGCGCGAACGGCGCCGCGCCCCGCCCGAGCGCCCAGGGCAGCGCCGCCGGCAGCTCCGCGAAGGGATCGAAATAGGGCAGATCCGGCGCCGCGAGCAGCCTGAGCCCCCCGCGGATCGCGCCGCCGATCAGCGCCGCCCCGAGCGCGCCGGCCAGCGCCCCGAAGACCTTCATTCGATATCGCCGCGGCCGCGCGAACGCCGCCTGGTGCACCGCCGCGAGCCGCGCGTCGAGCGGCGACGCGGGGAACGGCGCGAGGTCGGGCGACTCGATCTCCGCGGCCAGCGCCTCGAGCTCGGCCTTCGCCCGCGCGTGCGCCTCCCGGCACAGCTCCAGCGCCCGCGCGTGCCCCCGCGGCCCCCGCGCGACCTCCTCGTCCACGCGCGCCCCGAGCTCCGCCTCGACCCGCTCCAGGCAGCCCTTGCCATTGCGCTCCATCTCGGCCGCGAGCCGGTCCATCTTGAACCGCTCCACGTCCTCCCGGTGCGCCGCGATCTTCCGCGCCGCGCGCGCCCGCCACAGGGGCCCGAGCTTGTGCTCGACGATATCCTCCGGCGTGTCCTCCGGCAGGATCTCCGGCACCTCGATCTCCGGCGGCGCGAGGTGCCGCTCCACCGTCCCGAGCGACCCTTCCTTCCAGAGCGCCTCCTCGACCTCTGCCCGCGAGGGCACGAGCCGCTGCGCGCCTGCGGCGATCTCGGCGACGGTCAGCTCCCCCCCCTCGCGATATCGCCGCACGATCTCCTGCGCGAGCTTCACCGCGCAGAGCGCCGCGACCCCCTCGCCGTCGAACACGAGGGTGGCGCAGGCGAAGGTCGCGAAGCAGGCCGGGTGGTGCCGGTCGCGCTCGACGAGCGGCCGCGCCCCCGCGTGCTCGTCCCGCAGGCGCGCATAGAGGACGAGGTGCAGGAACCCCGCGAACGACCGCGCGAGCTCCGGGCGCGACAGCAGGTATTTGCCGCTCTGGTCCTCGACGAGGTAGACGCGCGCCGGGGTCCCCCGGAGCCGCTCGGCGCTCTCCGCCCGCCCCGCGAGCGCCTTCGCCGCGGCCGCGACGATCGCCCGGTCGGCCCCGCGCGGGGCGCTCAGGATGGGCACGACCGCGAGCGCCCCCTCCCCTGCCCCGAGGATGGCCCGGAACTCCGCCCGGAGCTCCATTTCGAGCGCCGCCGCGAGGGCCGGCGCCGCGGCCGCCATGCCCGGCTCGCCGAGGTCGGCAATCACGAATACGTCACACCGCGGCCCGCGCGCGTCCGCCGGCGCGGCGTGCTCGATGAATGCGGCCAGATCGAGCAGCCTGCGGAGCGCCTCTTTCGCCTTCGCGACGATCGGCGCGGCCTCCCCCTCCCCCGCGATCGCGACCGCGACCGCGCCCATGCCCATTCTCGTGACCGTGCCCGCGCCCGATACCGTGCCCGATACCGATACCGTGCCCGCTCCCGATACCGCCTCCGCGCGCTCGCGCACGGCGAGGCCCAGGACCTCGCGCCCGAATGCGCCGAGGCCCACGAGCAGCGTCGGATTCCCCGCCCGCTCGCTCAAGCCGACACCTCGTTCCCGGCGCCCATCCCGTCTATCCCCTCTTGTCCGGCAATAGGTCGAGGTGGGCGAGGGTGCCCTCACCGGAGGGGCCGGGTCGTAGGCGGGCCACGCAAGGGGCCCGCCGGAGTCCCGGCCCCGGGAGGTGAGGGCACCCTCGCCCACCTCGACCGGACGCTGAAGCCCTCCCACCTCGACCGGACGCCGAAGCCCTGCTCAACGTCGGCCCCGCCAGCCGCCCGGCCCCAATCCCCCTTCCCTCAGATTCCCCGCGAGCTCCGGAAAGCCGCAAACGAAGCGATCTCCCGCGCGAGGTGCTCTGCCACGGGCTTCCCGCCCACGCTCCCCGAGATCTTCAGCTGCCGCTCCAGCTCCGCCGCGTGCGGATCCAGCACGAAGCGGATCGCCTCCGCGTCCCGGTCCTCCTCGAGCCGCCCGAGCCGCCCGCTCCAGCCCTTTCGCAGCCATTGCTTCTGCACCTCCATCCGGCTGCGATAGGACGCGAACGCCTGGTCCCGGAACTTCCCGAGCCGCGCGTCCGCGGGCGCCAGATCCGGATCCTCCAGGTAATAGCCCTCGCCCGCCGCCCCGTCGGGCTTGTGGCGGATCAATCCGAACGCCACGCCCAGCGTGAAATCGCGCAGATCGTCGCCCTCCACCGCGAGCGCCCCGTGCCGCTCCTGCTTCCGCGCCGCCCGCTCGTTCCAGGCGATCTTCGCGTCGTTCGCCTTCACCCCGTCGAGCGAGATCCGGAACAGCCGCGTCTCCGGATCCGGCGCGCCCTCCCAGCAGCGATCCTGGTGGATCGGGATCTGCGGCACCCCCTTCGGCAGCCCCGTAAGCTTCGCCGCCTCGGCGAGCTCCTTCTCCTTCACGGCCAGGTAGCGGCGCTCGTATTCGGACATGCTCTTCACCGCGTGCAGCGGACAGCCGAGCTGCGCGTAATAGAACACCACCGTGTGCGGATCCTCGCCCTGGATGATCTGACCCCTGTCGATCCGGTGCGACGACAGGTGTGCCAGGTGATCCGCGAACGCGCCGTCATAGGCCGGGTGCATCACCACGTAGGCCTTGTCCGGCAGGAGCGGCGCGCCGATGTTCAGCGTCACGAACGGCTTGCACTTCGACGCCGCGTGCTCGAGCTTGTCCTTCCCGTACGCGGCGATCTCGGCCTCGGGCGTCCGGCGCGCCTCCTCGGCCCAGGCCGGATCGGACGCGGGGGGCAGCCCGCCGCCGCGCCGCTCGAGGCGCTTCCCGGCGGACACCAGCCGCGCCTCGAGCTCCAGCTCCTCGTCGAGCCGGAGGCCGCGCTCGTCGCGATCGCCCTGGATCCGGCCGCGCAGCGTGCCCTTCGCGATCCGGAGCAGCTCGTCGATCACCCGGCGCTGCACGTCGAGCTCCGCGCCGCCCTCGCCCGCCACCTCGGCCAGGCGGCCGAGCGCGCCGGAGAGCTGGAAATCGCTGGGGCGGATCACGCGCCGGTAGAGGTGCTCCCACAGCCGCCGGCCGCTCCGGTGGTCCTGCAGGACCTCCACGTCGAGCACGAAGCGGTTCGCGTCGCCGCCCGTCCCGCGCTCGCCGCCGGCGTCGAGCAGGCGCGCGGAGCGCTGCTCGAGCTGCCGGCAGACCCGGTCCACGCGCGCGAAGAAATGGAAGCTCGACGTCCGGCGGCGATCGAGCTCCTTCACCACCGCCGAGGTGAACTCGAGCATCGCGTTCGCGCGCACGCGGCCCTTCAGGCCCTCGGTCGCGTCGCGGTACCAGGCGCAGAAGCCGCTCGCGACCTCGAAGAAATCGTTCTCCCGGCCGGGCAGCTTCTCCAGGAGCGTCTCCGGCGCCGCCGCCCTGAGCTCCTCCACCTTGCGCCGGAAGTCCTCCTGGAGCCGCGCGTCGCCGAAGCTCAGGCTGCGCTCGTAGGCGCGGCGCATCTCCTCCTGCTGCGCGAGCAGCGCCTGCCGCAGCGTCGCGTACAGGTAGCGCGCCTCGGTCGGGCCCTTGCCCCGCCCGATCTCCGCGAGCGACAGCTCGCTCGATCCGGACGCGACCTCGGCCGCCGCCTGCGCCGCCCGCTCGCGCGCCGCGTCCTCGCTCTTCACGAGCTGGCCTTGCAGCGCCTGCCAGGCCGCGGCCGTCTCGGCCTGCACGCGCTCCGGATCCTTCTCGAACGTCGCGAGCTCCGCGTCCTCCCACGCGCGCACCTTGATCGCCGCGTCGATGCGCTTCATCACGTCCTCGCGGCAGCGCCGCAGGAACGCCGCGACCGCGCCCTCGCCGCCCTGCGGGCCGCCGCCGCGCACCCACTGCACGGCCCTCTGGAACGGCTCGGCCTCGGGCGCCTTGCTCTCGGCCTTCGCCTCGAAGCCGCGCACGAACGCGTCGTCCGCCGAGTCGAGGTCCGTCCCGTCCCCGAGCGCGGCGCTGCCGCCCGGCACCGCCTGCAGGAGGAGCTCGGCGCCGAGCCTGAGCGCGCAGTACTCGAGCAGGTCGTCGACGGGCAGCACGAGCGCGCTGATCCCGAACGAGCCGAAGCTCTTCGTGAACGCCTGCTCGTCGAGCTGCATCAGCTCGCGCGTGTCGTTGTCGAGGGTCGATCCCTCCTTGTCCATGATCGTCGAGAAGATCTGCGCGTGCGCGGCGTCGGCGATCGCCGGGTACACGTCGGTCGGGTCGGAGATGACCACGCCGGCGCTGGTCTTCTCCTCGACGAGGTAGATCTGGTCGAACGCGGGGCGGTCGACGAGGTTGTGCTCGGGGTGGCCCGGCTCGTGGTGGAACTCGACCGGCGTCTTCGGCCCGGCGCTCTGGAGCAGCTCGAGCTCGGCCAGGGCCGAGTAGCCGTTGGCCATGATCTTGTCGAACTGGTTCGGCGGGAGGCCCTTGGCCTTGAAGACGCTGGGCAGGACGAACGTGCCGATGAGCTGGTGGCCGCGGCCGGCGAGCAGGCGGCGGATCGTGAACGCGACGGTGGCGAAGCCGCCGGAGCCGGTGCCGCCCGCGAGGGAGGCGTAGATGTAGGCCCGGGCGGCCTTGTTGGCGCGGTAGGGGTTGTGGATGTCGTAGGCCCGCCGGATCGACTTCTCGAAGGTCTCGACGATCTTGGCGCGGTCGTTCTCGAGGTGGTGGTAGAGCGCGAGCCGGCTCTCGATGCGGATCTGGCCGGCGCCCTTGCCGCGCGTGTCGCGCGGGCGGTACCACTCGGGCCACCACTGGGTGAAGAGCTCGTCCGGCTTCGCGTGCAGCTTGCCCTGCTTGAGGTCGACGTAGTCGGGCTTCGCGAAGTCCGAGAGGATGAAGCGGTGGGCGGTGTCGATCCACGAGAGGCGGGCGAGGTCGTCGGCGTCGGTGTCGAGCGCGAAGAAGTGGACGAGGTCGCGGTAGCGCTCGAACGACTCCTCCTGCTTCACCTTGCGCGCGAGCTCGTCGACGATGGCGCCGCCGCAGCCTCCGAGGCCGATGAAGAAGGCGGGGGCGATCCTGCTCTCACGAAGCGGCATCGATGCTCCTTTCGTCACGCGGCGCCGCGGCGCCGCGGCCGAGGCCGGACGATCGCGCTTCGGGGAGACGATGTCGAGAGGGAACAGGCGCCGGGGTCTGCTAGGCTCGCAGGCGCGGGCGCGGCGCGGGGGGCCGTCCGTTCGCGGACGACGTTTTTCGACATTCGACGCTGAGGAGTCATGGGGGAACGTGGTCGGCTGGAGGACGCGCTGCGGCTGGAGGACGCGCTGCGGAGGGCAGAGGCGCGGGCGCGCGCGCGCGCCGACGAGCTCGCCGCGGTGCTCGACGCGGTGCCCGCGGTCGTCTGGATCGCGCACGACCCGGAGGCCCGGCAGATCACGGGCAACCGCGCGGCGCACGAGCTCCTGCGGGTCCCCTCGCCGGAGAACCTGTCCCTCTCCGCGCCCGAGGGCGAGCGGCCCTCCCATTTCCGCGTCTTCGCGGGCGGCGTGGAGCTCCAGCCGCACGAGCTGCCCGTCCAGCGCGCGGCGGCCACGGGCAGGAAGGTGCTCGACGTCGAGATCGAGGTCGCCTTCGACGACGGCACGCGGCGCCACCTGCTGGGCAACGCGATGCCATTCCTCGACGACGCCGGGCGCCCGCGGGGCGCCGTCGCGGCGTTCATCGACATCGGCGAGCGCAAGCGCATGGAAGAGGCGCTCCGCGAGAGCGAGGCGCGGTTCCGGGTCATGGCGGACAACTCCCCGACCATCCTCTGGATCACCGACAGCGCGGGAGGCGTGCTGTTCGTGAACCGCACCTGCTGCGAGTTCTACGACAGGACGCGCGAGGAGCTGGCCGGAGGCGCATGGCTGGCGCTGCTCCACCCCGACGACCGCGCCGGGTACGTGGGCGCGTTCGAGGCCGCGGTGCGGGGCCGGGCGCCGTTCATGGCCCAGGCGCGCGTCCGGCGCGCGGACGGGCAATGGCGCTGGCTGGCCACCCACGGCGAGCCGAGGTTCTCCTCGAGCGGCGAGTTCCTGGGCCACGTCGGCCTGAGCTCCGACATCACCGAGCGCAAGCAGGCCGAGGAGGCGCTGCGCGAGGCGGACCGGCGCAAGGACGAGTTCCTCGCGATGCTGGCGCACGAGCTCCGGAACCCGCTCGCCCCGATCCGCAACAGCGTCTACGTCCTGGAGCACGCCGAGCCCGGCGGCGCGCAGGCCGCCCGGGCGCTCGCCGTGATCGACCGCCAGGCCCAGCACCTGAGCCGGCTCGTCGATGATCTCCTGGACGTGACGCGCGTCTCGCGCGGCAAGATCCGCCTGCAGCTCGAGCGCCTGGACCTGTCCGATGTCGTGCGCCGCACGGTGGAGGACCACCGGATGCTGTTCACGGAGCGCGGCGTCGATCTGGAGGTGTCGATCGGCGCCGCGCCGCTCCTCGCGCTCGCCGACCGGACGCGCATTGCCCAGGTGATCGGCAACCTGCTCCAGAACGCCGTGAAGTTCACGCCGCGCGGCGGCTCCACGCGCGTGTCGCTGGGCGTCGACGAGCGAGGGCGCGCGGTCCTCCGGGTCCGCGACAGCGGGATCGGCATCGAGCGCGAGACGCTGGCGCGCCTGTTCGAGCCGTTCGTGCAGGCCGAGGGGGCGCTCGACCGGAGCGGCGGCGGCCTGGGCCTGGGCCTGGCCCTGGTGAGGGGCCTCGTGGAGATGCACGGGGGCACGGTGAGCGCCGCGAGCGACGGCCCCGGCGAGGGCGCGGAGCTCGTCGTCCGGCTGCCGCTCGAGGCGCCCGCGGGCCCGCGCCCCGCGCCGGCGAGGCCGCGATCGACGTCCGGGGAAGGCACGCGGCGCGTGCTCGTGATCGAGGACAACGCGGACGCCGCGGAGACCCTGCGGGACGCGCTCGAGCTGAGCGATCACGAGGTGGAGGTGGCCTCCAGCGGCCCCGAGGGGATCGAGAAGGCGCGCGCTCCAGCCCGACGTGGTGCTTTGCGACATCGGCCTGCCCGGAATGGACGGCTATGACGTGGCGAGGGCCATGCGCGCCGATCCGGAGCTCGAATGGATCCATCTGGTGGCGCTCAGCGGTTATGCCTCGAAGGAGCACGTCGACAGGTCCCGCGAGGCGGGCTTCGATCGGCACATGGCGAAGCCCCCGGACCTCGGCGCGCTGCTGCAGGCGCTGGCGGCCGCGCCGGCGCGGGGCGCGCCGAGGCAGAGGGAGGGCAGGTAGCGCCTCGCGGCGGCGGGCGCCCTCGCTCAGCCTTCTCCGCTCTCGACGTCGCTGTCGTCCTCGTCCCCCTCGAGCCGATTGACCTCGACCCAGAGCCCATCCATATCGAGCTCCAGCCCTTCGAAGCCCGGCGCTTGCACCTTGCCCTCGGACACCGAGCCGACGAGGCGGTGGCCGCCGTCGCCGCCCAGCTCGAACATCTCGAGCAGCCGCGCCCTCGGGTCCACGAGCCAGTAGAACCGCACCCCGAAGCGCGCGTACTCGCCGAGCTTCTCCTTCCGGTCACGCCGCACGTCCCGCGGCCGCGGCGAGAGCACCTCCACCACGAGCGCGGGCGGCGTGCGGGAGAGCGACTCCTTCCGGCGCAGGCGCGTGCCCGGGAGGTACATCGTCACGTCAGGCTTGCGCCCCCGCGTGGTCGCCACGCCCAGCTTGTGCTCGGACCCGAAGACCCATCCGCCTCTCGGCACGATCCAGCTGCCCAGGATGCGGATCAGCCAGGAGACCACCGCCTCGTGCAGGTTCGTCGGCACTTCCTCCTCCACCAGCCAGCCGTCGACCAGCTCCCCCGGCTCGTCCTCGTCGAGGTCGGCCCACTGCTCGAGCGTCATCGGCTCCGGATGGAGAAGCTCCGCTGTCGCCACCGCGCTCATGCGGCGCATCCTACCACGTCCGCGCGGCCCGGCGCGGCGCGATCGCCCACAAGTTTTCTTCGTTCGCGCTAGCTGACAAGCTAAACCGGGATCGATAACCATGACGGCGTCGCTCCGCGAGCCAGGCAAGCGCATCAGAGGCAGGCACGGAGCTACGACACAGCGCACCGTACAGATGAGCATATTCATCGGCGAGAGATGACGCGAACGTGATCGGGTCGTCCGTGTTGATCGACAGCAGCAACGAGCTCGAGCTGAGGGCAGAACCAGGGAGCGGCGCCATGCGGAACGATGAATGTTCCTCGACGGCCGCCAGATCGCCGATGAGCATGTTGCTCGATGGATTGCTCTCGACCGTGATCTCGAGGCGGCATATCTCGCTGCGAACCCATGCCTGCGCCGTGCGGAGCATGACCAGCTCCCCGTCGCTCATCGGAACCTCGACGAGCTTCTGTCCGCGCACGAAGACGCTCGGGTCCCGCAAGTAGCGGGCCAGCAGCTCCTCTGGACGATTACTGGGTTCGATGGATCGCCTGAACGGATACCCGAATCGCCCCAGCCAGCGCGGACTGTGACGCATCCGCCGGGCGACACCAAGGCAATCCAGCTCAATTGCGTCCTCATAGATCGCATGCCCGATGGACCACGCCTCCGCACGCACCCGGGCATATCTTCCATGATCGACACCAAAATCGCCACGCCCGTAGCGATCGAGCTCCCACAGCAGGTCGTCAAGCCGCTCCTCGGCGGGCTGCACCGCCGTCTTCCGCGCCCACCGCGAGACGTCATCACCGAGACAGACACCGTGACCGATACGATCCCCAGGTCCAAGGACGCATGACTCGATCAACTCATGAACTCGTCGCAGACCTTCGACCAACCGCCCGTAGTCTTCGCCGGCATGACAGGTCACGCGCAGGGGTTCCACGTGCCAATCAAGACGGCGCCGATGAAGGATCGCTGCGGCGCGCCTGGACGACTGGCGGAGGCGATCGAACAGCGGGACAACCGGCCATGTCGGGACGGCCAGCTCCGCGGAAGCAATGTCGATCCCGCGGAGGAGCAGGAGCAGTTCTGGGTGGCGATCGAGCGCCGTCTCGATCGCCATGGCGCCGCGGAGGCACTTGTAGCCCCATTGCCCGAACCGCACACCGTGCACGACAGAAGCCGGGCTGGCGTGCAAGCGTCGCGCATCACCGCTGCCGGTCTCGCGCTCCTTGATGAAGTGGACCAGCAACGCGACCTCGGGCCGATCGTGATTACGTGGAGGATCGAACCTCGCCGCCTGCGCCGCCGAGGAGCGGATCTCGTCGCGCACCGTGACCCACGACGTCTCAGGCCCGATCCGCGCCTCGATGGCTCCGAGGCGCACATCACGAGACTGGAGCTCGAGGGCGGCATTGAATGAAACTTTGGACAGCGGTCGCCGCAGGGGAGAAATGCGTGAGTAATGCCGGAAGAACCAGTCGAGCCCCGCGGTCCCCGGCTCCTGTACCAGATAGCGATAGGTGAGACCGCGAACACGCTGGTACTGCCAGAACAGCATGGCGAAATGGTGGTCATCGCGGCCCGGCCCGAGCAGATACTCGAGGGCACGCGCAGAGAAGCGGGTTTCCGGAAGAGCCCTGCCTCGTCCGGGCGAGATCCAGGCCGAGAGTGGGTCTTCCAGGAGCACATCGGCCAGCACGCTCGGGGACGGCGTGCGCAGGGGATGAAAGAGCCGGTGGAGCGCGCAGAGCCTCGCGTACGGCAGGGCCTCCTGGATCTCTCCATTGACGACGGCCCGCAACGCGCGGCGGATGGCGCTCGTGGCGTTCGCGATACCCCAGGGCCACGCGAGCCGCGGCGCGATACGGGGCAGGCAGTCCTCCGCGTCGAACCCGAAGGTCCGATGCGTTTGATTGCGCTCGTGACGGCAGAGAAAAAAGGCGAGGAGCACGCGGGCAATCGCCGCGCTGGTGAGGACGTAGAGAAAGCGCTCCGGATCGCCGAAGGGAACGTCGCGGAGCTTCTTCGCGGCGGGCGGGTCACGGCCAAGGGCAGGGAGCAGGGCGGACCACAGCAGGCCGAAGGACATGGCCGCGCCCAGGTGGAGGTGGGTCTCCGCGACGGGTTGCTCGCAGAGGAGCTGCGCGAGCTGAGGGGTCAGGAGGCAGATGTGGTCACCGGGTGGCTCGACGCCTTCCCCGGCGCAGCGAGCGGCGACCAGAAGGTCGGGCGGGAGCTGGAGCGAGAGCCATCGGATGTGGGCGAGGCGCGCGGGCAGCTCGGAATCGCGGAGTAGAACGACGCGGGGACCATCCAGCTGAAGGTTGCGACCGGCGAGGTCGACGAGGAGCTCGGCGAGGGAGCGCCTGGATGAGGATCGGCCGAACCAGGTATGCTCGCAGACACGGCGTAGCGCCTCGATAGACAGCCCACCTGCGCGGGTCCGAAGCCAGACCTCCAGCGAGCCGGCCAGCTTCTGCGTCGGTTCGTCCAGCAGGCCACGAGCGGTGAGGCCGAGGTAGAGGGGACGGTAGCGAAATGCGTCAACCGAGGAGAACGGCCACGCCTCGGCGGAGGCGACGAGGTACTCATGGGCGACATCACCCGGCATCGTTCAATACCCTACACGCTTGGCTTTCCGCTTCCAGAATTCGCGCGACGCTCGCTCCATGTATAACCAGGCAATTCGCGATCAATTCTATGAAGAAGCTCGTCAGCATCGTACCCATCTAGACTCTTTATCACGCCTCCATCTTCTGGCTCGACCCGGACACGACTGATTCGCTCTTTCTGCAAATAGCCCAACATCTCATCCCAATTCCCATACGTCCTCCGCAAAGCTTCGCACCATATATTCGCCGATTTTTTTCCGAGCCCTGATTCTGGCATCGCAAACAGCCCCACCCGCCGAACAGCCCAGTCCCGGACCACACCACGGACATGGGCGGCTTTCCCGACCTGCGCCGCCAGTTCCTCCCAGCTCATCAAATCCGACGCGCTCAATTTCAAACTCATATCAAGCACCGTCTGAACGAACCGTCGGGCCAGCTCGTCCAAACGGCGATCATTGTAACTCTCGACGCTCGGCACATGAGGCGCCAATGCCTCTCCAAATTTCGCAAATTCCTCAAACGAGGACCAATTCGGAAGTGGCCATGCAAAGCTATAAGCCTGACCACCTTCCTGATACTGCATTCGCACTGGGACGCCGGCAAGGCCGAGCCGACCGAGCGGGCGAAGGGCCACGCGCCCGCGTAGGATCCCATCGGCCGCGTCGCTGGCGAGCATCGCCGCGGCGATCATCTGGTCGGGCACTACCTGACCGTTCTTCGTGAACGCGGCCCATCGCGGCTGCTTCTGAACGACCAGACTCCAGCCTTCTTCATCCGTGGGGAGATAGGCAGCCATGGGGCTGGCAACCCATCTCAGCTCACGAGCCGCCTGCGCGACCTTTAGCCAGTCGGACAGGTCTTCGCCGTTCCGCCACGGCTGACCCAGCTGGTCCATCCACGGGTAGTAGGCAGCACGACAGATCGCGGCGATCGCCCCGAGGACTGTATCAGTATCAGCACTTTCATTACCATTTCCACGCCCGCTGCGCGCGTCGGCAATAATGTTTTCGATGCGGCCCTTGAGATCGCTGATGGATCGCGGTCGACCCGGGAGCGCCTCCCTCATCTGGCGGACCCGTTCGAGACCCAGCAGCCTTGATGAACCTGTGTTCGTGCGAGGCTCTGGCCCGCTAAGCTTCTCCAGCGAGCCCCTCAGGAGCTCGAGGCGCTTGTCGGGGTCAAGGCGAGGCAGTGCACAGTGATGCGTGGGAGGGATAGACTTGTTGTAGATATCGCCAACAAGCTCATCGACTGACAATTTGTCCCGATACTCAACCTTGTCCTTCAAGAGATGACGGAGCTTGGCCAGGAAGAGCCTTCTATCTCCTGTCATGAGAAAGGCGACCCGCGGGTGCCACAGCGTCCGCACCAAATCGAGCAGCTCGACGGCCTTATCCGGGTGCATGTCGGCATCGTCGATGGCAAGCAGAAAGAGCGGAAGCTTGCCGTCGATCTGCACGTCGAGTAGACGAAAATCATCCAGCAGGGCGTCGATGAGCGCCCTGAAGCTCGACACCACGTCGAGTCTGCGACGCTCGGCTTCCTCGATCTCCAGAGCGAACGCTTCGGGATCGAGCGTCGAGCGGCGGCCCTCGAGCCCCCCACTCCAGCCGAGGGCAGATGCTTGCAGGAAATCGCGCCACTTGGCAGCGCACAGCGGCTCCTCGGGATCAAGAGCGTTCCACGGGGCAGGGTGATCGCGACGAGGCGCGCCCTTGTCACGGTGCGGGCTGCGATCGCTGTAGACTTGCTCGATGGCCTCGACAACGCGTTGAAATCGGCCTACGAGGTAGATGAGCAGATTGGCAGACGAATGAAGGGGCTGGAGATCGACGATGCCTATAGGGACGACGATCCGCTCCGTGCCCTTGAGGGCACTGTGGAATCCATCCTCGATCTTTGCCCGGTCCTCGTCATCGGAACGAAGAGCGCGATTCCAGGCGTCGATCAGCGTGACGAGGAGCGCGGTCTTCCCGGAACCACGCTCGCCATCGATGAGGATCACGTGGTTGAGGCGCTCCGCATCGATCGGAGGGAGGAACAGGTCGATGCCCCTCGGTGGCTTCCCAAGCGGGGACTTGTACTTCTGGTTCGCCAGTTCAGCAAGGATGCGACACGCCTGCTCGGCGGCCTCCTTCTGGTCGTCGCTGAGCTCGCCCCAGGGAATCGGCTGCGCTTCGCGTCGGGCGAAAGTTCCGGAAGACGCATCAGGGGTTGTCACGTGATCGAGACTACATGGCCCGTCTCGTGTGTCAACGGTGCCGGGGCTGGATCCATGCGTCCGATCATCTGATCGCCGTCGCGCGCCGCCGGAAGCCATCGATCGGATCCCGGTCGGACCTGATCATGCGCTCACGGTGTGCACCGATGTGCGCCGTCGAGCTCCCGCGCTTGCCTCGCAAGGCCTGCAGCCGAGCGTATCCGCCGGATACCAGGTGGGATGACGCCCTCGCACGGTCTGTCGATCGTGCGCTCAGATCTGCTGTATCTGGACCGCGAGCCATCGGGGCAACTGTCGCGCGGCGTCACAGAGACAACCGGCCGGGGCATCCGGCGGGATCGCCTCGTACCGGCGGACCTCGGCCAGGGCCGCCTCGTACGCGCGCTCCAGAGCGCGGGCGGCATCCACGAGCTCGCGCTTCGTCATGGGATCGCTGGAGCGCCGGGCCCGCTCCGTCAACCGTGGGACGAGCTCCGCGACCTTTTCTCGCGCGCGCCAGAGCTCCCGGAAGCGCCGGGCGCGATTCTCCCGGAGCACAGCCTTGCGCTTGTCGCCGAGATGGTAGGTGTTGAATGTGTACGTGGCATCCTGGCTCGGGCTCCTGACGACCATCTCGTGCTCCTTCATCTCGAAGTGCTCGGACCACGCGATGCTGGTCGGATCGAGGAGCCTGCCGCTGCCGGCCCGCTCCGCTTCCGGGATCGTCGACCTACCGTTATTGCAGAATCGGCACGACAGGAGGCAGTTGCGGTAGCGGTTCCGCTTCTCCTCATCGCCGTGCTTCAGCTCGTGATGCTCGATCCAGATCAGGCCGGTGCCCTCCGCGCCACCTTCGACGAGGTCCTGTTCGTGCAGGAAGCAGAGCACGCACGTGAAACCGAACTCCCAGCGGATGCAGTCACGATAATTCGAGTAGTCAGCCCGCGCGGGCTGGTGCACGCGCCCGAGGACCCCGTCCGGGAGGCGAGTTCGGTCCGGCAAGAATTCCATGTCATTTCTCGGCCAGCAGACGCTCGGCCCTCATGACTGCCGCATCTATCCCTCGGATACGCGGTCGATGTCGACGTTCGCACGGGCACGAATGTGGGTCGATGCGAGGTTCTCGAGGCGTTCGATCTCGGCGTCGAGCGCGGCGTCCACTCCCGGGGTCAGACGCTCGCGATGGAAGCTCTCGAGATATGTGAGGAGCAGCAGGCCTTCTATGCGGTCACGGTCTCGACTGAAAACCGGACGAGCATCGACGACGGTCCGTACGTCGGTGACATGAGGGACCACAGCGTGACGAAGCGAGCTGACCTTCTCCACGAAGTAGTCCTCGTCGGACTTTCGCAAGAGATCGGTCAACGCGCCGCGCGCGTCCGGCTCTTCCACCGGGTGGATCGTGGCCAGGTCCTCCAGGATGGCGCTGTCGCTGATCTCGAACTGCTCTCGCTGGCGCCGGAGGTTATCGACCGCATTGAGAATGCCGAGCGCGGCCTCGGGCGAGACGCCTATTTCCGCCGCAATTCTGCGGTAGGTCCATCTCTCCCCCTTCAGGCTCTCTTTGTCGGAGAGCGCATGGTCCAGCGTACGCAACTGCGCGCCGCTCAGTGATAGCAGGGCGTCCACGTCTGCCCTCGCATCCGCCGGAATAATCAGATATTTCAAGGGCATCGGGCTCCCCTCGGGTGCGAGCCTAGCCCGGGCGCCTGCACTGGTCAACGGCCCCCACAGCACGGACGGGCGAGCTGACCCGAGGTGATGCCGCGATGGACCGCTGTACGGTGATGGAGATGATCACCCCGCCCGCGCGCGCCGGGGCGCCTGGCGGAGCGGCGCTTCGCCGGCTTCACCGTTCCGGCAGGCGACTCCCCCCGAGACCGGTGTACAGTCCGCCGACGCGCCGCC
The DNA here is from genome assembly GCA_964421485.1 of uncultured Polyangiaceae bacterium. Lineage (GTDB taxonomy): Bacteria > Myxococcota_A > Polyangia > Polyangiales > Polyangiaceae > CAYQYG01. The sequence goes on along the minus strand of CAYQYG010000115.1, from coordinate 5,550 downwards.
CGACCCGCGGGACCCGGCGTGATGGCGCGAAAGGCCCGTGCGGATCCTCGACCTCCACCTCATCGCCTTCGGGCCGTTCACCGATCTGCGGCTCGACCTCTCGGCGCCGCCGCCGGCGCTGCACGTCGTCTACGGGCCCAACGAGGCCGGCAAGAGCACCGCGCTCCGGGCCATCCGCGGGCTGCTCTACGGCATCCCGCACCTCTCGCAGGACGACCACCTGCACCGGAGCTCCGACCTGCGCATCGGCGGGCGCCTGGAGAGCGCGGCGGGGGCCTCGATCCGGGTGGTGCGGCGCAAGGGGCGGGTGAAGACGCTCTTCGACGAGGGCGATAACGCCGCCGACGACGAGATCCTGCGGCCGTTCCTGGGGGGCGTCAGCGAGGACCTCTTCAGGACCATGTTCGGGCTGGACCACGAGACGCTGCGGCAAGGGGGGGAGGCGCTGCTCGAGGGCAAGGGGGACGTGGGAGAGAGCCTGTTCGGGGCAGGGGTCGGGGCGGGCTTGCACCAGGTGCTGGCGGAGCTCCGGCGGGAGGCGAGCGAGCTGTTCACGCCCCACGCGCGGATCAGGCCGCTGAACGAGGCGATCCGGGCGGTCGGGGAGGCGCAGCGGAAGGTGCGGGAGGCGGCGACGCCGCCGGAGGCGTGGGAGCGGCTGAAGCAGCGGATCGCCGAGGTCGAGGCGGAGCGGGCGCGCGCGGACGAGGCGGCGGCGGCGGCGCGGGCGGCGGACCTCAGGCTGCGGCGGGCGCAGCGGGTGCTGCCGCTGCTGGAGGCGCGGAGGACGCTGCTCGCGGAGCGGGCCGCGCTCGGGGACGTGGTGCTGCTCGCGGACGGAGCCGAGCGCGATCGGGAAGAGGCCCTCGCCCGGGCAGCAGACGCAGGGGCCGCGATGGAGAGGCTGGCGCGGGAGATCGCGGGGCTCGAGGCGCGGCGGGACGGGCTGTGGATCCCGGAGTCGCTCGCAGGGCTGGCCGAGGAGGTGATCGAGGACCTGACCGACAGGCTGGGGAGCCACCGGAAGGCGGTGCTGGATCTGCCGCGGGTGCGGGCGGAGCTGCGGGCGCTCGAGGAGGAGGGGCGGGCGGCGCTGCGGCGGCTGGGGCGAGCGCCGGAGCTCGACGGGGTGGAGGCGCTGCGGGTGGACGTGGCGACCGAGGCGCGGCTGAAGAAGCTCTCGCAGGAGCGGGGCGAGGTGGCGGCGCGGCCGCGGGAGGCGGAGCGGCTCCTCTCGGACAGGAAGGCGGCGCGGAGGGCCTGCGCGGCGCGGCTCGCGGAGCTGCCGGCGACCGGGGACGCGGGGGCGCTGCGGCGGGCGGCAGGGCGGGCGCGGCGCGAGGGGGACCTGGAGCAGCGGGTGCGGGACGCCGCCGCGGAGGCGCGGCGGAGGGGGCGAGCCGCGGAGGCGCTGCGGGACCGGCTGGGGCGGTGGGCCGGCGGGGCAGCGCCGGAGCCCGGGGCGGCGGCCGGGCGGCCCGTGCCGCTGCGCGAGACGGTGGAGCAGGCAGAGGCGCGGTGGGCGGGGATCGCGCGCGAGGAGGAGCGGGCCGCGGAGCGGGGCCGCGCGGCGGCGGCGCGGCTGGGGGAGATCGCGCGGGAAATAGGGGCGCTGCAAGGGGCGGGGAGCGTGCCGACGGAGGGGGAGCTGGTGGAGGCGCGCGCGCGGCGGGACGCGACGTGGAAGGCGCTGCACCGGGCGCTCCTGCGAAAGGCGCCGAAGGAGCCGGCGGAGTCGAAAGGGGCAGGGCTGTTCGACGCGGCGGTGAAGGGGCGCGGCGCCGCAGGGGCGAAGGGCGCGGTCGAGGTGTTCTCGCTGGCGCCGACGGAGGATCCGGCGCGGGCGCAGCCCGAGCTGTACGTGGAGCTCGTGCAGAAGGCCGACGCGGTGGCGGATCGATTGCGGAGGGAAGCGGAGCGGGTGGCGAGGATGGCGCGGCTCACCGCGGACCGGAAGGCGGCGGAGGCGGAGCGGGCGGCCGTCGAGGCGGAGCGGGCCGCCATTGCAGTGCGGCGCGAGGAGGCGGAGGCGGCGTGGGCGGCGCTGTGGGCGCCGGCGGGGGTGTCGCCGCTGTCGCCGGCGGAGATGCGGGGGTGGCTCGCGGGGCACGCGGAGCTCCGCGCGGCGGTGGAGCGGGCCCGCGGGGCCGAGGCCGAGGTGGAGAGCCTGCGATCGCGCGCGGAGGGGCTCGCGGCCGAGCTCCGGGCCGCGCTCGCGGCGGCGGGGGCGAGGGCGATATCGGGAGCGGGAACGGTATCGGCCATGGCATCGGGCACGGGAACGGTATCGG
>CAYQYG010000115.1:0-3159 GCA_964421485.1 uncultured Polyangiaceae bacterium | reverse complement strand
GTATCGGGCACGGGAACGGTATCGGGAGCGGTATCGGGCACGGGAACGGTATCGGCCATGGTATCGGGCACGGAAACGGTATCGGCCTCGGGCCCGGCGATGATCGACGGAATGGTCGATCTCTCGGGGCTCATCGATGAAGCGGAGCGGGTGATCGCGGCGATCGAGGGGTCGGAGCGGGAGCGGAGGGAGCTCGGGCAGCGGATCGAGGAGCTGGATCGAGAGGTTGGTGAGCTCGAGGCAGAGCGGGCGGAGCACGAGGCGGCCCGGGCGGCCTGGCGGGCGGCGTGGGCGGAGGGGGTGGCGCGGCTGGGGCTCGGGCCGGAGGCCTCGGCGGACGAGGTGACCGCGATGCTCGACGAGCTCGCGGGGCTGTTCCGCGCGGTGGACGCGGCGGCGCACGCGCGGCGCAGGGTGCAGGGGATGGAGCGGGACGCGGAGGTGTTCCAGGGGGTGGTCGCGGCGCTCGCGGCGGCGCACGCGCCGGACCTGTCGGGGGTGCCGCCGGAGCAGGCGGCGGACGGGCTCGTGAAGCGGTATCACCAGGCGCGCGCCGATCTCAGCGCGCGCGCGGAGATCGAGAAGCAGCTCGAGGACAAGCGGCGGACGCTCGAGGACGCGGCGGCGCGGAGGGGCGCGGCGGAGGCGGCGCTCTCGCGGCTCCGCGCGGCGGCGCGCGCGGAGGACCTCGCGGGGCTGGAAGAGGCGGAGCGGCGGTCTCGCCGGGCGCGGGAGCTCGATCGGAGGATCCGGGAGCTCGAGGAGAAATCGCTCGAGGCCGGCGAGGGGAGAGGGGTGGCGGCGCTGGAGCTGGAGACCGAGGGGCTGGAGCGGGACGTGCTTGCCGTGGAGGTCGAGCGGAGCGAGGAGCGGCTGAACGAGCTCCATGCGCGGCGGCGCGATCTGGATCGGGAGCTGGGGCGCGTGGAGGGGGGGCTCGAGGAGATGCGGAGCCCGCGGTCGCTCGCGGCGGACGCGGCGGGGGAGGCCGAGGCGGCCATGGCGCGATTGCGGGGGCAGGTCGGGCGGTACGTGCGGGCGAAGCTCGCGGCGGTGATCCTGGAGCGCGAGATCGAGCGGTACCGGGAGCGCAACCAGGGGCCCATCCTGGCCCGGGCGAGCGCGCTGTTCCGGCGGCTGACGCTGGAGGCGTACGCGGGGCTCAGGGTGAGCTACGACGACTCGGACCGGGCGGTGCTGCGGTGCGTGCGGGCGGCCGCGGGGCTCGGGGCGCAGGTGGATCTGCCAGGGGACGCCGCGCCGCCGCCGCAGCGCGAGGTAGACGTGCAGGGGCTGAGCGACGGGACGCGGGACCAGCTCTACCTGGCGCTGCGGCTCGCGAGCCTCGAGCACCACGCGCGGGGGGGAGAGCCGATGCCGCTCGTGCTCGACGACATCCTGATCCATTTCGACGACGAGCGGGCGCGGGCGGCGCTGCGCGTGCTCGGGGAGGCGGCGGGGGCGGCGCAGATCCTGTTCTTCACGCACCATGCTCGGCTCGCCGAGCTGGCGCGCGAGGCGGTGCCGGCCGGGGTATTGCAGGAGCATCGGCTCGACCCAGAGCCCCGATCGGGGTGATCGACATGGGTGAAGCGCCGCGGGAGCAGTCGCCGGGGACGAGGGACGAGGCCCCGGTCGCGCCGCCCCGCTGGGTCCAGGTCCTCCCGCTCCTGCTCGGCGCCCTGGCCATCGCCCTCGCGACGGCCGCGCTCGCGGGCTGGGCGCTCGACGTACCGTCCCTGCGCACCCTCGCCGGGCCGGGGTATCCGGCGATGGTGCCCACCACCGGCGTCGTGCTGCTCCTGCAGGCGCTCGCGGTGATTTGCCTGGCGCAGGCGCAGCGGACGGGCCGGCGGGCCCTGGCTCGGCTGGGCGGCGGGCTCGCGCTCGCCCCCCTGTTCGTGGCGCTCGTCATGCTGGCCGAGCACGTGGCCGGCTTCGACGACGCCGACATGCTCCTGTTCCGCGAGCGCGTGCTCCGCGCAGCGGATCAGCCGCATCCCGGGCGCATGTCGCCGCAGGCGGCCGCGGCCGTGATCCTCCTCGCCCTGGCGCTCGCGTCGAGCGCGCGCCGGGAAGATCGCTCTCGCCGCCTCGTGCAGCCGCTCTCGGCGGGCACGACCGTGCTCGCGCTGCTCGCCCTCACGGGGCACCTGTACGGCGTCACGCACGTCCTCGGCATCAGCCGGTTCATCGGCATGGCCGTGCCCACGGCGCTCGGGCTGCTCTGCGTCGGCCTGGCGGGCATCCTGCTCACGCCGGAGCGGGGCGCCATGGCGCTCCTGCTCCGCCCGACGGGGGGCGGCGTGCTGCTGCGCAGGCTGCTCTTCGCGTCCGTGCTGGTGCCGCTCGGGCTGGCCGTGCTCATCCGCCTGGGCCAGCGCGCGGGGCTCTTCGATCTGGCGTTCTCGTTCGCCCTCTTCGTCCTGCTGACGATCGTGCTCTTCGCCGCGCTGGTCCTGTCGGCCGCGGGCGCGGTCCTCCGCGTCGAGCAGGAGCGGGTCGAGCTCGCGTCCGCCGAGCTCGCGCGGGCGCGGGTGACGGCGGAGCGCGACAGGGCCGAAGCGCTGGCCGAGGCGCTGCGGCAGAGCCACGAGCGCAGGGAGCTCCTGCTCAGCCTGCAGGCGGAGCTCGTGGGGCTCAGGAGCCCGGGCGCGGTCGCGCAGACGGCGGTCCAGCGCCTCGGGGAGCGGCTGCGCGCGAGCGGCGTGTGCCTCGGGCTCGTGGACCGGCCGGCGCAGGTGATCGCGCTCGTGCCGGAATACTTCTATGGCCGTTTCCCGGGGGATGCCGTGCGCTTTCCCCTGGCCGTCCTGGGGGGCGCGATAGAAGGCGCACAGGCCGGAGAGCTCATCGCCGTCCACGACACCCGGACGGACCCGCAGACGTCGCCGGACTACGAGCGATTTCACGCGAAGTACGGCGTGGCCGCGTTCGTGCTGGTGCCGCTCTTCCGGGAGGCGGAATGGGTGGCCGCCCTGGCGGTATTGAGCGAGGCCCCGCGCCGGTGGACGGAGGAGGACACGAAGCTCGTCCGCGACGTGGCCGATTTCGCCTGGTCGCTCTACGAGACCGCCCGGCTGCTCGAGCTCCTGCGCGACGCCGTGCGCGCCCGCGACGATTTCCTGTCGATCGCGTCCCACGAGCTCAGGACGCCGC
>CAYQYG010000114.1:0-21070 GCA_964421485.1 uncultured Polyangiaceae bacterium | reverse complement strand
CCTCCGCTCCCGCGTCCGCCTCCGCTCCCGCGTCCGCCTCCGCTCCCGCGTCCGCCTCCGCCTCCGCGCCGTCCGCGGCTGCCCCCACGAGCTCCGCGCCGGCCCAGGGCACCCCTGGCGCGCCGCCGCGTCCGAAGGGACCGACCAGAGAAAAGGATTATGGCTTCTGATTGCCTGCTATCGAGGCTGGCCCCGGCGCTCCTCGCCGCGGGCCTCCTGCTCTCGCCCGCGGCCCGCGCCGCGCCGACCGCCGAGGACAGGGAGACCGCGCGCCACCTCATGAAGGTCGGCGACCAGAAGCTCGCCGCGAAGGATTACCAGGGCGCCCTCCGCGCCTACGAGACCGCCCATACCATCATGGGTGTCCCGACCACGGGGGTCGCCCTCGCCCGCGCTCGTATTGGCCTCGGCCAGCTCGTCGAGGCCCGCGAGCTCCTGCTCGAGATCGCGCGCTCCCCGGCGCAGCCCGGCGAGCCCGCCCCCTTCACCGAGGCCCGCGGCGAGGCCCAGACCCTCGCCGCCGAGCTCGAGGCCCGCATTCCCTCGCTGATCATCTCGGTCCAGGGCCCCCCGAGCGGCACCCCCGTCGAGATATCCATCGACGGCCGCGCCGTCCCCGTGGTCGGCCTCGGCACCACCCGCAAGGCCAACCCCGGCGAGCACGTCGTCACCGCCTCGGCCGATGGCCATGCCACTGCCTCGTCGAAGGTCACCATCACCGAGCGCGAGACCCGCCGCGTCGTCCTGCGCCTCGCCCCCGGCGAGGACGAGGGCGCTCCCCTCGCGAAGGGCGCGGACGCCTTCGTGACCTACCGCGAAGGCCCCCACGCCGGCCTGGCCGGCGGCCCGGTGATGCTGTTCCCCCTCCGCGGCGGCATCCTCTTCGGCCCGACCGCCGGCCTGATCCTCAACGTCGGCCTCACGCCCAAGGTCGACCTCCGCACCGGCGCCTTCATCTCGTTCGCGGCCGGCGAATACGCGTTCCTCCACCTCGGCGGCCCCCTCGCCGTCCGCGTGAACCTCACGTCCCGCTTCGCCGTCTCCGCCGGCCTCGCCGCCGGTTATGCGACCACGTTCGGCCGAGACGAAGGCTTCTCCGGCGGCCCCGAATGGAGCCTCCTCTCCCTCCGCCTGGGGGACAAGCGAGAATGGGAGCTCGACTTCTCCCAGGGCTTCCGCTTCGGCAACACCCCCGTCGAATACCACAACGGATTCGTGCTGACCTACCTCTTCCTGGACGACGAGGGCATGTAGGACGCCGGACGGGTCGCGCATCGCGCCGCGCGGCTTGATCAATCGTAAGGATCTGCCCCGTCCCGCGCCGGCGCCGCCTCCGGCGGCGGGGGCGCCGGGGTCGGCGCCGGCGACGGCGGTGGCGGCGGCGTCGCGAAGCGGGGCGCCGCCGCCTCCAGGCGCGCCGCGTCCCGCTCCTTCGTGAGCTTCTCGATCTGATCGTTGCGCTCGTTCTCGATCCGCTTCCGCCGGTCAATCTCGTCCATCGCCATCGCGAGCGCCGAGGTCTTCTCGGCCAGGAGCTTCCTGAGCCGCGCCGTCTCGCTCCGCTCCACCTCGAGCGCGCCCTGCACCGAGCCCGCCACGGACTCCGCTGGACGCTGCGAGGCCGTCAGCGCCGATTGCAGCGCCAGCTGCGCGTCCTCCACGCGCCGCTGCGCCTCCGTCTCCCGGCCCTCCGCGTTCAGGGCCGCGATGCGCAGGCTCGCCGCCGCGTCCTTCTTCTTCCTCGCCTCCTCGAGCAGCTTCCGCGCCTTGTATTCGCCGTAGGCCGACTTGCCCGCGCGCCGGTCCGCCGCGTCCGCCTCGCGCCGGGCCGCGTCCGCGTCCGCCTCCGCGGCCGCCGCCTTCTTCAGCGCCTCGTCCTTGTTGGATCGCGCGGTCTTCAGATCCTTCTGCGCGATCACGAGCTCGTCCTCCAGCCGCGCCACGCGCGCGTCGAACGACTGCTTCAGGAGCTCCATCGCCTGCTGCGCCGCGACGCGGCCCCGGTTCTCCTCCTCGAGCGCGCGCTGCATCCGCTTGTATTGCACGATCGCCAGCACCAGCGAGAGCGCCACCACGATCACGCTCAGGCCGAGGATCATCACGAGCCGCCGCTGCGAGCGCACCTCCTGCTCCGCGCGCTCGCGCTGCGCGCGGTCCACCTCGGCCTGCTGGCGCTCGCCCTGCTCGCGGTTCATCACCTCCAGCGAGGCCCGCAGGAAATCGCCCTCGTCGGGCGTCACGTCCTCCCGGCCGTGCGCCCACGCGAGCGCGATGTCGAGCGCGCCGCCGCGCAGCACGTGATCGTCCCTCCGGCCCGAATCTTTCCAGATCTGGAGCGGCTCCGTCAGGAAGCGGCGCGCGAGCTTCTCCTCGACCCAGGCGTGGTTGAACACGGCGGCGAAGATGCGGTTGCGCACCCTCAGCCACGTGCCCCCGTCCTCGTTCCGCTCCGCGGCCAGGCCGGCGATCCGGAGGCCGAACTGCCGCGGGTTGTTGCCGTCCACCGCCACGGGGTCGCCGTCGAGCAACCGCCGGTAGAGATGCAGCATCACAGGGATGCGCGCGTCGGGGCGGTCGCCGGCGAAGCGGCGCTCGGCGTCGAGCAGGATCGGATCGTCGATGCGGCCGCTCGAGAGGAACAGCCGCGTGACGAGCGCCTCCACCCGCTCCTTCGGGGGGAGCTGCCGCTCCTCGGCGCCCTCGCGGGTCAGCCAGTAGCAGAGGCGCTGCGTCAGCGCGGGGTGGCCGCCGGTCCAGTCGAGCACCGCGTCGAGGAGCAGCGCGGGATCGCCGCCGGCGCGCGTCAGCGCGGGCAGGAACGTCCTCGCCTCGGTGCGCGTGAAATCGTCGATGCGGACCGCGTAGGAGTTGTTGAACGGGGTCCGCTCGGGATCGGCCACGAGGTCGAGCGGCGCCGCCACGCCGATCAGGCAGAACGTCAGCCGCCGCCACCTCGGCGATTCGGCCCGCGCCTCGTGCGCCGAGCGGATCAGGCCGAAGAAATCGTCCCGCGAGAATGGCAGGGAGAGGGTCACGTCGATTTCATCGAGGAACACCACGAGCGGGGGGGCCCCGGGGTCCTCGCCGCCCTGCGCCACGTCGTGCAGGAACTGGCGGAACCGGCGCACCGGGGACATCCGGCGGTGCCTGGCCCAGAACGCGTCGAGCTCGGGCTCCAGCCCGAGCTGCTCCGCGATGGCGGAGGCCAAGCTGAAGTACCACTCGCTCGCGCTCGCGCCGCTGCCGATGCTCGTGAGGTCCACCGAGACGCAGCGCACGCCCTTCACGCGCAGGCGGTCCTGCGTCCGCACGCGCAGGCTCGATTTGCCGATCTGGCGCGGGGCCAGGACATAGCAGGGCTCGCGCCGCTCCAGGCGCTCGAACAGCTCCGCGTCCGAGCGGCGCAGCACGTACAGGCCCGCGCCGGACGAGTCGACGATCCCCCGGCCCTCGGTCTGGAAGCTGCCCTCCGAATCCGGGGGCGCGGGGCGAGTCGGCGGAGGGGCGCCGCTCTCGGGCGGGCCGGCGGCGGCGGCTACATCGAGCGAGCGCATACGTCCCGGAAATAGCCCTCGTAGAGCGGGCAGCGCAGGCGGTAGGAGCCGGGTGAGCCGCGCAGCAGGCCGGCGCCGCGCAGGCGGTCCTCGATGTCGGGGTGGAGCTCGGCGGCGCGGCCGTCGAGCAGCGCGCAGAGGGCCTTCCGCAGGTCGGGCTCGAGCTTCCTCCGGCGCTGATCGAGGAAGTCGAGGAAGATGCCGCCGCCGCGGCGCGCGTCCTCCACGATCCGGCGCACGCTCGTGCCGCGCAGGGCGGCCTCGTACATCGCGAGGCGGAGCAGGTAGGGGTGGCCGCCGACGAGCGCGGTGAGCTCGGCGCGCTCGGCGTCGGACCAGCGCAGGCGGTAGCAGTCCTGGAGCTGCTTCACCTGAGCCTCGCCGAGGTCGTCGAGGCGCACCAGCATCGCGGCGTTGAAGAAGGGCGAGCGGTGCAGCTCCTCCTTGAGCAGGGTCGGCTCGGTCGAGATCGCGATCGCGATCCGCAGCCGGTCCCAGGGGGCGGTCTTGCTCTCCTGCGCCCACGCGCGGAGCAGGCCGAGCACGCTGTCCCAGAGCTTGAAGCGGGGGAGCTGATCGCCGGACTCGATCGCGATGATGAGCCGCTCGGTGACCGTGTGGAGCACGTGGTGCTTGAGCAGCCAGGTCAGGCGGCGCGCCGCGGTCTGCGGCCGCGCCCAGGCCTGCTCCATCCAGGCCTCGTCGCCCTCGACCTGCTCGACGAGGCGCGAGCCGAGCTCGTGCAGGAAGTCCTCGTAGGACTCCTGGGCCTCGGGGTCGAAGGCGGAGAGCTCGATCAGGGCGGCGCGGCTCTGCTTGCCGGCGGCGCGATCGTCCTGGCAGGCCGCGTCGAGCACGTGCCGGAGCAGCGCCGTCTTGCCGGAGCGCGAGGGGCCGAGGATCACGACGGGGCTGCCGGCCTCTGCGAGGCCCGAGAGCACGCGGCGCTCGGTGTCGCCGTGGGGCACGTAGCACTGCGGGTCGTAGCCGGCCGTCGGCGCGAGCGGCTCGGGCGGCGGCCGGAGGCTCGGCGGGGGCTCGGGCGGCATCGAGGGGCGGCCCGGCCGGAGCGCCTCGAAGAGCGCGCGCATGAGCGCGGCCAGGCCCTCGTGCGCGGGGGACAGGCGGTAGAACACGGGGCGGATGCCGTACTTGCCCTGCAGCCGCTGGCGCGCCGTCGCGGCGCCGGCCCGCTCGTCGTAGGGCAGGATCGCGAAGTGCCGCGGCTCGCCGGGGCCCATCAGCGATCTCACCGAGCGGAACACGCCCATCAGGTCGAGGTCGGTGAGGGAGAAGCCGATCGACACGACCCGCTGCGCGGCGAGCAGCGTGAAGAGCTTCGGCCAGGTGTCGCTCGCCTGCGCGTAGCGCTCGGTGTAGTCGCGCTCGGTGAGCACGATGCTGTCGGGGTCGTCGAAGCGGCCGTGCAGGTAGACGTAGCGGCGGCCGTACTCGTCATCGCCGATGCGCTGGATCAGCTCGCGGACGTTGGACGCCTCGCGCCACGAGACCGCGAGCGCGCGCGGGCGGTGGAAGGCCGCGGCGTGCGCCTGCTCGAGCACGGCGTCGTAGTTCGTCGTAAGGATGTGGCGGAAGGGGAGGCGGACGAGATCCTCGTGGAACGGGTCGAAGCGCGCCTCCTCGGGGCCGAACGTGTCGCGGATGAATTCCACGAAGCCGTCCGGCCCGAGCATGCGGCGGTACTCCTCGGCCTTCCAGAGCATGTCGCCCTCCGCGGCGAGCGCGTCGATCTTCGGTTGCGACTGCGGGTCGCTCTCGACGATCTGCGCGGCCATTCGATCCAGGAGCTTGCCCCAGAGCGGGTACCCCACGCGCGCGCTGCTGCCCGCGCCCACGAGCGCGAGCGCGCTCCCCGGCCGGAGCGCCTCGATCAGCTCCTCGAAAGCCTTGCCGTTGCCCGCTCCCTCGACCAGCCACTCGCTCATCGCCCTTGCTCCGGAACGGACCGCGGCCGCCCACCTTTCAGTCGAAACGCCCAGGCCGCGATCGTATCACCTCGCCCGCGGGCTCGCCCTTTGCACTTCGCAGGCGCGGGGCGCTGTCCAGGTCATGCATCGATCGAGGCGTCGAGCGCGCGGCCGCCGCGCCCGGCCCGCCCGCGCGCGATTTGGCGCGCCCGGCGCCGGCTGGAGGGGTAGAATTGCGCCCCCGCGCCGCCCGCGGCGCCCGAGAGGACCATGCTCGAGTCGATCCGGAAGAAGGTCACGTACCTCGAGGAGAAGAACCTGCACCAATGGCTGCCCGGCTACGCGCGGCACCTGGTCGAGCGGGTCCGCGCCCCCCGGCCCGAGGGGCCGCGGCACCTCCTGTTCGCGCTCTGCGACCACTGGGAGCCCGGCTGGAACGACGCGACGCCCGAGGTCGGCGACGCCCGCGTCCGCTTCTGGGCCGAGCGCTACCCCGAGCTCGCCTCGGCCTACCGCGACGCGGACGGCCGGCACCCGCGCCACTCGTTCTTCTTTCCCGGCGAGCAGTACACGCCCGCCTGGCTCGACACGCTCGCCGACCTCACCCGCCGCGGCTTCGGCGAGGTGGAGCTGCACCTGCACCACGACGGCGACACGCCGGAGAAGCTCCGCAGGGACATCGCCCATTACCTCGAGATCATGGGCCGCCACGGCCATTTCTCGCGCGACGAGGGGGGGCGCATGCGCTACGCGTTCATCCACGGCAACTGGTGCCTCGCGAACGCCCGCCGCGACGGCCGCCACTGCGGCGTGGACGCGGAGCTGCCGCTGCTCTTCGAGACCGGCTGTTACGCCGATTACACGTTCCCCGCGGCGCCCGACGAGTCGCAGCACGGGATCGTGAACCAGATCTACTGGCCCACCGGCGACCTGTCGCGCCGCCGCGCCTACGAGACCGGCGTCCGCGCGCGGGTCGGCGAGCCGATGGACGACCGCATCCTGATGATCGAGGGCCCGCTCGCGCTGGCGCTGCGCGAGGGCCGGCTCGCGCCGCGCCTCGAGTACGGCGCGCTCCAGGCCGTGGACCCGCCCTCGCCGAGCCGGATCCGGACGTGGGTCGACCAGCAGATCCACGTCGAGGGGCGCCCCGAGTGGGTGTTCGTGAAGGTGTACACCCACGGCGCGCCCGAGCTGCAGGCGGCGTCGGTGCTCGGCGACGGGGGGCGCGCGCTGCACCGCGAGCTCACGGGCCGCTACAACGACGGCAAGGAGTGGATCCTCCATTACGTGACCGCGCGCGAGATGTACAACATCGCGATCGCGGCGATCGAGGGCAAATCGGGGAATCCTGCCGATTTTCGCGATTACAGGCTGAAGCCGCCGCCCTGCGCGTCATAGTCCCGCCTGCCAGAGGTCTGGCCGTGGATCACGGCGGGAGAAGAGAGAGAGAAATTACACAGGGAGGCAGGCAGGGAGAGAGAGAAGAGAGAATTCTCAAAATTTCTGTTCTCCCCGTCTCCCCGCCTCCCTGTGAACCTCTCTCTCTCCGGACGATCCCGGATCGGATTTGCCTGGTCAGTGGGCCGCGGCGGACGCGGGGCGCTCGAGGCGCTTCACGACGCGGGCCGGGTTGCCCATCACCACCGAGTCCGGCGGGATGTCGGAGCGCACCACCGAGCCGGAGCCGAGGATCGAGCGCGCGCCGATGCGGACGCCCTTCAGGATCATGCAATTCCGCGCGATCCAGACGTGGTCCTCGATGATCACCTCCGAGGTGTCACCCTCGGCCGAGGGGGTCTCCCAGGCGGGGCGGTCTTTGGCCTCGGTGCGGGCGTGACCCTCGGTGTCGCTGATGAACGAGCCGTGGCCGATCGAGACGTAATCGCCGAGCTCGATCCTGTTGCCGATGGAGAGCGCGGTGTGGTGGCCGATGAAGCAGCCGTTGCCGATCTTGAGGAGCGGCGGCGTGGGGCGGTGCGACGCGGGCTGGATCGAGATGAGGCCCGAGATGCGGATGTCGCTGCCGAGCTCGATCCGGACGGGGCCGCTGATGTAGGGGACCTGATCGGCGGTGATCCGGTCGCCGTAGACGGCGCACTGGCTCAGGAACGCGGGCGTCGCGATGAGCGAGCGCGTCGCCCACTCCGAGACCTCGCGGCCCAGCCAGACGAGCTGGTAGACGCCGTCGTAGAGCGCGCGGGCGGGCCCGATCGGGCGCACCGGGTTGTGGATCACCTTCTTCGCTATCGGCTTCAGGAGCTTGTAGAGCGAGCCCGCCATGCAGATCCCTCCTTCCATTCGCTCGCGACCTCGGCGAGGAGGTCGGCATATCGATCCCCGATGAGGTCCCACGAGAGGGACTCGACGGTCGCGCGGAGCGCCTCCGGGTCCCAGGCGCGCTCGAGCGCGGCCTTGAGGGCGCCGGCGAGCGCGTCGGGGTCGCCCGCGGGGACCAGGTAGCCGTTCTCGCCCTCGCGGAGGAGCTCGGGCACGCCGCCCACGCGCGACGCGACCACGGGGCGGCCGGAGGCGAGCGCCTCGAGGATCACGTTGGGGCAGCCCTCGCGGCGGCTCGGCAGGACGAGGACGTCGCAGGCCGCGACGTGCTCGGGGATCTCGGAGGGCATCACCCAGCCGAGGAGGCGCACCCGGCCGCGCAGGCCGAGCGCGCTCGCCCGCGCGCGGAGGGGCTCGAGCAGCTCGCCGCCGCCGACCGTGAGCAGGTGCACGTCGCCGCGGCCGAGCCTGCCGAGGCGATCCATGGCCTCGATGAGCACGTCGACGCCCTTCTCGGGCACGTGGTAGCCGGCGTAGAGCACGAGCGGCGCGCCCTCGGGCACGCCGAGGCGCGCGCGCGGGGCGCGGCGATCGCGGATCGCGAAGCGGGCGCCGTCGACCGCGTTGCGCATCACGACCACGCGCTCGCGCGGCACGCCGAGCTCGGCGACGCGCTCGCCGAGCGCCGCGCTCACCGCGACCACGCGCCGGCAGCGCGCGAGCGCGCCCGCGATCTGCGGCCTGAGCGCGGGCTTCTCCGGCGAGTCGTTGATGTCCGAGCCGAGCACCGTGGTGACGAGCGGCACGCCGAGCTCCTCCGCGAACCGCGCGGCCGCGACCGTGTCCGGGTACGCCCACGCGGCGAGCAGGACGTCGAACGGGAACTCGCGCCGGATGTCGCCCATGATCCCGCGCAGCGAGGCGTGGATCGCCCGCGCGTGGAGGCGCGGGAGGCCGGGCACCGACCAGTACGTCGGGAAGACCGCGTCGATGCCCGTGTGCGCCTCGCGCGGCGGCCGGGCGAGCTCCCGCGGGGCGGTGCGCGCGCGCGACCACCACGCGATCGGCGCGACGACCCGGAGCTCGCAGCGCCGCGCGAGCGCGCGGTACGTGTGGAGGCTGTACGGCGCCATCGTGGGCAGCCGCGTGGACGGGTAATGGTGCGTGAAGACGAGGATCTTCATTGTACCGGGGCAGATCAGAGCAGGCTGAAATAGAGGTCCTCGTACTTGCGGGTCATGCGCTCGAAGGAGAAATCGTCGCGCACGCGCCGGTGTCCCGCCTCGCCGAGCCTCGCGCGGAGCTCGGCGTCGCCGGCCACCTTCGCGATCGCGGCCGCGAGCGCCCCGACGTCGTCGACGGGCACGAGGAAGCCGTGCTCGCCGTCCTTGACCACCTCGGGCACGCCGCCGACGGGCGTGACCACCACGGGGAGCGAGCGCGCCATGGCCTCGAGCACCGCGAGCGGCAGGCCCTCGTCGCGCGAGGGGAGGACGAAGAAGTCCGCGGCCATCAGGAGGTCCGGCACGTCCTTCCTGAAGCCGAGGAACGTGACCCGCTCCGGAGTCGGTCCACGTCCGGGGGCTCCGCCGGGCGAGCCGGCTGCGCCCCCGGCCCCCAGCCCCAGCTCCTTCGCGAGCCCGTGGATGCTGTCGCGCAGGTCGCCGTCGCCGGCGACGAGGACGCGCACGCGCGCCTGGGTCGAGGCCGCGTCGAGGCTCGCGAGCGCGCGGAGGAGCACGTCGTGGCCCTTCACCTTGTGGAAGGCGGCGGGCATGATGCCCACGACCTCGCCGGCTCCGAGCCCGAGCTCGGCGCGCATCTCGTCGCGGGCGCGCCGCGGCGGGACGATGTCGATGCCGTTGTGGATGGCGGTGACGCGCCGGGCGATGCCCACCCCGCCGCTCTTGTCGGCCGTGTCCTGGGAGCAGCCGACGACGACGTCGGTCTGCCTCCACTCGAAGCGCGTGGGCACGCGGATGATGCCGCGGGTCTGCGCGTGATCGGTGAAGACGAGGGGGGCCCGCGTGAGCAGCTTGCCGATCACGGCGTAGTGGAGCGAGGTCGGGTTGTGCGCGTGCACGATGTCCGGCCGCGCGGCCGCGAACCCGAGCGCGGCGCGCGCGATGCGCTCGAGCTTCTTGCCCGAGAGCACGGTCGCCGGCAGCGCCCGCTGCCGCGCGAGATCGTCGAGCGGCCCGCCCCGGAGCGCGAGGATCGACGCGTCGTGCCCGTGCCGCCGCTGCGCCTCCACGAGCCTGAGGACGAAGTGCTCCATGCCCCCGCCCTCGAGGCTGCTCACGGTGTGGACGATGCGGAGCTTCGTCTTGGCCATGGAGCCTTGCTACCCGAACCCGCGCCCGCGTTGAAGCGCAAAGGATGACCGCGATCGTGGAATCCGGCGGTGGTGAGCCTGCGTCGCCGCCGCGGGCGTCGCGCTACGTCGAGCCCGCCTCGCCCCCGCCGCGCAGGTTGTACTTGCGGAGCAGCGCGCGCAGGTGGCTCCTGTCCATGCGCGCGACCCGCGAGGCCTCGGAGAGGTTGCCTCTCGCGAGCGTGAGGAGCTCGCGCATGTAGCGCTCCTCCCAGCGATCCGCGGCCTTCTGCTTGGCCACGCGGAAGGGGACGCGCGGGTCGAAATCGAAGGCCTCCGCGGCGCCCTGGCCGGCGCCGCCCTCGAGCGCCATCAGGGCCAGGTCGTCGAGGAGGACGGCGCGCTCGACCGCCGCCCGCAGCTCGCGCACGTTGCCCGGCCATGCCTGGCGGCGGAAGGCCTCGAGGAGCTCGCCCGGGATGGGCCGATCGGGCATCAGCTCGGCATAGAAATGCCGCGCGAGCCGCTCGACGTCGCCGGGGCGCTCGCGCAGCGGCGGGATGGGGATGCGCATGACGTTGAGGCGATAGAAGAGGTCGGCGCGGAACGAGCCGCGGTTGACCTCCGCGCGCAGGTCGCGGTTCGTGGCGGCGATCACGCGGGCGTCGATCTTGACGCGGTGGTTGCCGCCGACGCGCTTGACGGTCCGCTCCTCCAGCGCCCTGAGGAGCTTGGGCTGCATATCGAGCGGCAGCTCGCCTATCTCGTCGATGAAGATGGTGCCGCCGTTCGCCTGCTCGAATGCGCCGGCGCGGTCCGCGCTCGCGCCGGTGAAGGCCCCCTTGACGTGGCCGAAGAGCTCGCTCTCGATGAGCGTCGGCGCGATGGCGGCGCAGTCGAGCACCACGAAGGGGCCGGCCGCGCGCGCGCCCGCCTCGTGGATGGCGGCCGCGAGGACGCCCTTTCCCGTGCCCGTCTCCCCCTCGATCAGGACGGTGCTCTCGGACTGGGCGATGCGCGGCAGCGCGGCGAAGATGCGGCGCATGCCGTCGCTCGCGCCGAGCAGCGGCCCGAAGCGGTCCTCGGGGCTCAGCGGCTCGCAGATGTCCTCGTCGAGCAGATCGACGCGCAGGGTGGTGCGCCCGGCCCTCACGCGCGCGCCGTCGTCGACGTAGCCGGTGAGGATGCGCGTCTGCCCGATCCAGGTGCCGTTCGAGGAGCCGAGGTCGCGCAGCAGGAAGCCCTCGGGGGTCGCGGTGATGCTGAAATGGTGGCGCGATACCGTCGGGTCGGCGAGCACGAGCTCGTTCGCCGGCGCGGTGCCCACGGACACCTCGCTCGCCCTGGCGCGGAGCGACGCTCCCGCGTCCGCGCCCTCGATGACCGTGAGCGAGAAGCCCTCGAGCCGCAGCACGCGCGACTCGGGCCGAAGGAGCAGGGTGGCGTCCGCCGACATGGCCGCATGGTACCACGCACGCGCGCCGGGGGTTTGCGCCGAACATGGCGCGGACGCGGCGGCGCGCGGTGGTGTGCGGCCACACGAACGCGCCCCTGGTGGAGGTCTCAGCCCCCAGGGATGGAGGTTCCAGCCTCCACCCCTGGGCCGGCGGAGAGGGCGCCGGGGCCGCTGATTTCCCGGGGGCCGGGGCGCCGCCGAGCTGGCACGGGACGTGTAACGTCACGTGTAACGGGACGTGTATTAGAGCATCACCGAGCGACGCGGATGCGCGGAGCGCGACGAAGGAGATGATCATGATGATCCAGCGGCTGACTCATCTGGTTTCGCGGTTCGGGATCACGAGCGCTCTCCTCGCCGCCGCTCCGGCGCTCCCCGCCTGCATGATGGACGCCGGCGACATCGAGGAGGTGGACGAGGCTGAGGGCGCGATCGGTTTTCCCGGCGACAACAACCTCCCGCCCGGCAGCATCGACAGCGATCCCCTCAAGCGGAGCGTGACCGACGCCTTCGGCATCACGACGCCCAGCAACCCCGACCCGCTCGAGCTCTGCGCGGCCAACTCGGTCACGCCGACGGGGTGCACCCTGAAGGCGCCGTGGGGGGCCTGGATGAACGCAGATTTGACGAACCGCGCCCCGATCATGAAGGGGATCGCCAAGTGCGCGGTGGGGTCGAGCTTCGCGATCCAGGACTCGAGCGGGACGATGTCGTTCCCCGGGCAATGGGAGATCTATCCGAGCTGGAAGACCGGCCGGCTGGCCGGCCAGGACAAGCGCGAGCGGGTCAGCTCCTGCCTGCTCTCGCTCCTCAACGGGAACAACGTGTCCCTCCGGCTCTGCATCATCGGCCCCGGCGGATCGCCCTTCAGCGACGCCTGCAGCGACCCGAGCATCAACGTCCGAGAGGGCGGCTTCTTCGGCGACCTGTTCGCCGCCAATCCGACCGCCTACGTCGCCGGGCCCGACACCGCGGAGCCGATCGACTCGGGGCGGGCCTGCTTCGCCACGTCGGGCACCTACTGCTGCGCCGAGGACGACGCCTCCTGCGCGCACCGGCTCGTGCTCGCCGGGGCGATCGTGGGCTCGCCCGAGCAGAATTTCGCGAACAGGCGCTGCAACGCGCCGCTCGTGGATTCGGGGGGGAACTGGTACTGCCCCTCGTTCTATTCGACCCGCGAGCCCGGCAGGAGCTACACGAACGTGTTCACGTCCTTCGTCCCGCCGGCCGAGTGAGCCGTCCTGCCGCTCATGGCGCCCGGGCGAGCCGGTCCACCTCGGCGGCAGCCTTCCCGTAGCGACGCTCGAGCAGCCGGTTTCCTGCGAACGCCTGCGACAGGCTCGCCCGCGCACGCTCGAGCGCCGCGCTCCGCTGCGCCGGATCGCTCTCCGCCTCGAGGAGGTACAGCGCCCCCTCGATCGCGAGCGCTCGAGGTAGGCCCGGAGCCCGCTTCAGCGCCTGTTCGATCCCCCGGAGGCCCTCCTCCACGACGGGGCCCGCCGGGAGGGGCGACCGCCCGCTCGCGAGCATTGCCTCGGCCCGCTGGAGGCAGATCTGCGCCAGCGCGAGCCAGAGATCCCCGCGGTCGGGGAGCCTCCGGGTCACCTCGAGCGAGAGCCGCTGGGCCTGCTCCAGGGTCGCCGAGGACCGCTGACCCTGCTGCCGCTCCCATTCCCCCTGCTCCGCCAGGAGCTCGGCCTCCACGCTCTTGCACTCCGCGTCGCCGGGATCGACGCGATAGCACTGCGCGAGCGCGCGGAACCCTTCGTCGAGGCTCCGGCGCGGATCCAGGCCCCGGGCGCGCTCGTGGCTGGCCAGGAGGCGATACGCCCGCGCCAGCTCCCGCTGGGCAAGGACGAGGCTCCGGTCGATGCCGAGCAGGGCCTCGAAGCGGTCGATGGCCTGCCGGGCCGGCTCCCGGCCGTCCTCGCCCGCGTCCAGCCGGTACGCCGCGATCCTGGCGAACGCCAGACCGGCGTTTCCATAGGCCAGGAGGTGCTTGTCATTGATGCGAAGCACCTGGTCCGCCATCTGCACCGCCTCCAGGAGGGCGCGCTCCGGGTCCTCCCCGTGGTCCGCCTCCCACTGGGCCAGCTCCGTGAGCCAGATGGAGGTGTTGTTGTACGCTATGAGGTACCGATCGTCGATCTCGATGGCCTTCCTCGTCGTGTCGATCGCCCGCTGGAGGGTGCTCCTCGCGTCACCGTTCCGCTGCCTGATGCTGGCGCCGGAGATGCCGAGGGCGAGCCCGTAATCGTTGTATGCCCAGGGGAACCTGGGATTGATACGGATCGCCTCCTCGAGGTGCGCGTAGGCCTGGCTCAGCAGGGGCTCCACGGGCTGCCCCAGATCGAACGCGCGCTCGGCCAGCTTCGTGTACGCGAGGCCGGTGATCTCGTGCGCGTAGGCGTCCTCCGGGTGCAGGGCGATCGCCCGCTCTCCCGCGTCGATCTGCGCCCGGCGCAGCCTCTCGATCTCCTCCCGGCGCGCGCCGTGGCCCTCGGCGTAGCGCGCCTGGAAATGATACGCGAACGCCTTCTTGGTGTATGCATGGGACTCCGCGGGGGCGGCGATGAGGGCCTTGTCGGCGGCGGAGAGGGCCCGCTCGAGCTTGGGCCCGGGATCGCGGCCGCGGTGGATGTCCAGCTCTTCCTGCCGGATCCAGGCCTCGGCGAGGGCCTCGTGGAGCTGGTGGTCGCTGCGCCCGATCTCGGCCGCCCGATCGTAGTGGGCCACCGCCTGATCGAAGTCGCGCTCGGCCCCGTCGCCGTCGCCCCGGTCCTTGCCATCGAGGGCGCGGGCCATGAACACGTCGCCCTGGAGCTTCTCCGCCTCGTAGAGCCACGAGCTCTTGCCCCGGGCGTCCCGGGCGCTCTGCAGGGCCTCGTCGTATCGCCGGTGATAAAAGTGGATCAGGCCCTCGAGGTAGCTGGCCGGAACGCCCTCGAGGCCCCGGCAGCGCTCCAGGTGGGCCAGCGCCGGCTGGAGGTACTCCCGCTCGATCTCCTGCCTGCGCTCCTCGAAATAGCTCCTGTCGCCGCTCCTGCGCGCGTCGTCGAGGGCCCGGCTGTACAGCTCGCCGAGGACGCGCCCCAGGGCGTAATCCAGCTCGGGCTCGCGCACGCCGTGCGCCTCGGCACGATCGAGGTGGACGCGCGCTCGATCCCACTCCTCCAGCGCGAGGTGGCCGCGGCCGAGCGCGTAATGGTCGAGGCCCCGCGCGATGTCGCCGAAGGAGCGCATCTCGGCCTCGATCTGGGCCATGCGGGCGCGGACGGCCGCCTTCTCGGGGCCGGTGTCGTGCAGGGGCACGAGGTACGCGCTGCGGACCAGCCACTCCAGCTCCTTGACCGCCTGGCCCAGCCTCTCGGCGAGCTCGGCCCGCCTGCGGGCGATGGCCTCGTTGCGGGCGTCGACGATCGCGGTGCGGACGCCGTAGCCGGCAAAGGCGAGCAGGCTGACGACCAGCGCGATGACGGCGAATGCCAGGGGCTTGTTGCGCTTGCCCCGCCAGTAGAGGCGCGCAGGCAGGCTCAGGCGCCGCGCGAGCACCCGCTCCCGGTTGAGGAAGCGATCGAGATCCTCGGCCAGCTCGGCCGCGGTGGCGTAGCGCTGGTGAGGCTCCTTGTTCAGGCACTTGCCGACGATGGTCTCGAGGGCCTGCGGGATCGAGGGATCCTTGGACCGGAGCGGGGCGGGCTCGTGGAGGAGGACCTTGAGGAGGACATTGACGGCGCTCTCGTCCACGAAAGGGGGCGCGCCGGTGAGGAGGTCGTACAGCGTGGCGCCCAGGCTGTAGACGTCGCCGCGGGGATCGACGCTGCGGGTGTGCCCGCGGGCCTGCTCGGGCGGCATGTAACCGGGGGTCCCCATGATCACGCCCGATTCGGTCAGGCCCCTGGTGTCGCTCTCCTGGCGCGCCAGGCCGAAGTCCATGAGCACGGGGCGGAAGGAGGTGGACCCGTCCGCGGCCGCGGCCTGCTCCACCATGACGTTCGCGGGCTTGATGTCCCGGTGGATGATGCCGAGGCGGTGGGCCGCGTGCGCGGCCTCGGCGATCGTCCTCATCACGCGCACCTTCTGCTCGAGCGTCATCGACTGCGCGGCGCGGGCCAGCGACGCGCCCCGGATGAGCTGCATGGCGATGTAGGCTTTGCCCTCGACCTCTCCGACCTCCAGGACCTTGCAGACGTTCGGGTGGTCGATGCGCGCCTGCGCGCGCGCTTCCTGGAGGAACCGCTTCGTCGTGAGGGGATCGGGGCCGTGGATGAACTTGATCGCGACGTGGCGATCGAGCCGCCTGTCGCGGGCCTCGTAGACGGCGCCCATGCCGCCCCTGCCGAGGAGCCGGATGAGCTCGTAGCGGTCCCAGCGCGCCGGATGGACGAGGGGCAGGCTCTCGGGCGCGTCGTCGGTCTCGGCGGGCGCCCGAGGGGCGCCGGGGGGCGGGGGCGCCGGAGGCGCGTCATTGCGGTGATGGTCCGCGTTCGGGCGGCGGCGCGCCTCGCGGTGGAGCTTCACGGTGGCGCCCGGCTCCTGGCCCGCCGGGGCCGGCGCAGGCGCGGCGAGGGTCCTGGCGAGCGCGGCGTCCGCCGGCTCCTCCGCGGGGCGGGGGTCCCGCCGGCCGCGCCGCTCGCGGCGGAGCTTCACGGTGACACGCGGCGCCTCCCCCGCGGGGGCAGGCGCGCTCGCCTTCGAGCCGGCGGCGGTCGCAGGATCTTCCTGGGCCGAAGGGGTCTCCTGATCCCCGCCCTTCTGCCGCGGATCTTCCATAGAACATCACATTGGGCCCCGAGACGCCGCCCGTTGTCAAGCGAATGCCCGGCGCCGCCCCGGCCTCGGCGCCCTCAGCCTCGGCCGCCGTGCGCGGTCGAGAGGCCGAACCAGGCGTCCACGAGGCGGTGGTGCTCGGCGAGGTGAGCGGCATAACCGGGGACGCCGGAGAGGGCCGCGCGCTCGTAATCGAGCCAGTAGAGGGCGCCCGTCTTCTCGCCGATGAGGACGTTGCCGAGCTTGACGTCGAGCGGGGCGACGCCGCGGGCGTTCATCGCGCGGACGAGGTCCAGGAGGGGGGCCTTGTACCGGTCGCCGCCTTCGCCGGCGAGCGCCTCGATTTCACGGCGGTCGCGGTCGGGATCGAAGAGCTGGCCGAGGGGGGCGAGGTCGATATCGAGGATCTTCCGGCCTCGCGCGGCGATCTCGTGCTGGAGGGTGCGGCCGCGGATGTAGTCCATGTAGAGCGTGCGCGAGGTGAGCTCGACGCCGCGGAGGCGCGGGGCGATCGGGGCGTCGCGGAGGCGGAGGAGGACGGCGGCCTCGGTGTAGAAGAAGAGGCCGAGGCCGTGCCAGACCTTCGCGCCGAGCGGGGCGTCCCTGGGCTGGCCGGTGAAGCGCTTGCGGACGCAGACCCGGCCCCTGTGGAGCACGACGTGGAGCTCGTAGCGGAGGCGGGGGAACCTCTCGGCGCGGCGGTTGAAGAAGGGGACGTCGGCCGGGTGCGCGGCGAACGCGAAGCCGTCTTGATCGATCTCGGCGAGCACGCGATCCGCGAGGCCGAGCTCGGCGACCGAGGGGATCTGCTCCGGCACGATGGCGTCGGGGACCGGGGCGTTGCCCTGGTCGAGGCCCTTGCCGAGCACCGCGCGGAGCGTCTCGAGTCGGACGAGGAGCAGCTTGGCGGCGGCCTCTCCGCCGGGGACGCGGCGCACGCCGCGCTCGAGGGCGCGCTCGATGAGGGGGGTCATGCGCCCTGCTTACCGCTTCCGCGCGGCGGCTCAAAGCTCCGCGCAGGGCTGCCCCGCGGCGCGGGAGTGCGCTAGGCTCGCCGCCGCTGTCGCGTCCCTGGCCCGTACGAGGGGGTGAAGCTGTGAAATCGCTCCGGCGCGCGCTCGCGCTGTGCCTCTGGGTATTCCTCGCGCTCATCGGCCTCATCGGCGGCGCCGCCGCCGACCTCGTCGCGCCCGCGCCCGCAGCCGGATCCGCTTCCGCGCCCGCGCCCGCGGCCGGATCCGCTTCCGCGCCCGCGGCCGGATCCGCTTCCGTTCCCGTCTCCGCGGCCGGATCCGCTTCCGCGCCCGCGGCCGGATCCGCTTCCGTTCCCGTCTCCGCGGCCGGATCCGCGCCCGCGCCCGCGGCCGGATCCGCGCCCGCGCCCGAGCCTCCGGGCCCGCGCCCGCTGCCGTCGATCCCCGCGTCGGGCCGCGTCACGGTCGCGAGGATCGACGGCACGATTGACCTCGGCCTCGCGCCGTTCCTCGAGCGCGTCATCTCCGAGCAGGGGGAGGGCGACCTGCTCGTGCTCGACGTCAACACCCTCGGAGGGCGCGTCGACGCGGCGCTGGTCATCCGGGACGCGCTCCTCCACGCGCGCGGGCGCACCGTCTGCTGGATCAACCCGCGCGCCATCTCCGCGGGCGCCCTGATCTCGCTCGCCTGCGACGTCATCGCCGTCGCGCCGGGCGCGACGATCGGCGCGGCGACGCCGGTCCAGATCGGGGAGGGCGGGGAGATGAAGCCCGTCGCGGAGAAGGTCGTCTCGTACATGCGCAAGGAGATGCGCGCCACGGCCGAGGCGAAGGGGCGGCGCGGCGACGTCGCGGAGGCGATGGTCGACGCGGACGTCGAGGTGCCGGGGCTCGACAGCAAGGGCAAGCTGCTCACGCTCGACGGCGCGCAGGCGATCGCGTGGGGGATCGCGGAGGTGCAGGCCGCGGACGAGGGGGCGCTCCTGCGCGCGCTCGGGCGCGCCGCGCCGGACAGGATCGAGCGGCCGCGCACGAGCTCGGCCGAGATCCTCGCGCGCTGGCTCTCCGAGCCGGTGCTCTCGGGGCTGCTCATGACGCTCGGCATGCTCGGGATCCTGCTCGAGCTCTACTCGCCGGGGCACGGCGTGGCGCTCGTCGTGGGCCTCTCCTGCCTCGCGCTCTTCTTCTTCGGGCACCACGTCGCGCGGCTCGCGGGGTGGGAGGAGATCGTGCTCTTCCTCGCCGGCGCGGGGCTCATCGCGTTCGAGGTCTTCGTGCCGGGGCACATCGTGCCCGGCGTCGTCGGCGCGCTGTGCGTGCTCGCGGCGCTGGTCATGGCCGTCGTCAACCTGGAGAACGTCCCGCTCGACGTCGCGTGGGACGCGGGGTGGCTGCCGCGCGCGATGGCGATCGTGTTCGGGTCGGTGACGGCCACCGCGGTGGTCGCGTCGGGCGCTGTCCGGCTCCTGCCGCGGACGCGCCTCGGGCGGCCGCTGATCCTCGACGCCGCGATCCGCGCCGCGGCGCCCGGCCGCGATCCCGAGGTCGCGGGGCTCGCGGGGCGCGCCGGCGAGGCCGCGACCGATCTCCGGCCCGCGGGCAAGGTCCTGCTCGACGGGCAGCGCGTCGAGGCCACTGCGGAGCGCGGGTACATCGAGGCCGGCGCGCGGGTGCGCGTGGTGCGCGCCGACGGGGCGCGGCTCGTGGTCCGCGAGATCGAGCCCGGGGCAGGGGAGGGCTGACCGTGTCGCTGACGCTGCTGGTGATCCTGCTGATGGCGGTCGGCGTCGTGCTGCTCGCCCTCGAGATCCTCGTCATCCCGGGCTTCGGCGTGGTCGGCCTCCTGGGCATCGCGGCCGTGCTCGCGGCGTGCGTGGTCGCGTGGACGGGCCTCGGCGCGGCCTATGGCCTGCTCTCGCTCGGCGCGGGGATCGCGGCCGCGGGGCTGCTCTTCTGGCTGGTCCCGAGGACGCGCGCCGGCAAGGCGATGGTCCTCAGCGAGACCCAGGCCGGCGGCCGCGCGGCGAGCGCGGGGCTCGCCGAGCTCCTGGGCCGGGAGGGCCGGGCGCTCACGCCGCTCCGCCCGGCGGGATCCGTGGAGATCGGCGATCGCACGGTGGACGTGGTGACGGACGGTGTATACGTGGAGGCCGGCGCAGAGGTGCGCGTGGTCAAGGTGGAGGGGGCGCGCGTCGTGGTCGAGCCGCGCGGCGGCTAGCGGGGCTCGACCACGGAACAGGCCCCGGGGTCCTGTCAGGAAGCGAGAGGGAAATGGAAGCCATTCCGGTCATCGTCGTCGGCGCGCTGGTCATGGTCGTGCTCATCACGACGCTCTACCTCGTGCCGCTCCGGCTCTGGATCGCCGCGCAGGCGTCCGGCGCCGACGTCTCGATGCTCACGCTCATCGGGATGCGCCTCCGGCGCGTGCCCCCCGATCAGATCGTGAACGCCCGGATCAGCGCCGTGAAGGCCGGCCTGGAGTCCGTGAGCGTGAACATGCTCGAGGCCCATTACCTCGCCGGCGGCCGCGTGGAGGCCGTGGTGAGCGCGCTGATCTCGGCCGACAAGGCCGGGATGGAGCTCGATTTCTCCCGCGCCGCCGCGATCGACCTCGCCGGCCGCAACGTGCTCGAGGCGGTCGCGATGTCCGTCAACCCGCGCGTGATCGAGACGCCGAAGGTGAGCGCCGTGGCGAAGGACGGGATCCAGCTCCTGGCGATCGCGCGCGTGACGGTGCGCGCGAACATCGAGCGCCTGGTCGGCGGCGCCGGCGAGGCGACGGTGCTCGCCCGCGTCGGCGAGGGCGTGGTGTCGACGATCGGCTCCGCCGACGATTACAAGCACGTGCTGGAGAACCCCGACACGATCTCGAAGAACGTGCTCCGCAAGGGCCTGGACGCCGGGACGGCGTTCGAGATCCTGTCGATCGACATCGCCGACGTCGACGTGGGCTCGAACATCGGCGCGAAGCTGCAGACCGAGCAGGCCGAGGCCGACAAGCAGGTGGCGCAGGCGAAGGCGGAGTCGCGCCGCGCGCTCGCCGTCGCGCAGGAGCAGGAGATGAAGGCCCGGACGCAGGAGATGCGGGCGAAGCTCGTGGAGGCCGAGTCGACGATCCCGCTCGCGATGGCGGAGGCATTGCGGACCGGGAAGC
Source organism: uncultured Polyangiaceae bacterium (assembly GCA_964421485.1). Classification (GTDB taxonomy): domain Bacteria; phylum Myxococcota_A; class Polyangia; order Polyangiales; family Polyangiaceae; genus CAYQYG01. Next base: position 643 of record CAYQYG010000114.1, on the reverse strand, counting down.
TCGGCGTGATGGATTATTACAACATGCGGAACGTGATCGCGGACACGGAGATGAGGCAGGGCATCGCGGGGACGGCCGGCGGTGTGAAGCCGGGCCCGGCCGGGGAGTCCTGAGGTGGCCGATCCGCGGCGGTCTCCGCCGCTCCTGTCGTGGCTCGGGCGCCCGGAGGCGCTCGCGCAGCGGTTCGCTCTGGCCGAGGCGCTGGGGCCGCCGCGCGGGCTCGGGGCCGGGACCGGAAACGGACCCGGAAACGGAAACGGACCCGGAAACGGAAACGGACCCGGAAACGGAAACGGACCCGGAAACGGAAACGGACCCGGAAACGGAAACGGAAACGGAAACGGACCCGGAAACGGACCCGGAAACGGAAACGGAAACGGACCCGGGAGCGGGAGCGCGGACAGCGCCGGCTCCGGCCGCGGTGGCCGGCCCGGTGCGCGCCGCCGCTGAGGTGCTGCAATGAAGGATCTCGGCGATTACATCGCGGTGATCATCGGCATCCTCATGCTGGTCGGGCAGCTCCTCGGCAAGCTGGCCGAGGCGCGGCGCAATGCGCCGGCGCCGGCGCCCGAGCCGCGCCCGCGCGCCCGGCCGCCGGCGGTGAAGCCCCCCGGCGGCTCCGTCGCGCGGCCGCCGGCGCCCG
>CAYQYG010000113.1:8833-21231 GCA_964421485.1 uncultured Polyangiaceae bacterium | reverse complement strand
GCCCGTTCGCTCCGCGGGCACGCGCCTTGTACCCCCCTCGCGGCGCGGCGCGGCCTCGGCGGCGCCCGGCACCCGGCCGGGCGGCGGCGTCGAGCGCGCCCGCGCCATTGCATTGGAGGGGGCGAAATGAAGGCGATCGTGTTCCACGGCGTGGGGGACATCCGGATGGATGACGTCCCCGAGCCCGAGATCCAGCAGCCGACGGACGCCATCGTGCGCATCACCGCGAGCGCGATCTGCGGCACCGACCTGCACATGATCCGCGGCACCTTCCCCGGGATGAAGCCGGGGACCATCCTCGGCCACGAGGGCGTGGGCGTCGTGGAGGAGGTCGGCGCCGACGTGCGCAATCTCTCGAAGGGCGACCGCGTGGTGATCGCCTCCACCGTCGCGTGCGGCTACTGCGCTTATTGCCGCGCCGGCTACTACTCGCAATGCGACGTCGCGAACCCCGGCGGCGCGCAGGCCGGCACCGCGTTCCTCGGCGGCCCGGAGAGCGCCGGCGGCTTCGACGGCCTCCAGGCCGAGTACGCCCGCGTCCCGTTCGCCAGCGTCGGCCTCTGGAAGCTGCCCGAGGAGATCACCGACGAGCAGGCGATCATGCTGTCCGACATCTTCCCCACGGCCTATTTCGGCGCCGACATCGCCGAGATCAAGCCCGGGGACGCAGTCCTCGTGCTCGGCTGCGGCCCCGTCGGCCAGCTCGCGATCGCGAGCGCGAAGCTGCACGACGCCGGCCGGATCTTCGCGGTCGACACGATCGCCTCGCGCCTTGAGATGGCGCGCGCCCAGGGCGCGGAGGTCATCGATTACAACGTCGAGGACCCGGTCGAGACGGTCCGCCGCCTGACCGGCGGGATCGGCGCCGACCGGGTGATCGACGCGGTCGGTGTCGACGCCAACCGCCCCACCGGCGGCCCCGCGGTGCGCGCGGTCGCGTCGCGCGAGGAGGAGGAGCTCCGCCGCGAGGTGAGGGAGGTCGCCCCCCGGACCGGCGAGAGGGGCGACAGCTGGCACCCCGGCGACGCCCCCTCGATGGCGCTGCAATGGGCGGTGCAGGCCGTCGACAAGGCCGGCACGGTCGCGATCATCGGCGCCTACCCGCCCTCCGCGCGCGTGTTCCCGATCGGCGTGGCCATGAACCGGAACCTCACCGTCAAGATGGGCAACTGCCCGCACCGCCGCTACATCCCGAAGCTCGTCGAGCTGGTGTCGAGCGGCGTCGTCGATCCGACGATGATCCTCACGAACCGCGAGCCGATGGCTTCCGCGCTCGAGGCCTACGAGGCGTTCGATCGCCGCCAGCCCGGCTGGATCAAGGTGATGCTCGCCCCCGCCGGGCCGGCCCGCGCCGCGGCCTGAACCTGCTGCGCCCGGCGCGCCGCCGCGCTAGATCCGGCGCATGCAGCAGGTCATCAGCCTCCGCGACGATCGCGACCGCAAGCTGGTCTGGACCGCGCCGCCCCGGCGCATCGTCTCCCTCGTGCCGAGCGACACGTACTCGCTCGTCCGCCTCGGCGCCGGGGATCGCCTCGTCGGGCGCACCCGGTTCTGCGTCGCGCCGGCCGGCGAGGTCGAGGGCGTCGAGATCGTCGGCGGCACCAGGGACGCCGACGTCGAGCGGATCATCGCGCTCGAGCCGGACGCCGTCGTCGCCAACCAGGAGGAGAACAGCCGCCGCGATATCGAGCGGCTCGAGCAGGCCGGCCTGCTCGTGCTCGTCTCGTTCCCGAGGCGCGCCGCCGCAGGCGTCGCCCACCTCGCCCGGCTCGCGCGCCTGCTCGGGGTGGATCGACATGGATCCAGCCCGGGCAAGGCGCTCGTCGCCGGGGCGTATCGCGTCCACGCGGCCGCGGAGGCCCGGCGGCGGGAGCGGCCGCCCATTCGCGCGTTCGTGCCGATCTGGATGGACCCATTGATGACCGTGCACGGCGACACGTTCGTCTCCGACATGCTCGACCTCGCCGGCGCGCAGAACGTCTTCGAGGACCGGCCGCGCCGGTACCCGCTGGCGGCCGACCTCGGGCAGGCGGCGCCCCTGCCGCCCGATCGCGCGGCCGGGCGGGACACCCGCTACCCGCGCGTCACGCTCGAGGAGGTCGTCGCGCGGGCGCCCGAGCTCGTGATCCTGCCCGACGAGCCGCACGCGTTCAGCGCGGCCGACGCCGCGGTCTTCCGCGGCCTCGACATCCCGGCCGCGCGGCGCGGCCACATCATCCACTGCGACGGCAAGGACCTCATGTGGTACGGCGCACGCGCCGTGGAGGGCATCGAGCGCCTCCGCGCCCTCGCGGACGCCGCCCGCGCCGCGTAGCGTATTTCGCGCGGGCGCCCGCGCTCGGGTCTCCTCACCCCGGCCAAGTTGCGCTAGAGGGCGCACATGACGTGGACGCGGGAGACGGTCAGGGCGGAGCTCCTCGATGTGTTTCGAGCGCACTCCAATGCAGAGGTCGAGGTCAGCGAGGCGAGCCAGCTCGTGGCCGATCTGAGCATCGACTCGCTCGGGATGATGGAGATGCTCGCTGACCTCGAGGACAAGTTCAAGCTGACGATCCCGGACGAGATGCTGCGCGAGGTCGAGACGATCGGGGACGTCGCGAGGGCGATCGAGGCGCGCCTCGAGGGCGAGGGAAGGCTCTCGGCATGACGGCGGTCTGGACGCCGCGCACGGTGGTGCAGGCCATCGAGGACGCGGCCGCGAGCAGCAAGACGGGCTACCGCTTCCTCGACGAGGCGGCCGACGGCACCGTCGGCGCGGCCGGCGCGGAGCCGTTCTTCACCCACGCCGGCGTCGAGCGCGCGAGCGCCCGCTTCGGCGGCGCCCTCCAGGCGCTCGGCGCGAAGAAGGGCGATCGCGTCGCGCTCATCCTGCCCGACAACGCGGACTTCGTGTTCGCGTTCCTCGGCGCGATCCGCGCGGGCGTCGTGCCGGTGCCGATCTACCCGCCCACGGGCCTCGGCAAGCTGGCCGGCTACCTCGAGAACACGCTGCACATCGTCGATCGGAGCGGCGCGAAGCTGCTCGTCACGAGCAGCGAGATCAAGCGCGTGCTCGGCACGATCCAGGCGAACGCGCCCGCGCTCGAGAGGGTCGTCGCGGTCGAGGGGCTCCGCGCCTCGCGCGAGGAGCTCCGCCCGGTCAAGGTCTCGCTCGACGACACCTGCTTCCTCCAGTTCACGAGCGGATCGACCTCGCGCCCCAAGGGCGTGATCCTCACGCACGCGAACCTCGCCGCGAACGTCCGCGCGATCATGCAGCTCGGCCTCACGGTCACCGATCGCATCGACAGCGGCGTCTCGTGGCTGCCGCTCTACCACGACATGGGCCTCATCGGCTTCGTGATCGCGCCGCTCTATCACCTCAACACGATCACGTTCCTGCCGCCGCTGCTCTTCCTGAAGCGCCCCGTGCGCTGGCTCGAGGCCCTCTCGCGCTACAAGGGCTCGATCTCGTTCGGTCCGAACTTCGCGTACGCGCTCTGCGTGAAGCGCATCAAGGAGCAGGAGATGGAGGGCCTCGACCTCTCGAGCTGGCGCATCGCGGGCTGCGGCGCCGAGCCGATCCGCGCCGAGAACCTCCAGGCGTTCGCGGACAAGTTCGCGCGCGTGGGCTTCAGCGACAAGGCCTTCGTCTGCTGCTACGGCATGGCCGAGAGCACGCTGGCGATCTCGTTCAGCAAGCTCGGCACGGGCGTCCGCACGGACGTCGTGAGCGGCGAGGCGCTCTGGTCCGAGGGCAAGGCCGAGCCGGCCGCGGAGGGCGCGCCCGGCGCCGCGGCGATCGTGCAGTGCGGGAGCGCGTTCGAGGGGCACGAGATCGGGGTCTTCGCGGCCGACGACGCGGAGAGCGCGCGCCCGCTCGGCGAGCGGCAGGTCGGCGAGCTCCGCCTGCGCGGCCCGAGCGTGACCCCGGGCTATTTCAATGCTCCCGAGCTGACGCAGCAGGCGTTCGCCGGCGGCTGGCTGCGCACGGGCGACCTCGGCTACCTCGCGGACGGCAAGGTGTACATCTGCGGCCGCTCCAAGGAGGTCATCATCGTCAACGGCAGGAACTACTACCCGCAGGACCTCGAGTGGGAGGCGGGCCGCGTGAACGGCGTGCGCAAGGGCAACGTGATCGCCTTCGGCACGATGAAGCCGCACAACGACCGCGAGCGGGTGATCATCGTCTTCGAGACCGCGGTGACCCGCGAGGACGAGCGGCAGGCGCTGAAGGGCGACGTGCGCAAGGCCGTGCAGCAGGCGCTCGGCCTGACGGTCGACGACGTCATCGCGGTCGAGCCCGGCGTCCTGCCGAAGACGTCGAGCGGCAAGCTGCAGCGCGCGAAGACGCGCGAGCTCTTCGAGGGCGGCGAGCTGCTCGGGCGGACCTCGTCGCGGAAGGCCGATCCGGTCGGCGCGGCCAAGGAGCTCGCGAAGAGCCAGCTCGGGTTCCTGCGCCACGCGATCTTCGGATCGAGCCGCCGGAATGAGGATTAGCGCTCCGAGGTGAAGATCACCTTCCCGACCTTCGCCTCCTCCTCGGCGGCCGCCTCGCGCTCCGCCTTGAGCGCGGCCGCCTCGGCCTCGAGGTCCGGGAACCGGTAGCGCACGCCGCCCTCGGCCGCCGCGAGATCGACGTCGCCGCCGAGCGCGACGACCTCCCGGGTCAGCTCCTTCGGATCGGGATCGCGCCCGGCCGCCTTCCGGTAGGCCTCGCGGAGCGCCTCGTCCTTCACGCCGCCCGCGCCCACGCCGTCGAGCACTGCCCGCAGCACCGCGCGCCGCCCGTTCTCGCGGGCGATCCGCCGCTCCCTGAGCGGCCGGAGCGCCGCGCGCGCGATCGGCAGCGCGAACAGCGCCAGCGAGAACACGAAGGGCACGAGCCCGAGCGCGATCGGCGTCCCGTCGAACGGCAGCTTCTCGAGGGGCACGCGCTGGAAGAGCGCGCGCGTCAGGTTATCGATCGTGAGCCCGTGGTCCATCACCCACAGGCTCGCCAGCAGGTTGAACGAGTTGAGCAGGACGATGAGCAGGTTCGTGCCGAATTGATTACCCGTCAGCGGCGCCTGCCGCTCCATCCGCGCCCAGATGGGCTCCGGGCGCCGCGCCGGCTGCCCCTCGGCGACCGATCTCCGGAGCGAGGCGAATCGATAGACGATCCCGCCCTCCTCGGAGACGTCGACGGTGCCGTCGTAATCGAGCATCAGCCGCGCCATCAGCGGATCGGCCTCGTCGCGCGGCAGCCCCGTCACGCGCATCACGTCGGCCAGCCCGACGCGGCCCTTCTGCGCGCGGATCTCCGCGAGCACGCGCCGCTCGAGCGCGCGCGGCTCGGGCTCCGGCCGGCTCGGCCCGAAGAAGAAGCGGTTCACCTTCTCGTAGAAGGGCGTCTCGTCCCGCCGCCTCTCCGCCCGGCGCGCGACCTGGGGCGATCCCCAGGCGGCCTGGTCGGCGATCACGAACGGCGAGAACGGGTGGAACGTCCAGAAGAGCGCGTCCGCGAGCACCCGGAAGAGCAGGTACCCGCCGAAGCTGAAGTCGCCCCGGTCCCGCCGGTCGTCGCTCGATCCCCGGGCGAACAGGAGCCCGATCATGATCGCGAGGAAGATCGCGACGTACGCGACGAGCACGATCGTGATCCAGGCCCGCACGACGAACCGCAGCACGCCGACGAAGCCGCGCGCCGCGGCGCGGGCGGCCCGCTCGAGCGCGCTCCGCACGAGCCAGGGCTTCGTGAACCCGTGCGGGAACCGGAAGAGCAGCTCCCCCTCGCTCGTGACCCGGAGGTGCCCCCGGTACTCGCTGACCAGCGCGTGCAGCCCCCGCTCCGCGTCCCGCAGCGCGAGCCCGCTCTTCGCCGTCGCGTCCGCGATCGTGAAGTCCTTGCCCTGCCCCGCGAGCGCGCGCTCGAGGGCTCTGGCCGCCTCGCGGGCATTCATCAGCTTGGGGGCCGTCGTCGTCACCGCTCGCTGGCTCCGGCCGCAGGCGCGGCCTGGGCCCCCTTGTTTCGCAGGTGGAGGGCCGCGGCGCAAGCGTCTGCCCCCGAGCGGCCGGCCGGACAGGATACCATGGCCCGCATGGACATGCTGTTCCATCGACCCGCCGCGGCGGCGCCCGCCCTGCTCTCCGCCGCGCTCCTCGCCCCCGGCTGCGGCGGCGACGCGGCCCCGCCCGCCGCCCCGCCCGGCCCCGGCCCCGCCTGCGCCGGATACGCCCTACGTGACCGGGGCGGCGTCCGCATCTTCGCCGTCCAGCCGCGGATCGAGCCGGAGCACCTCACCTCGTACGAGGCGCCGGACGGCGCGATCCAGGCCGTCGCGAAGAAGCCCTACCTCGTGCCGAGCGAGGAGGCGCAGCTCACGCTGAGCTTCCGCGCCGCGGCGGGGGCGCCGTGAGCGGCGCGGAGGCGATCCGGCTGCGGGCGGCGCGCGTGGCCGAGCTCCAGCGCGGCAGCACGAGCGCTGCAGAAGAGGCGGAGATCGTCGAGATCTTCCTCTGCACCCGCGGCGCGGACCTCACCGCGCTGAAGAACGCGATCGACGCGGGCGGCGATCACCTCGACCTCCAGCAGCTCGTCTTCCACGATATCGACGACGACGGGCGCCGCGCGGCGCTGCTCGACCATTTCGCCCGCGAGGCGGTCCCCTGCGGAGAGATCAAGATCCTCTCCGACATCGACGACACGATCTATGCAAACTGGAAGGACGGGCGCTATCCGAAGAAGACCGTCTATCCCGGCGTGCTGCAGCTCCACAAGGAGCTCGACCGCGGCCCCGGTGAGCAGCGCGGCCGCTCCGGCGACCTCACGTTCGTGACCGCGCGCCCCGGCGACCGCGCGGGCCTCGTCGAGTCCCTGACCTTCGGCACGCTGGTCGGGCTCGGCGTCGAATCCGCGACGATCCTGACCGGCGGCCTCACCTCGCTCCTCTCGAACCGGAGCATCGCCCGGAGGAAGCTCGAGAGCTTCCACGAGTATCTCAAGCTCTACCCGGAATATGGATTCGTGTTCATCGGCGACAGCGGCCAGGGCGACATCCATTTCGGTCAGGACATGCTGGCGGCCGCCCCCTTGGTCGTGCGGATCGTGCTCATCCACGACGTGGTCGCGACGCCGGAGGAGCGGCGGCGCGAGCTCGCGCAGGGCGGGGTGCGCCTGTTCGACACCTACGTGGGCGCGGCGGCGGAGGCGCTCTCGCTGGCCCTCGTCTCGCCCGCCGGCGCCGCGCGCGTCGCGCACGCCGCGCGCGCGGATCTCGCCGCGATCGCCTTCGATTCGGAGCAGCAGGCCGAGGCCCGCCGCGCGGACCTCGCCCGCGATATCCAGCGGCTCGACGCGCTGCTGCCCGAGGGGCACCGGGTCGGGGCGTCGTGAACCCCGCGGTCCACGGGGCGAATGCGCATGTGTGTGTCAGCCGCCGAGCGCATATGATTCCAGAAACCGCAGCCCTTCCTGAACGGCTGGTTTTGCACCCGCCTCTCGATGGTCCGGCTGCGCCTTGTTGCTCATGTGCCACTTGCCTTCAGGGGGCGCTCAGAGGGTTGTACGATGGATCGACCAGCGAAGGGCGCTCCGTGGCTTTGCAGGCCTGCTGCCCCGGAGGCAAGTGGCGGCGTACCGGCCTGCGGCCGAGGCGCCGGGACCCGGGCGATGGGTACGGCCGGCGGCTCGCAAGAGTCGAGCAGCGTGGCGAGGGCGTGCTGCAAGTGCGCTTCATCACCTCCCCCTGCGTCACCTACTTCCCCCATTGCGCCGGCAGCGGCGACACCTTCCCATCCGGCTCGATCCGCAGCGCATGCACCCCCGCCACGCTGCTGAGCAGCAGCACCGCGAACCCCTCCCTCGAGAACAGCCGGAGCTCGAACAGCGTGCTGAGCGGCTGCGTCTTGCCCTCCTTCACGAGGTCGTCGAACAGCAACACGTCGGGCGCCGCCGCGATCTGCTCCACCGGCGCGAGCCGCATCCTCACCCCGCCCCGGTCCCCCGCGGCCCACACCACGAGCAGCTTGCCGTCGAGCGCCGCCGCGTCGATCCTCCCCTCCTTCGGGCCCATTTCATAACGACCCTGGAGGATCTGCTCCATCCTCGCCACCGCCCCCTGGCAGCCGGCCGGCGTGCAGCGGATCTGCGAGATCGTCGTCTTCCACGCCTTGTCCTCGCCCGCGGGCTCGACGCGCGTGATCGCGGCCCCGTCCTTCCCGCAGCTCAGCGTCCCGCCCGTCAGCCCGGGCGAGATCGGCTGGCTCCAGCGGCCCCCCGACAGGAAGCTCATGAAATCGTTGTCATAGCCCTTCACGCGCACCACCATCCCGGAGGCCGTCCGGCAGCCGGCGATGTGCGGGGGCTCGTCCGCGCCGCCGGTCACGAGGCCGGGCTCCTCTAGCTCGCCCACGTCCACCGACGGACCGAGCGGCGCGCCGGCGCGCTCCACGCGCTGCGCGAACAGGCGGCGCTCCTCCTTCTTCGTCACGCCGCGCAGGAGGATCTGATCCCAGAGGATCTGCGAGCTGTAATAGAAATTGCCGACACGGAAATCGGGATCGATCTCCGTCTGCGACGAGCCGGCGCCCTTCGGGGCGCGCGTCAGGGTCAGCTTCTCCTTGGGCTCTCGCCAGCCGAGCACCGCGGCGAAGCCGTCCTTCGAAGAATAGCCGCCGTAGGCGTAGATGCTCTCGACGAGCTCGCCCGTGTCGGCGCGGAAGATCCCGCTGCCGCCGCGGTTGCCCGAGAACACCAGCGGCGCCGCGTCATCGTCCGCGGTGCCCAGCAGGCGGAGGCCCTGCTTCGCCGCGATCGGCGCGGGCAGCGTCGCGCACGAGAGCGCGGCGGGCGCGGCCGTGGCCGAGCAGACGAACGGGCTCGCCGGCAGCGACTTGTCCTCCACCAGGAAGCGCAGCTTGCCGCCGGCGTGCGGCTCGGCGTGGATGCCCTTGAGGGACGTCGACGTCTTCGCGATCGGGTCCACCTTCGCGAGCGCGTCGGACGTCAGCGCGATCGCGATCGGGGGCGGACCTTCCACGCCGGCGGCGGCTTGCAGCGCGATCTTGCCCTCCTGGGCCTCGAACCAGGCGGCCTCGAGCGGCTCGGAGAGATCGTCGGCGAACGCCCTGGGCTCCTTGAGCGCCTTCGCGATCGCCTCGGACCAGGAGGCGAGGTCCTTCTTGTCCTTGCTCGCGCGGCCGGCGTCGCGCAGCGCCTCGTTGAGCTGGTGGCCGAGCGCGGCGCAGCGGCCGGGCCAGCTCTCCCCGTTCACGGGGGCGCGCTGCGCCTCGGGCAGGCCCATCGCGGCGAGCTGCAGGCCGCGGAAGCGGCGGCTCGCGGTCTCGCCGGGCTCCAGGCCGGGGCCGAGCAGGCAGCGGTGGAGCCCGCTCCAGGCGGCGGAGATGCGCGCGGTGGCCTGCGCGTCCTGGTAGGCGAGCGCCGCGGCCCCGCCGCCGATCGAGAGGACCATGACCGCTGCGCCTCCGACGAGGAGGCGCCGCTTGCGCTTCTGCCGCTCGGCGGCGATGGCGTCGAGCGACTCGGGGGGGAGATCGTGCTGGTCTGCCTGGGCGATTTCGGGGTCCATGCGATCGCGGGGGCCGGGGAGCGCCGCGGCCCCTCCGCGGCGGCCCTCGGGGGCCGGCGCGAGCCCACTCGAGCCGCCGGCCAGCGTCAAGCGCTGCGAGCCGGGGTTCGGGGCGACCCGGAGCCCCGAGTGTTGAAACGAGGCACGTGACGCTGGCCCATCCCGGGGCTTTGCCGGTATCGTCGGCGCCTCCTTTCCGAGGGCCACGACATGCCTCCCTGGCTGCAAGAACTCCTGGTGATCCTGGGCCTGCTCGCCGTGATCCTCGCCGTGATGCGGCGGCTGCCGAAGATCGACCTCGGGCACTCCGAGGAGTTCAAGCGGCGGCGGTTCTGGAACTGGTTCCCGCTCGGGCTGACGTACGCGTTCCTCTACATGGGGCGCTACAACTTCTCGGCGAACGCGTCGGCGCTCGACGGGCTGCGCCTCATCAACAAGGCCGAGTTCGGTGACATCGACGGGTGGGCGTCCGCGGTCTACGGGCTGGCCTTCCTGCTGAACGGGCCGCTCACCGACCGGTGGGGCGGGCGCGCGACCATCCTGATCGCCGCGGGCGGGTCGGCGCTCATGAACGTCCTCATAGGGGTCACGATCCGGATGGCCGGGGCGGGCGAGCTCGACCACGAGAAGCTCGTGACGGCGCTGACGGTGCTCTGCTCCGCCAACATGTATTTCCAGAGCTTCGGGGCGGTCTCGATCGTGAAGGTCAACGCGCCGTGGTTCCACGTGCGCGAGCGCGGGATGCTGGGCGGGGTCTTCGGGATCCTGATCTCGCTCGGGCTCTACTTCGCCTATGACTGGAGCCGGTTCATCGCGAAGGCGCTGCCGATGCAATGGGCCTTCCACATCCCGGCGCTCATCCTGCTCGCCTTCCTGGCCGTCGATTTCTTCGTGATCCGCGACACGCCGGGGCACGCAGGGTTCAAGGACTTCGACACGGCGGACGCCTCGTCGGGGGACACGGGCGAGCGGCTCGGGGTGGTGGAGGTGGCGAGGCGGATGTTCTCGCAGAGCGTGATCTGGATCATCGTGGCGATCGAGTTCTGCAGCGGGTTCCTCCGCAATGCGGTGATGAAATGGTACCTGGTCTACGCGGGCAAGATCGGGGAGATGGAGGGGTTCGTCGCGAAGCACTGGGGCGTCCTGCTCTGCGTGGCGGGGATCCTGGGCGGGGTGTTCGCGGGGTTCATCTCGGACCACGTGTTCGAATCGCGGCGCGGCCCGGTGGCGTCGGTGCTCTACGCGGGGCTCGCGCTCGGCGCGGGGGTGGTGCTGTTCGCGCTCGGGAGCCCGGCGCTCGGCTTCACCGTGGTGTTCATGTCCCTCTGCGTGATCGGGGTGCACGGGATGCTCTCCGGCACGGCGAGCATGGATTTCGGCGGGAAGAAGAACGCCGGCGTGGCGACGGGCATCATCGACGGGTTCGTGTACCTGGGGACGGCGTTCCAGTCGTTCCTCTATGCGCGGATCCTGCCCGGGGGGGAGGCGGCGAAGGAGGCGGCGAGCTGGCGGCCGTGGCCGCTCGCGATGTTGCCGGTCGCGATCGTCGGGCTGATCCTGGCGACGCGGGTGTGGAACGCGCGGCCGCAGAAGCGGGCGGCCGCGGCGCATTGAGATGTCTCAGCCGCCGGGGCAGGTGACGAGGAAGCCGCCGCTCGGGAGCTGCTCGCACATGGAGCCGCAGGGCTCGCTCGCGAGGCACGCGCAGTCGCCGCATCCGGCGGGCAGGTCCATGCACATGTAGATGTCGGGCTCGCCGCCGACGTCGGAGACCGAGCGCTGGCAATACTGCTGGCCGGTGGCGCAGAACGTGTACCCGCAGGCGAACGTGCCGGCCGGGGGCGTGCAGCCGCCGTACGCCGAGATATCGGAGCCGGCGCCGTTGGCGTCGCACTCGTTGCCGTAGACCGTGCCGTCGCAGCCGCAGGCGGGCATGTAGACGTCGGGGCAGCCCTGCGGCCTCGGCTTGCAGACGCCGAGGCCGTCGTCGGCGCCGCAGGAGTTGTCGCCGTAATCGCAGTACTCGTCGGCCGCGCAGGGAATGCCGCCGATGCCGCCGCACTCGTTGCCGCTCGCGCCGCCCTGTCCGCCCTGTCCGCCGCCGCCGCCGCCGGTGCCCGTCGTGGTGGTCGAGGTCGTCGAGCCTCCCTGTCCGCCTGCGCCGCCGCCACCGCCGGTATCATCGCCGCAGCCGGCCAGCATCACACCTGCCGCGAGCACTGCCGAGAGCACCTTCCATGTCATGATCTTCCTCCTGTCCGTCGTGAACGCTTGAACAAGAAGCGTGCCCTCGGCCGGCGCGGCATGGAAGAGCTTTATTCCCCGATGGAGGGAAAATTGGGAGGGCGGGCGCGCGGGGGGGGTGGCGCGCGCAGAGGGTGCGCCAGGGTGAGCCTCTTTGCGGGCGCGAACGTCATGCGAACCCGGTGACGGGTTCGGGCTGGGCTGTTGGCAAGCAACTCGAATCCATGTATTCATGGAAGCGTGGGCACCCTGCTGCATCCGTGCAGTGCTCGGCTCGTCGAGGAGGAGCGCTCCGGCTGCGGGGCGCTGGCCGGCGGGTGCTCGCTCCGAGGGTGAATTGCCGCCCGAGGGGAATGATACAGTCAAAGAAAAAACGCGCGGGCGGGTATGACTCGGGAGCCGCTCGACGTTCTTGGGGAGACGGGGTGAGCCGGCCCGTGTCCCGCGCCGTCCGGGTCGAGGAGAGCTGGATATGAAGAACATGGCGCTCGCTTTCGTTCTGCCGTTCGTGCTCCTGGGGTGCGGGCTCGAGGTGGAGGAGCCCGGCGAGGGGGACGAGCTGGTCGGGTCGGCGGAGCAGGCCGACGTGGAGGAGAACGCGCTCAC
>CAYQYG010000113.1:0-8733 GCA_964421485.1 uncultured Polyangiaceae bacterium | reverse complement strand
GCCGAACGCGCTCACGCCGAACGCGCTCACGCCGAACGCGCTCACGCCGAACGCGCTCACGCCGAACGCGATGGCCGCCCTTCAAGAGCCGGGGATCGACGGGATCTACTCGCGCATGCTGGTGAAGTACCTGGTGAGCTGCGCCCTCGACGGCTCGCAGTCGTTCAGCTTCACGTGGAACGACAGCTCGCCGCACCAGGAGACGTACTGGGGGTCGCTCGGGCTCGCGCGCGCGTGGGAGACCCGTGGGCTCACCGAGGACGAGCAGGCCTGGGTCTCGGCCTGCATCGCGGCGCGCACCAATTACTACGGCGTCACCGTCGTCGTCTCGCTACGCGGCCCGAGCGCCCGCCTGATGGCGGACACGACCGAGAAGGGCGCGTTCCCCGAGGCGGAGGGGGCCTTCTGGGGCAACATCTTCGATGCGAGCCCCTGGATCAAAGCGTGCTCGGTCGGCGCGAACGTCGGGCACTCGCGTTCGAAGATGCGCGATTGCGCTGCAGGCCACGTGAACGGGGCCTCGGTGAGCTCCTGCGGCATGATAGCCCTGACGGGTGAATGCAGCGCGCTCTGCGCCGCGGCCGCCGACAGCACGGACGGGTTCCTGTCCTGCGAAGGCGTGACCCAGGTGATCTCCACGTACCTGGAGCCCTGAGAGGCAGCCGCCGCGGGCGTCCGGCGCGCGGGGGCCGCGCGGGCGCCGCGGCGGCGATCCAGGCTCAGGGCGCGCCCCCGGACCACGCCCGCCAGAGCGCCAGCGTCCTCGCGTTCTCCGGGTCTCCCTCGAGGAAGCTCTTCCGCCACCTCTCGCTCGCGATGCCGCTCGCGCGCGCCATCAGCCGGTCGTGGGCCGCGGTGATGGCCTCGCGGGCCCCGGCGCGCTCGCCGACGGCCTCCAGCGCCTCCGCGTGGACCAGGCGTATCAGCGTCTCCCCCTCCTCCGCGACGGCGGCGGATGCCACGGCGCGGCGCGCGGGCTCGAGCGCTCCCTCGACGCGCCCGGCGCCGAGCAGCACCCTCGCGAGCACGGCGAGCGCGAACGGCTCGAGCGTCGGCACGCTCCCGAGGGCGGCCACGGCCTCGCGGGCCTCCTGCTCGGCCTGCCCGTGCGCGCCGGACGCGCTCAGCACGAGCGCGAGGTAGGCTCGCGATACGGCCCCCATCCGCTCGTCGCCTTGCTGGCGGAACGCCTCGACGGCCTTGTGCGCCGCGATCTCGGCCTCCGTCAACCGGCCGAGCGCGAGGTGGGCCTTGCTGAGGTGGCTCATCGCCACCGCCGCGACGTTCCACAGCCCGAGGCGCTTGGAGTCGGCGAAGAGCGGAGACAGGAGCTCGATGCTGTCCAGGTGCGCGCCCAGCTCGTTGTACACGTGCCCGAGGTTGACGCGCACCTGATAGGCGCCGCGCAGGTCTCCGGCGCGCTCGAAGTGCTCCCCGGCGACGCGCAGCGCCTCGCCGCACGCGGCCATGTCATTGAGCTGGATCCCCAGGTGGAAGGCGCGCCGCATGGCCAGGTGAGCCTGGGTGATGGGCTCCGAGGCGAATAGCGTCTCCACGCCGTCGAGCCGGTCGTGGAACGGCTCGGCTCGACGGTGCAGGGCGAGCATGTTGAGCCGGATCGCGATCCAGGTGGTGGCGACCACCAGCGCGCGGCCGACGTTCGCCGGGCTCGCCCAGAGCCCCTCGATGACGTCGGCCAGCTCCAGGATCCGCCCCTGCTCGTGGGTGTCGAGCAGCGAGGCGAGCTCCTCCCGCAGCGCCGAGATCCAGCCCTCGCTGCACATCGGGAGCATCTCCTGCGCCGCGGCCGCCCATTGCCGCGCCTCGGCGAAGCTCCCCTGCCAGCGGTGCGCCTCGGCCCGGATCAGGAACAGCTCGCCCAGCCTGGAGCCGGCCGCGCCGCAGGTGATGGCGCGCTCGACGCGCTCGATCGCGCCCGCGAGGTCGTTGCCGCCCAGCGCCTGCTGCGCGGCCGCGTGATAATGGCCGAGCGCGCGCGCCTGGTCCCCGCCGCGATCGAAATGCACGGCCAGCGCCATCGGATCCGTCTCGCCCGCGCCGGCGAGCCAGCTGCCCGCGGTCCGGTGGCCGGCCTGGCGGTCCTCCTCGGGCAGCATCCCGTAGGCGGCCTCGCGGAGCAGGCCGTGGTGGAACGCGTACTCGGCCTCGCCGCGGAACTTCGATCCGGGGCGGCGCGAGAGCCACTCGCGGCGCGCGAGCTCGGCGAGGCGCGCGTCGAGGTCCGCCGCGCCGCCGAGCAGGGCGGCCACGCCTCCGCGCCAGAAGACCTCGCCGAACAGGCTCGCGGCGCGCAGGATGCGGCGCGACTCGGGATCGAGCGACGCGAGGCGCGCCTGCATCATCGCCAGCACCGTCCCGGGGACCTCGTCGCCGCGGCCCTCGTCGACGGCGCGCACGAGCTCCTCCAGCACGAAGGGGTTCTGGCCCGACCGGTCCACGAGCCGGGCCACCTGCTCGGTCGGCGTGTCGGGGCCGAGCGCGTGGAGCACCACCTGCTCGCACGCGCGCCGGGAGAGCTTGCCGAGCTGCAGCGTCGTGACGTTGCGCTCGGCCCACAGGGCGGGGAACGCCTCCGAGATCTCGGCGCGCGCGACCGCGAGCGCGAGCAGCGGGCGATCCTCGAGCACGCGCAGCGCGGCGTCGACGAAATCGACGGTCGGCCGGTCGCCCCACTGGAGGTCCTCGAGCACGAGCACCACCGGGCGCGCGGCGCACTCGGCCTCGAGGAAGTCGAGCCAGGCGCGGCGCATCTGATCGCCCATCAGCATCGGATCCGCGCGGGCCGCCTGGAGCTGCGGGCTCTCGCCGGCCGGGAACGGGGTCCCGGTCACCTCGCCGAGGAACTCCGTGACGCGCCGCCGGCTCGAGGGCTCCACGCGGTGGGCGACGCGGGCCGCGAGCCGCTGGCGGCGCTGCTCGATCGGCTCGCCGTCCGAGAGGCCCGCGGCGCGCCGGAGGAGCTGCGAGAGCAGGCCGAAGGGCGCGCGCTGCCGCATCGGATCGCCGCGCGCGATCCAGATCTCCACGCCGTCGCTCCGCGCGCGCGCGCGCCGGACGAGCTCGTCGCGCAGGCGCGATTTGCCCACGCCCGGCGCGCCCGTGATCAGGACCGCGCGCGCCGCGGGCTCGCCGGCGCACTCGTCGAGCAGGCCCTCGAGCACGAGGGCCTCTCGATCGCGGCCGAGGAACGGGGCTGGCTTGCCGAGCAGGCGGCGCACCTCGCCCTCGATCTCGCGCTCGCCGGCGAGGGCGGGCGCCTCGTCCGCGCCCTCGAGGACGAAGCGCTCGTCGAGCAGCGCGGCCGTCATCGGATCGAGCAGCGCGCGCCCGGCCGCGCCCGCGCGCGCGTGGAGCAGGTCCGCGGCGCGATCGATGACGCGCCCGAGCGGCTGCGTGCCGGTGAACACCTCCCAGCCCGTCACGAGGGCCACGCGGGCCTCGGGCAAGAGGGCCTGCAGCGCGAGCGCGCACCGCGCGGCCGAGGTCGCGAGGTCCGTGGGCGCCTCCGAGCCGGTGAGCAGCGCCGCGACCGAGCCGTCGGCGAGGATCTCGAGCTTCGCGCCGTGGCGGGCGGCGAGCTCGTGCAGATCGACGCGCGGGCGCGCGGGCCGCGCGGCGACGGCGAGCGTGCTGTCCATGCGGAGCTCGTCCGGCGGCGCCTCCGTGGCGAGCACGACGCTGGCGAGCCTGCGCTCGTTGCGCGTGATCGAGGCGACGGCCCGCGAGGGCAGGGCCCCGCCGGCCTCCTGGAGGAGGTCCTGGAGCCAGCTCGCGGCGCTCCGCGCGTCTGGCGGGCGCGAGGCGGGGTCCTTCGCGAGCAGGTACTCGATGAACGCCTCGACGGCGGCGGGCACGCCGCCGCGCAGATCGGAGAGGAGCGGCGGATCCTCGAAGAGGACCTTCGCGAGCACGGCGACGGGGCTCGACGCCAGGAAGGGCGGCCGGCCGGCGAGGCATTCGAAGAGGATGCAGCCGAGCGAGTACAGGTCGACGCGGCCGTCGAGCGTGGCCTCGCCGCGCGCCTGCTCCGGCGCCATGTAGAACGGGGTGCCGACGAGCCCGCTGTCGGCCACGCTGCGCGCCGCGCCGTCCCGGCGGGCGACGCCGAGATCGAGCAGCTTCACGGCGTCGGTGCCGGCGGGGAGGAAGACGTTCGCGGGCTTGAGGTCGCAGTGGACGATGCCGCGCGCGTGCAGCGCCGCGAGCCCGTCCGCGATCCGGCAGCCGAGCTCGAGCGTCGCCTGGACGTCGAGCGGACCGCGCGCGAGCCGGCCGGCGAGGTCCTCGCCGCGGAGCCATTCCATCGCGAGGTACCGCGCGCCCCCCTCGGCCACGCCGTGGTCGACGTGGCGCGGGATCGCCGGGTGATCGACCGCCGCGAGCAGCGCCGCCTCGCGCTCGAGCATCGCGATCTCGTCCTCTGTCCCCCGCAGCGTGAGCTTGAGGGCGACGGTCTGCCCGCTGCCGCGGTCCCGCGCCCGCCATACGACGCCCATGCCCCCCGAGCCGGCGAGGTGCAGGAGCTCGTACCGCCCGGCGATCACGACGCCCTCCGTCCTCGCTTCGGCGGTCACGGCGATCCATCGTCCTACCCCGCCACGTCGAAGACAAGCCCCGCATGGCCGGCTGCGTGGCGGATCTCGCGCTCCACGCGGCCGCGCCCCGACGCGGTCCCTTCTCGTGTCGTCGCGCTTCGTACAGAATGCGCCCCGCGCCGCGCATCGTTCAGGAGGCTTGATGGTCGTTCACGTTCGCGACACCTCGCAGCTCGTCCTCGCCATGGTGGGCCTGCCAGCCCGTGGGAAGACCTCGATCGCCCGGAAGATCTGCCGCTACCTCTCCTGGCTGGGCCACCCGACGCGCGTGTTCAACGTGGGCAGCTACCGGCGCACGCACCTCGGCACGCAGCAGCCGGCCCGCTTCTTCGATCCGGACAACCCGGAGGGGCGGCAGGCGCTGCTCGAGATGGCGATGGCCGCGATGGACGACATGACGGCCTGGCTCGCGGACGGCGGCGAGGTGGCCATCTACGACGCCACGAACAGCACCCAGACCCGCCGGAACCTCGTCCGCGACCGGTGCAAGGCGAGCGGTTATCCGGTCGTGTTCATCGAGTCGATCTGCAACGACGAGGCGATCATCGACACGAACGTCCGGGAGACGAAGCTCCGCTCGCCCGATTACGAGGGCGTCGACGCCGAGGAGGCGGTCCGCGATTTCCGCGCGAGGATCGCCTACTACGCGCGCGCCTACGAGCCGCTGGGCGACCCCGAGAAGAGCTACATCAAGATCATCGACGTGGGCCGGCAGGTCGTCCTGAACCGCATCCAGGGCTACGTGCCCGCGCGGCTCGTGCCGCTGCTCATGAACCCGCAGATCACGCCGCGGCCGATCTGGCTCACGCGCCACGGCGAGAGCGTGTTCAACCAGGCGGGCCTGCTCGGCGGCGACTCGGACCTGAGCCCCGCCGGCGAGGACTATGCGCGGAGCCTCGCCGCGTTCATCCGCGAGCGGGCGCGCGCGCTCGCGCCGGCGCCGCCCGCGGCGCCCGCGGCGGGTGAGGGCCGGCCCGCCCCCGAGGAGGAGATCACCGTCTGGACGAGCTCGCTGCGCCGCACCGTGCAGACCGCGCGGCCGATCACGACCCGGCCGATCGCGTGGCGCGCGCTCGACGAGATCGACGCCGGCGTGTGCGAGGGCATGACCTACGACGAGATCCGCCAGCGCATGCCCGACGTGTTCGCCGCGCGCGCGGCCGACAAGTTCCGCTATCGATACCCGCGCGGCGAGTCGTACGAGGACGTGATCCAGCGGCTCGAGCCGCTGATCATCCAGCTCGAGCGCCAGCACGCGCCCGTGCTCGTGATCTCGCACCAGGCCGTGCTGCGCGCGCTCTACGCGTACCTGATGGACCAGCCGCCGCAGACCTGCCCGACGCTGCCGATCCCGCTGCACACGGTGATCGAGCTCGTGCCGACGGCCTATGGCTGCGTGGAGCGCCGCTTCGATCTCGGGCCCACCCTGCCCGGCGCGGGGGAGCTGCCGATAGCGCACCCCTGACGGCCGAGGTGGTATCGTGCGCCATGGCCAGGAAGAAGAGCGAGGCGGGGACCGGGGAGAGCGGCGAAGGGGCCGGTGAAGCCGGGGCGAACGGCGCCGCGGGGGGCGCGAAGGCCCCGCGCGCCCCGCGCGCCCCGCGCGCGCCGCGGAGGGCGGCCCCGCGGGTGAAGAAGGAGCCGGCGCCCGCGGTGCAGGCGAGCTCGGTGGGGCTCGCGCCCAGGGAGCTCACCATGCGATCGCCGCCGACCGAGGTCGCCGCGCTGGCGCAGGCGATCGAGGCGGACGGCGGCGCCGCGATCGCGACCTACCGCGAGCCGATCGGCGGCGCGTGGACGGTGCTCGCCGCGCTCCCGCTCGAGCGCGTGGAGCCCACGCCCTTCCAGCGCGACCTCTCGGAGGGCCACGTCGCGCGGCTCGGGGACGTGATCGGCAGGATCCAGCGCTACCTCGATCCGATCATCGCGGTGCGCCGGCCGGAGGGGATCTACTGGACGCCGAACGGCAATCACCGCCGGAGCGCGCTCACGAGGCTCGGCGCGAAGACGATCGTCGCGCTGGTGCTCGCCGACGAGCTCATCGCGTACCGCATCCTCGCGCTGAACACCGAGAAGGCCCACAACGTCCGGGAGCGCTCGATCGAGGCGGTGCGCATGGCCCGCTCGCTCGCGGAGAAGAACCCGTGGCCCGAGAGGGCGTTCGACCTGGAGCTCGAGGAGCCCTGGCTCGTCACGCTCGGCTTCTGCTACGAGGCGCGCCCGCGCTTCTCGGGCGGCGCGTACCAGCCGCTGCTCCGCCAGCTCGACGTGTTCCTCGAGGACCGCCTCCCCCGCGCGCTCGAGATCCGCAAGGCGCGCGCCGAGGCGCTGCTCGCGATCGACGACGCGGTCTCGAAGGCCGTGGACGCGCTCCGCGCGCGGGGCCTGGAGAGCCCGTTCCTCCGCTCGGTCGTGGTCGCCCGCGTGAACCCGCTGTCCCGCTCCGCCGATAGCCCCTCGTTCGAGGACGCGATGGCGCGCATGCTGGAGGCCGCGCAGCGCTTCGATCCGGCCTCGGTCCGCGCCGATCAGCTCGCCCGCGCCGCCGGCCCGCCGCCGGAGGACTGAGTCAGTCCTCGCCGGGAGCTAGCTCGTGGTGAGCAGCGACCGGAGCTGCCCGGGCGAGACCTGGTAGTCGCGCCCGCAGTAGTCGCAGCGGATGTCGAGCACCTTGCCGGCCTGGACCATCTCCTCGATCTCGGCGCGCGGCAGCGTGGAGAGCGC
The DNA here is from genome assembly GCA_964421485.1 of uncultured Polyangiaceae bacterium. Taxonomy (GTDB): domain Bacteria; phylum Myxococcota_A; class Polyangia; order Polyangiales; family Polyangiaceae; genus CAYQYG01. Next base: position 1,393 of record CAYQYG010000113.1, on the reverse strand, counting down.
GGCGACGACGCGGAGCTGGCTGCACCGGCAGGAGAACGAGAGGGGCGAGCTCTCGATCCGGGAGAACGGCATCCCGTAGAGCAGCTCGTCGAGCAGCCCGTCCGCCGAGGCGCCCTCGTCGGCGAGCACGCGATCGAGCCGCTCGAAATCGCGCAGCCGCTCGGTCATGACCATGAGCGGCCCGCGCCCGACCTCGGGCAGGAGCTGCACCATGTACCCCGCCGACCGCCCCACGCCCCCCGGATCGAGCATGGTGGTGACCGCGATCATGGACACGACCTGCTCCGACTCCTGCATGTAAGCCATGAGCGCCCCGGAGATCCCGGCGCCCGCCGGGACCTCGACGACCCCCTGCTGGAGCGCGCCGTTGGGCAGCGTGCGCATGACCTGCAGCAGCGACCCCTGGCCGATGTCGACCTCGCCGCGCCCCTGCCCCAGGTTGACGAGCCCTCGAGTGGTCCCGTCCGGGTGCGCGTCCGCGAGCAAGCTGCCGCGCCCCGCGGCGCTCTTGACGATGACCTGGACCCGGAGCGTGGGCGCCATGCTCTCCCTGACGAGGATGGCCCCCGTGATCAGCTCGCCGAGCCGCTGCGCGGTCTCCCCCGAGGCGCTCTGCGCGGCCACCGCGCCGCGCACGGTGTCCGAGGTGAGGGTCGTGATGACGCGAAACGCGCCGTCTCGAGTGATGGCGCGAACAACCGAATCCGAGGGTTTCATGGGTGAGCGGGCTCCTCGTGGCCGAGCGACAGGACCCCCGCCGGTCCCCGCTCGCTGCCGGACGCGGCATCGTTGGGTACCCGACCGAGGATGGCAACCGGCACCGGCTGCCACCCCTCACCCTACTCTTTTGTTCGTCCGCGCGCCGGGCCGTGAGAATTTTCCCGGCCCATCCGGAATGACATCTGATTCTCGATACTTGCGAACGATTGTGGATTTCTTTTACCCGTGGCGTGCGCTACCCCTGGACATATGGGCAAGCGTACGGCGACCGGGCAGACGGGGGCGTGGGAGCCGGCGCCTGTGCGCGGTCCAGCGGGCCGGCGGGATCTGAGGGATGCGGCGCCCGCGCGGCCGGGATCGGGAGAGACGGCGCCGTTCGAGGGGTTCGTTCCGGGGCTGGCGACGGCGGGGGCGCTCGCGGCGGAGCTCGAGCGCGTGGCGCGGGGGAGGGCGGAACGCCAGGCGGCGGCGGGAACCGAGCCGGGAACGGGGGCGGGAACGGGAACGGCAGCGGGAACGGGAACGGCGGCGGGAACGGGAACGGCGGCGGGAACGGGAACGGCGGCGGGCGCGGGCGCGGCCACGGCCACGGGAGCGGGAGCGGGCACGGGCGCGGGCACGGGCGCGGCCACGGGCGCGGGCACGGGCGCGGGCACGGGCGCGGGCACGGGCG